>DATCTT010000027.1:0-64622 GCA_036567845.1 Candidatus Ozemibacteraceae bacterium | reverse complement strand
GGTCGTGGCGATGGCCGGTTCGCAGGGCTGGGGACCGCACGGCGAAGGGTTCAACAACGGCTGCACCGCGAAACGCTCGGGTGGTTCGATTCTCAAACCGTTTCTGTATGCCCTCGCGCTCGAGAGCGGCTACGCGGCCTCTTCCGTGCTGTCCGACACCCTCCAGACCTTCCGCACCCCACAGGGCGACTACCTTCCGGCGAACGCCGACCGGCGCTCTTACGGCCCGATCACAATCCGAAGCGCCCTCGGCAACTCACTGAACATATCGGCCGTCAAGATGCTGAACGCCCTCGGAATCAGGCCCTTCTACCGGTTTCTCGCAGCCCTCAGCCTGGTGCCTCCTGACGAAAGCCTGGCCGACGGCTTCGGCCTCGGTCTCGCGATCGGCAATCCGGAACTGACCATGACCTCCCTCGCTGCGGCGTATGGCATGCTGGCCCACGGGGGGCGGCGCGTTGCGCTCCGGATCACCCCCGGCCCGGCCTCGGCCTCTCAATCGCTCGTCTCGCCCGCTACGGCCTGGATCATCCTCGAAATGCTGGCCGATCCTTCGGCACGGCTTTTGACCTTCGGGAACCCGCATTTTTTCTCGTTTCCCTTTCCAGTGGCCCTCAAGACCGGCACAAGCACAAATTATCGCGACTGCTGGCTGTTCTGCCTGACCCCCCGGCATCTGGTAGGCCTGTGGGTCGGAAACTTCGACGGCTCACCCACCTACGGCCTCTCCGGCGCCGTCGCCTGCGGACCGGTCGGCCACGACCTTCTCCTCGCTCTCAATGCGAGCGGCCGAAGCGACTGGTTCCCGCAACCCTCCTCCGTCGTGGCCGCCCCCGTCTGCGGCATCTCTGGGAAACGCCCGACCCCATTCTGTCCGATACAGGCCATGGAGCTCTTCGCGCGCGGTTCGGAGCCTACCGACCCCTGTCCCTTTCATGCCCGCCAGGGCCGGTTCCACGAACTTCCCCCCGAGTATGCCGACTGGCTTCGGGCCCGGGGCATGAGCCGGGGCGCAGACCCGTTCGTCCTCGAAGGCGGGATCGAGATCGGGGACCCCTATGCCCCGCTTCCGGGAGCGCATCCGGAAGGGCCGGGGGTTCATCTGAAAGACTCTTCCCAAGCGGCATCCCAGCCCAAAGGCCTCTCTCCTCCCCTTCCCTCGCCCGCCGGCAGGCTGCGCGTCGCCAGACCGGACGCCGAAGGCATCGGATGGGGTCGGCTCACGATCGTCTCTCCCCATACCGGCGATCGATTCGTCCGCTCTCCCGACGAGGAAAACCTCGTGCGGCTCCGGGCGATCCCGGAAGAGCCCCTTTCCGAGATCATCTGGCTGGTTGATGGCGTCGAGGTTGCACGTGTCGGCCCGCCTTACGAGGCATTCTGGCCCATGCAACCCGGAGCCCACACCATCACGGCCCTGACGCCCGGGGAAGAGGCCGCCCAGGTCCATATCACGATCGAGTGACCCACGCCCCCAGGCTATTACGGTATAATGAAAGTCTAGGTCCCGCTCGAGGGCGATTTTACGAGCAAGGAATAGTATTTACTATGTTTCAAATCCGGGTTCGCCAATCCCTGTTTCTGTTGATCTGTCTGATGCTGTATATTTCTCTGCTGCCGGGAATGGCATCGGCGCAGGGGAAGGCGGCATCCGGCCAGAAAAACCCGCTTCCGGCCGGCTGGCTCGAAGTCGCGTTCATCGATGTTGGAAAAGGGGATGCCATCATCATCCGGCTCCCTGATGGAAAAACCTGCCTGCTCGACACCGGGTATGAGAAGACCTCGGCCGACCTTTTCAGGAACCTGGAGAAGCGGGGTATCCGGGCGATCGATCTGGTCGTCGTCACACATGAACACAAGGACCATGCCGGTGGGTATCCGGCCGTGGTGAAGGCGTTTCCCGTCGGCAGAACCATCCGGCCGATCGATCCGCGCGATCCCGGCCGCACCCTCCTCGTCAAGCCCGGCGACATCCTCCTCGAGGGGGATCGCTACGTTCTGACGGCCCTCGGCCCCTCGAAAGCGCACCCCGACAAGAATGATGCATCCCTGGTGCTGAAGCTCACCTTCGGCGCCGTCTCGTTCCTGTTTGCTGCCGATGCTCTCGCTGACGGCCAGGCCGATCTCTGCACCCGGAAGGAAGCCCTCCGGGCGGATGTGTTGAAGGTCCCTCACCATGGGACCGGCTTCAATGACGCGACCGAGACTTTTTTCTCCGCCGTCCGGCCCCGGTATGCCGTCATCACCTGTGACGAATCGGCCGGGGATGTTCCGGAGGCAGCCCTGGTCGCGGCTCTTCGCAAGCTGGGCACGACCATCCTGCGGACCGACGAGAACGGGAACATCGTGTTCCGCACCGACGGAGCCGACCTGACCATGAAACCGTGATAAACTTATTATTATATATAATGTAATACCAATTGAGGACCTATGACCCGTCGATCTTCCCTTCTCGTCGTCCTGGCGCTCGCATGCGCCGCTCCGACGGCCGTCCCGCTGCCGGCCCGGGCCGTGCAGGATGCTGTGAAGGATTACCCCGTCCTGTCCTACTCGGCAGCGAACGTGAAGGCGTTCGCCGTCCGCGTCGCGGGAGAACACGCGAAAGTGATGAAGGCGCTCCGTGCAAAATACCCCGACAAGCCCGAGAAGCAGGCGAAGAACGCCTCCGCCGTCGCATACGCGAAGCTGGTTGCCGATGCGCAGGCGCTTCTCGCCGCCATGGAAACCCCGCAGGGAAGCGGGGATGCGGCGCACGAGTTCATCCGCCTCCAGCGGCTCCATTACGCCCTGTTGGCCGACATGGCGCAAGCCCCCGAAGAGTCGCCTCTCGGCAAGCTCGGCAGACGATTCCGCATGTTCAGCAACGTGCTCGGCGGCAGCCTGGCCATGTCCGTCCCCGAGGGAATCGCCCCCGAGCAGCCAATCGGGCCACTCGGCGCGAAACGCGAAGCGGCGCGGCTGTTCAAGGCCGGAAGCACCACCCCCGTCTCGCGCGAGGAGCTTTCCCGGCTTTCCCCCGTCGAGATCTCCCGCCTGCAGCCCGCACCGGACCACCCGGCCCTGAGCGGGAAAGCACCCGGCAACAATTTCCAGGACTTCGTGAACGAGCAGGTGTCGCTGATCCGGGCCTGCGAGAAAAAGCTCGCCCGGTTCGACCTCGGGTATGCCCGGCGTATCCTCTTCTATGACGAGCTCAAGGAGGATGCCACCTCGCCGAAGATCACGGTGAAGGATCGGTATGGCCTGACCTGGAAACTGAAGTGGGGCGACGAGGTCCACACCGATGTCGCGATGACGCGGCTGGCTATCGATCTGGGCGCCTCGTTCGAGGATCTCAAGTTCTACTCGGGCCCCGGCGAGTCGTTGCTGATCCTCACTCCGCCCGACAAGACCGGGCCAGATGCCGTCCACTCCTTCAGCCGCCTGTCCGAGATGCTGCTGAACTCGAAGTTCCAGTTTCACGCCGACCGGTATCTGCTCGACGGCAACCTCGTGAAGAACGGCAATACCATCCTGGGCCACGGGATCGTCGACAAGCAGATGGCAGAACGGGAATCGATCGACCCCAAGTATGTCGGCGCGGCCTTCGTGAAGTTCAAAGAGTGCCAGCTTTCGCTGTATAACCCCGCGATCAAGCGGCTTGGCGGCGCTGCGCTCAGCACGGCCGGAGCCGAGACCGACCGGGTCACCCGCGGCTCGATCGTGTTCAACGCCTGGATCAAGAACAAGGACATGAAGGACGACAACGCGCGCGTCGGCCTCGTCTACAACCTCAAAACCCGCCAGTTCGACCGCACCGTCGAGTTCCAGAGCGACCTCGGCTGCACCCTCGGCGGGTTGAAACCATCCGGTGAGCTGAACTCGTTCGAGCCCTCGTTTGTGCGGACCCGCCTCGGAACCATCAACTTCGTCATGCGCCCCCTGTACGTGCCGCGGGCATGGAAGGACTGCTCCTGGGCTGACGCCCGCTGGATGGCCCTGCGCATCGCGAAGCTCAGCCGCGCCGATCTCGAGCGGTGTTTTGCCGAAAGCGGCTGGCCGTCGTTCGCCCAGAAGGTGGCCGTCGAGCGGCTGATCTCGCGGCGCAATGAGCTGATCCAGCCGTTCCGCCTCGATCTCGACGGCATCAAAACCCTCCCCTGCGAGCCCGACTTCACGCTGCGCGTCACCCGCGGCGGGGAGACGCATCTGCCGGTCCTGAAGGGGAAGATCAACGGCGACAGCGCCATCGTCCGGGAGCTGGAAGCCTCGACGCACCCCGAAGGGCTCGCGACGGTCATCTCTCGCAAGAACGACTGACGGGGATTCCCTCCGACAGCCCGCACCAGCAGGCAAAACGGGACGGCGCACAAGGCGCCGCCCCGTTTATTTTACACATTATAATTGTTCGAGATATGCCACGAGCAGGTCGCGGGTGGCACGCAACCCGGTCTCATGCGTCCGCTCGCAGCCGTGCGAAGCGGAAACCCCGGGGCCGATGAGACCGACCCGCAGATCATGGCCAGCGCGCAGGGCAGCCGAACCGTCCGATCCGTAGAAGGGGAACACGTCGACCTTGTGGGGAATTCCGTTCCCGCGGGCGAGTCCGACCAGCTTCCGGCGCATGCCCAGATCGTATGGCCCCGACGAGTCCTTGGCGCAGATCGAGACGGAGTACTCGTCGCCCGCCACCCGGTCGCCGACGACGCCCATGTCGACGACCAGCATCTCCCGGACGGTTTCGGGAATACCGGCACAGGCCCCGTGACCGACCTCTTCATAGGTGGTGAAGAAGAAGCAGACAGGAAGCTTTTTCAGCCGCGCCGCCCCGAGTTCGAGAAGCGTGGCCAGCATCACGGCCGAGCCGGCCTTGTCGTCGAGAAAATGCGCTTTCACGAAGCCGGTGTCGGTGTGTTCGAACCGGGCGTCGAAACAGACGAAGTCGCCCACCCCGATCCCGAGTTTCTCCACGTCGGCGGCGCGGCGTACTTCCGCGTCGAGCCGCACATGCATGCTCTCGGGTTTTCTCTCGGTCGACTCGGCCGCGCGGTTTACGTGCGCAGCCGGGTTGTTGAGCAGCAGAGTGCCCCGATACCGCGTTCCGGCATCGGTGCAGACGGTGAGATAGTTTCCCTCGAACGACGGGAGAAGCGGCCCACCGATCTTCGTGATCGCCAGAGTTCCATCGCCGTTGATATGCGACACCATCGCGCCCAGCGTGTCGACATGGCCGGACACCAGCAGCACCGGTGCCGGATGGTTGCCGATCAGCACGCCGCCCTTGTTTGTCAGCCGGCCGGCAATGCCGGCTTTTTCAGCCGTCCGGACGAGATACCGGGCGATCTCGTCGGTGAACCCTGACGGAGAGGCAATCGCCTCGAGGTCGCGCAGCAGCGGAACGATTCCCGGTGCCGTTTCCCGCTTCTTCGACGATTTCGCCGTGTTGTTCAGAATGCGTGCCATCTCATGCTCCTTGCAACGATGTCTTCCGTCCGGCACCACGGCACCGGAGTCACCTTACCGAAGAGTTCCCGCCAGCTCCTTCGCCCGGGCGATATCGGCCTTGCTGAACAGATCCTCGACACCGCGCATCGGTCGGACGGTATACAGCGCGGACGGGGCCCTGAGCAGCCAGGCACAAGCCTGAACAGGATCCTTCGACACCCCCATGCCCCCCGAGCGATGCAGGCTGAACAACCAGCGGGCCTCGATGCCACCCGCCTTCGCCGCCGCACGGATCTCCTCGAGAACCGCCTGTTTGTCGGCCGGCGTCAGCTTTTCCTCCTCCTCGATCCGCTTCGCCACGTCGCGCGCCTCGCGCGTGATGGGGTCCGTCCAGGCGCCGACAGCCCAGTAATAGGCCCGCCGCACGTCTTTCGAAACCCCTTTTCCACGGAAATACGCAAGACAGACTTCATACATCGATCGCGGGTTGCCGGTCTTCGCGGCAGCCAGTTCGTAGTCGAATGCCCGTTTTGCGTCCGGAGAGCATCCAAGCCCGTCTCGCTCGAGATAGGCAAGCCCGCAGTTCGCTGCGGCAAACCCTTTTTCCACGGCTCGGAGGAAAAGCTCCCGTGCCCGGCCATAGTCTTTCGCAAGACCGCCGCTTCCATCGATATGCATCAGGCCGAGATTGAACAGGCCCTCCGGATGACCGGCTGCCGCAGCCATTTTTGTATACTTCCAGGCCATTTCCTTGTCCGGATCGCCCCATGATCCATCGTAGGCGATATAAGACAGAACGACGGCGGCCGTCGCATCCCCGCTGTCGGCGAGAGAACGATAGATATTGACGACGGCCTTTCCATCTCGCGCCTGTTCGGCCTTCTTCAAATCGTCATACGTATATTTTGTGAATCCGCACCCGGCCAGGGCGATGCCGCACACAAGAAGGCAGCCCAGTATGATCCTTCGCCCTTTCGCAGAGTCCCGCTCACCCATCTGCTTCCTCCCAGGGCGATGATTTCGTTCTTTCGCCCTGTCCGGGTGAGTATACCAGATGTTCTCGACGCCGAAGGGGCCCTTCCAAACCCGCGTCGCCCGGAGGGCCACCCCACAACAGCAGAAGCGCGTCGGGATCAATCCCTGTTGCCGAAAATCCGGACAGGCGCGGTTCGCCCCTTGACCGGCACCGTCCCCAGCTCGGTAAATCCCTGCCGAAGATCGGGGGACAAAGCCTCAAAAACGGCATCAGAAAAGATGATCGAGCAGGCGTGATCTTTTGTCAGTGTTTCCAGCCGGGAAGCGGTGTTCACGGTGTCGCCGATAACCGTGAACTCGCGACGCTGTTCGCTGCCGATTGGGCCGAGCAGAACCGGGCCGTAATGGATGCCGATTCCCGACCGGAGAAGCGGAAGATTCTGGAGCGTCCAGTCGGAGCGGAGGACAACCAGTTCCTTCTGCATCATCAGGGCAGCCTTCACGGCCGAAGCGGCAGGCGCCTCGAGCGGCGCGACCCCGCCGAAGGTGGCCATGATCGCATCCCCGATGAACTTGTCGATGACGCCCCCCTCCGCCTGGATGCAGGCGACCATCTCATCGAGATACCGGTTGAGATGCTCGACGACGGCAGCCGGCGACATGCCCTCGCACATCGTGGTGAACGAGCGGATATCGCAGAAAAGGACCGCGACATCGCGCATCTCGCCCCGGACAGCCTCAGAGGTCATCAGCCGGTCGCGCACGGCCGGGCTGACATACTGGCCGAACAGCCGGTCGAGCGAGGCCCGCTCCCGCTCCTTGTCGATCATCCGACCGATCAGCCGGCGGGCCGAGCGCGACAACACGCCAACCGCGATCCCGGTCAGCACCAGCATGACAGCCTTGAAGCCCCACAGGACCGGGTCCTTCAGATCCTGCAGGAACAGCGCATCGGGGCCAGAAATATGCTGCAGATGCTCCCGGGCGAACTGGTAGGCGACGATGAACTGCGCTGCGGCAAAGATACTTGCCCCGATGGAAACACGCGCCTGCATCCAGAACCCCGTCAGCACGACGAGAAAGAAATACAGATAGGAGGGCGGTCCCGTCAGGTAGGTGGCGGTGCCACCCGGGAGGATCAACCAGGAAACCACGAAAATGATCGTCGGCAGAGAAACCAGCGGCAGCACCACGATCCACGGCCGGACGGCAGGAATGGCATCGTGCCTGGCCAGCAGATACAGGCCAAGCACCGTGATCCCGCACACGAATGCCCACAGCGCCGGAATGGCCATATCGGGCATGAGGCCGACCCAATGGATGATCAGCATGAAGGCTCCGGCGAAGATGCCAAACAGCGCCCCGACCAGGAATGCCGGCCGCAGGGTGGCGTTGATCTCTCGACGCACCTCGGGCAGCAGGGCATCGTTCTGAACGGGCATCACCGTCCCCGCATGCATGGCGTCATCGGCCTGGCCGCTCACGACTTCCCTCCCTTCCGACCGATCCATCCTACCACAGGGGGTCTCCGGCACAGAACGGGTTCTTGCACGGAGGGGCCGGTTGTGGTATCCAGAGGGCCTCATCGCCATGGCCTGACCGCAGGCCAGCAGGGAAGCAGGTGAAACACCTGCGCGAGCCCGTCGCCGTAATCGGGGACAAACGCCGGCAAGCCACTACCCGCAAGGGTGGGAAGGGCCGGCGGGAGGATGATCCGGGAGCCGGAATACCTGTCGGATGAGCACGCGACTCCTCGCGGATCGGGAGATCGTGCCGAACAGACGACGCATGGCGTCTCCGGCCCGGGGAGCGCGGTATTTTTTTCAGAGGTGGCGCGGCCCCATGCTCGTTTTCCATCGTTTCATTTCCCGCTTTTCCCGTTTTCTGCTGCCGATGTTGGCATTCCTGGTCCACCCGACCACCGGTCTGCCCGCCGTAACAGCTTCCCAGCCGGTCGTGCAGCTTCCAACGGTCACGGTGACGGCACCGGCGTGGAAGCCGCCGTGCGAGCTCGTCGGCGATGCCGTCTCCCGTGCCGGGGCGGAGGATATCGGCAGATTTCTACCGACGACCGGCCCCGAGGCTCTGGGGGGCGGCGTGCTCGTGACTCCGCCCCAGGGCGGGCCGGGGCGGCTCGCCAGTCCGATGCTGGGAGGCTTCACCGGCGCGCGCGTGCTCGTTCTGCGTGACGGCATGCCGGTGAACGACCCCTTCACGGGCAATCCCGACCTGGGCGACATCGACCCGGGGCTCCTCGATTCCGTCGAGGTGTACCGCGGTTCAGGCGCATCCTGGTGGGGCAGCAACGCCATCGGGGGGGTCCTCCATCTCCGAACCGCCATTCCGGCCACTTCGAGTATTCGCCTGTTTTCAGACGGAGTTGGGGGAAACGGCCGCGAGCTGAACGCGGCATTGGCGCTTGGGGATGCCACTCTGGGGGTTTCCGGGATGACCTTCCGGACTCAGGGCTGGTCGGCTGCCGACGGACGGCAGGGCAATGCCGAAACGGATCCGTTCGAGCAGGAGCGCCTGCAGATCGGCATCCAGAGCCGATCGACCAACGGCACTGCCGTCCGATTCCTTCTCGGCTGGCGTTCGTCGGACACGGCCCTGGACACGTTTTCCCCGATCACTTCAGCCCCTGTCGACGATCCCGACTTCATCCAGCACCGGTCGGAATCGACGATGAATCTGCACATCGCGCGGCCCCTTCCGGACGGGGAGTGGCAGTACACGGCCGGCCGGCGTGACGCGGTTCTTGCCGGGGATGATCCGACAGATCCCTGGAACGGGTATGACATGCACTCTCTCACGCACCAGCAGGCGATCGACCGGTTCTGGTATCTGTCGCGCGGCGAGATCGACCTGGGCGTTTCACATCAGGAAACGGACGCATCGAACGACGGCATCCTCGAGCGGAATGAGGCAGATGATGCGCTTCGGGGCGGGGTTTCCTGGAGCCCGGCAGCCGGCTGGAAGCTCCGGTCGATCGGACGTATCGATCGTTATACAAACCCCGGCGACACCGCCGCGACGGGCAAGCTCGCCCTTTCCCGGGAGCAGGGCAAACGCAGTCTGGAAGCCGCCTGGGGAACTTCCTTCCGGCGTCCGTCGCTCAATGAACGGTTCTACCCGAACTACGGCGACGAGCACCTGGCCCCCGAGACAGGGCGCACTCTCTCGCTCGCGCTTACCCAGCGGGCAGGTACCGATGGCATCATCGAGGTGCGCAGCTACCGGACACGCGCCGACAATCTCATCGGAACCGTCGCCACGACGGACCCGGCCTATGCCTGGGGGATCAAGGCGGCGAACCTGGAAACCGCCGAAATCACCGGCCACGAACTTGACGTGCGGATGTCCAGCGGCCGCTGCCGCATGGAGTTCGAGTATTCCCGCACGCCCCGGGCCCGGATCCTGAGCTCAGGCTGCACCCTGCCCCGCGTACCGGGGCATGCCGGAGCCCTGACTCTGCGTCATCCTGCCGGAAACGGCGAGGTGTTTGCGCGGTATGCCCGGTGGGGGGCGAGCTGGGACGATGCCGGAAACACCCGTTCCGTCTCACCGACGGATCGCACGGATATCGGCTATCTGAGCCGGTTCCACGGTGGCACGTTCCGGCTGGCCCTGCTGAACATCGCCAACACGCGTTCCCAGAGGATCTACGGATATGGCGAGCCCGGCCGGCGCCTGGCCGTGTCCTGGGAAATGGATCTGTAACGATCCTCCAGTCCCCTTCCGCCTCGTCTGGCAGAAGGGGACTGGCTTGCCACTCACGCAGTCAGGAGCAGGCTATCGGAACGTGCAGGGTGAACCGGGACCCTTTTCCCGGTGTCGAATCAATGGTGATCCGCCCGCCCATGTTTGCGATTTCAGTCTGGACGACATCCATCCCAACACCCCGCCCGGAGATCTCGGTGACCGAAGCTGCCGTCGAGAAGCCGGGAAGGAAGATCAGGTTGAGACACGCTTCCGCCGACAAATTCCCGGCCTCCTCCGGGGAGAGAAGCTCCTTGCGGATGGCGCTGGCCCGGAGCACCTCAGGGTCGAGCCCCTTGCCGTCATCTGATACGGCCACTTCGATCCAGCGCTCCCGCCGGTGAATGGTGAGAGCGACCGACGCCTGCTCCGGCTTTCCGGCACCGCGCCGCAGTTCCTCGTCCTCGACACCGTGGTCGAACGCGTTCCGGATAAGGTGGATCAAAGGACCGTTCAGGTTCTGCGCAAGTTCAACCGGCAACGGAACGTCCTCGCCCTCGAGGCGGAAGGACACCTGCTTGTTGAGTCGGGAAATCAGCCCCGGAACGAGACGGATCGTGCGCTCCAGGGCTTTCTTCGCCGGGACGAGCCGCAGGTCACGGATCTTGCCGAGCATACGCGCGCGGACCCCTTCGTCCACCGCCGCGTCCCGCATCTCGCGCTCGAGTTCCTGCAGCTGCTCGAGGGACACCTTCAGAGCCGGGCCGCCGGTCAGGGAATCATCCCCTAAAATGAGCTTCGCCAGTTTTTTCACGTCCCCCATCGCCTCGCCGAGAAGGCCGAGCTCGCGGCGGATCTCCTCCGTCCGTTCCGTGGTCAGGGAGCCGAGATCGCGCGCCCGGGCCAGGGCATTTTCGAGAATTCCCGCCTGCTTTCCGACTTCGGACATGCCAAAGCTTCCGGCCACCCCCTTGACCGTATGGACACCCCGAAACATGGCATCGATCCGTTCCTGAGAGGATGCCGGGCCATTCCCATCAAGCAGGGTGATGGTCTGATCGAGAATCTTCTGATTGTCGGCGATAACGTCGCGGAACAGATCGGGAGCCTCGGCAATCGCCTTGATCTGGGCACTTTCGCGCTGAGTCGCTTCAACCCGGGCTTCCAGCTTCTTCGTCTCGGTGACGTCCTCCACGACAACGAGGAGGTTCCCCTGCCCGGACTCGGTCTGCACGAGATGATAACGGAGACGCACCCAGACACCCCGGGGCAGCAGGATTTCGGCGAAGGGGTTGAGGCGATCGGCGTCGGGACAGTCGATGCCCATCAGAAGGATGTCGAGATAATCCTTCAGCGCATTCCGCTCTTCCTGGCGGCGCGGCGTAAGTCCGAGCAGTTCTGGGTAATCGCGGCCCCGCAGTTCGTCCACGCCGAAGATCAGGGCGGCGGTCCGGGAGTATTCCGGATTCACCCGGAGCTCGGCGTTCAGCGAGAGCAGGCCCAGCGGCACGGTGTTCATGATCTGCTTCAGCTCGGCGTTCCGAGCGTTCACGAGGTGATCGAGGTGGGACATCGTCGCGTTCATCGCATCAAGCATGAGATTGAACGACGTCGCGAGCTTGCCGAGCTGCTCATCTTCATGCACCGGCATTTTCGCAGCATAGTTGCCCGCGGACACCTTGCCGATGGTATCGACGATCTCGTCGATCAGCGTGCTGCGGAACACTTCCCTTTCCTGAAGGGAAGCAAGCTCCTGACGCAGCCTTCCGGTCGCAGCCGCGTCCGTCTCTCCGGAAACGGGAGTGGTCCCGGCGCTCGCAGCGGCTGTCTCCGGGGGGGCGGCCGCCCGTTCGGCAGCGAGACGCTCGGCCTCCCGCACCAGCTCATCGAGGCTCTTCTTGCCGTCGAAGGCCTGGCCCAGATCGACGCCGGTCCTGGCAGCGATCAGGACGCGGCGTGCCTGATTGACGAAACAGGCGTCGTTATGAGCTTCCTCGCACTGGCCGCACAAGCTGCCCACGGCTTCGAGAGCAGCCTTCAGCTTCTCCTGGTCATACACATTCTGATCCGTCGGGAGGTGCGTCGCCGACTCCCGCTGGTTGATCTGCCGCTGACTCTTGACGAAATCCATGAGGATCTCTGCGGCAAGCGTCGGCAGCGGAGTTGCCCCGTCCTTGGCAACGAGTTTTTTGACCAGCTGATGGGCCTTGAATGCGTCTTTGTGGCTTCCAACGGGCATCTTCTCAGTTCCTCACTTCGGTCGGCAAAAACGGAGTTCGTTCTTCATGCGGTGGAGCGTGGCGAGCCGGGCCAGCTGTTCCCGGAGCCGTCGCACTTCGTCGACCCCGTCTCCGAGCTTTTCCATAGCTACTGCAATATCAGCCAGACCGAACCTGGCAGCTTCGGCCTCGCCAAGCCGCACCATCATTTTCCAGAATCGCTCCCCTTCGCGGGCGTTTTGCTCGTACCAGTCGAGGACTTCGGCAACGGCCGCCGGAACGTCGGACGGCTCGATATCGCCGGCAAGATGGAGAGCCCGGAAAGGGATCTGACTGCCGCGACCGCCGACGACCATGCGGTATTTCCCTCCGCCTCCCAGCAGTCCGATGTCGCAACAGTAGCTTTCGGAGCAATTGCGCATGCAATCCGAGATCGCCAGCTTGACATCGAAGGTCTCCCCGCGCCCGTACAGGACTTTGTCGATTGCCAGGGCGGTTCCGATGGCATCGGTGCGATCGGAGAAGCGACAACGCGCACCACAGCACGCCCGCACATTCCTGACCCCCTTATGGAGCACGCCGACGCGAAGACCGACCTGGTCGAGCTCGGCGCGAATCGCCTCGAGCCGCTCCATGGGCGCCAGAAGAATAACCCGCTGGGCGTGGGTGAGCTTGGCCACGCCCGTCCCCCGGGCCGCCAGCTCGCCCAGTTTGCTCAGCTGAGCTGCTGTGAGCACGCCGGCCGGGCTGTTGACCAGAATCGCATAGGTGTTGTCGGTCTGCTTCAGCCCGATTCCCCAGACCGGCTGAAGGCCACCAGCGGCAGGCTTCGCCGTTCCCCTGAGACTGGAATGGGCCGTCCCTCGCATGGCAGCATCGACTTCCCGTATCTCGACCGTCAGGGCATACCCGCCCTCGCGTGGCGCAACCGCTTTCACCCGTCCTCTCGTCTCCATGATCTCGCCTTCCGGGGTCGGGAGACCGAACGAGATCTCCTCCTCAACGGCCGCTTCAGCATCGGATTCGATGATGATGTCGACGGTCGGGGAAAGGGGGGCCATCTTATCGGCCAGGCCCAGGGGGTCTGTATCGAAGATTATTTCGGGAAAGACGGGCGTGTCGCTCATCAATGTCGCGCTCCTCGGCTGAAATTTGGAAGGAAATGTCTGGGTTGTCGAGTGGTGGACATTCAAGCGTACTTAGAACGCCGGAAAATCGCAACCGGGACGGCTCAACCGCCGCTGATGAGATGGATAATGTCGAGGGTGGCGCCGTCCGGGACGGGGGTGATGTCGTAGCTTTCGCGCGGAATGTAGACGCCATCGATCTTCACGATCAACAAAGGAAACGAGTATTTCTTCGCCCGGATGACGTCGGAAACGGTCATGTCTTTCTGGTATTTCAGCGGCTCGCCGTTGACTTTCAGCATGTCTCGTCGAATCTCCCTGTTACGAGTTCGGGGCCGATACCCTCATCTGGCCCGAGAAGCAGTTCCATGACGCGGTTGGCCTGCATGTGTGCAACAATGCCGACGCGTGGAGCCATCAGGCCCCGGCCGGGCACGGCCTCGGCCGTCTCGTCACCGCACACCGTCATGGTGCCGGAAATCCGGGTGCGCAGGCGCTCGTTCCCTCCCCACCCCGCCATCCCGGAGCCCAACACGAGAGGTTTGGTGGGGAAGGCCTTCATCGCCGCCTCGACCAGCATCGCCTTCTGGTCGGCCTGGTCGAGCGCCTCAACCAGCACGTCTACACCGGCAAAGAGCGAAGCAACCGTCGGCTGCACCAGCCGTTCCCCCCAGACCGTGACCTGTATGGCCGGGTTTACTCGGGCGATCGTCGTCCGGAGCGCCTCGACCTTCGCCATGCCAATCTGATCTATATAATACTGCTGCCTATTTAGATTGCTCGGCTCGACCACGTCGTGATCGGCCAAAACAAGTCGGCCAATCCCGACGCGGGCGAGGGCCAGGGCAACGGTCGAGCCCAGCCCGCCACAGCCGGCGATGCCGACCGAGGATCGTTTCAGCTTTTCATGTACGCCCGGGGTGTGACGAGCCGCAAGGAGAGCATCCAGCTCCTCCGGGGCCGGCTTCACGCCGCGCCGGATGAACACGATCGCGTCGCCTTCCCCTGGAATCGTATCCGGCGCCGCGGGGCACCCGTTCAGGATGAACAGATCCGCCCCCGGGCAGTGCGCCTCAGCCAATTTTCCAAGGCTGGTCCCGCCCCCGATCTCCGCATCCCGCTCATTGATTCTGCACTTCACGCAATGCCTTTCCTTTGCATCAATCCTCACACATATCGTGACGGGCTGGTTATAAATATGCCCCTACATCAACCTGGCATGCCCCCGACAACCTTGATCGCTCGAGCGCCGCGCTGCTCCCATACCGTCGGAGCGGGTTTCAAAATCTGCTCATGAAAAGATCCTGCTGTCGCCGTCGATCGCGAACAGCTCTCCGAACAACACCTTGCCGCCTTCGTCGATCACATACGGCAGAAAGACGATGACCGAGTAGCCGTCGACGTGATCGAGCGCAAACGCGGCGCAGTCTTCCGCCTTGCGCTTTCCGGGCGGCGCTGCACGCACGTCGCGGACGATGGCGGTCGCGACCGCTTTCTTCGCGGCTGCATATCCCTGCAATTTTTCCTCGAAAAACCCCGCGAGCTCATCCTGGTCCCACGCGTCATCGACCTCGGCCTGGAACTTCCGGACACGGCGGGCGGTGTCGAGATACGCCCCAAACGGAAGAAATCCTCCGCTTTCCCGAAGCATCTTCCGCACCGGCTCCACCAGCCGCTTCATCAGCAGCTCCACATCCGCCTGCGTCGTTCGCACGCATTTCCTCCCCGAAACGGAGACTTTCGGACAGCTCCCCTCGAAAATTGCACTGAAAGCCCGTTTGGCCGTCATAAACGGGCTGATCGGCTCGAAAAGCCGAAGGGAAACGGAAGCAGGAATGAACTATTGTCAGAGATACTTTTTGACGACCTCTACGACGTCGGGGAAATCGATGCCGAGTTTTTTCAGGGTCTCGAGGGTCGGCACGGCATCCTTTGTCCAGCCGCGGCGCTTGTAGACGGCATCACAGAGCTTCTGATACCGATCTTCGCGCCATCTCCGGTGGAGAGCGATCTTTTCGTCGACGGATTTTCCGGCCGGGTCGATGCCGATTTGTTCCCGAAGCTGCTTGTCATACCGCTCGGCGCGCGATTCATACTCCTCGCGGGTGACAGGGCCGGTCGAGCGGTAGGGCGCCTGGTCGAACTTGCGCAGCCCCTTTCCCATGCGCAGGTTGAAAACGCGCTGGAAGTTGTAGACCCGCTCGGACATGAAGACCAGCTCGTCGCGGTTCATCTCGCGGCCGGTGATGCCGGAGAAGAGATCGCAGTAGTTCTGCAGATGGGCCGGCACTTTCGCCGCCTCCATCGGACTATTGACCTTGCGGTTGTCATCCGGTTCGACGTCGTTCCAGGGCAGTTTGCACAGGCCGTTCAGACCGAACCAGGTGCGGAACATCGGGAAGTAATGCAGGGCCTCTGCCTTGTCCTCGAATGTAGGCAGCTGGTTGTTGACCATGTCCATGAAGATCAGCCAGGCCTCATCGTGCTGCGGCCCTTTGTTGGTCAGGGCATAACCGCCCTGCTGCGCCAGGGACTCCTTCGAGAGATACTGGGAGTATTCGAGGCCCTTCGCCTCCATGCCAATATCCTCGATCAGTTTCGGATCCCCCCAACCTTTTTCGATGAACAGTTTTTTCATGCGGGCGACACCCTGGCCGACGATCGCCCCGAACCCCTCGTTGCGAGCCATCTGGTGCAGCAGCTCCATCTGCGCCTCGCCATTGCCCCACGTCAGCTCGACCCCGCCGGTGCGCTCGGCATTCAGGATGCCACGCTGCCAGCACTCCATCACGAAGCTGCAGCTCGTGCCGAACGAGATGGTGTCGATGCCGTAGGTGTCGCAGTAGAAGTTGCCCTCGAGGATCCAGTCGCGGTCGAAAATGCCGCAGTTCGACCCGAGACCGGCAGCCGTCTCGTATTCCGGACCGTCGACCGTGACGGAGTGGCCCTTGTAGGGCCCCGTCTTCACGATATGGCCGTCGGCGCCCTTCGAGCAGCCCATCGAGCAGCCATGCCAGCAGCCGTCGGGAATTCCCTGGGTGAACCGTTCGCCCCATTTATACGATGCGATATTTTTTACATCGTCGTGGGAACCATACTGGAAGTTGCAGACCGGCAGCAGATCGTAGTCACTCATCACCTCGACGAGGTGGGCGGTGCCCTGTGTCCGCATGTGGCACTGCTTGTCATCGTTATCGTGGATCTCGCGATGCAACCGGATGCCGGTGTTGCGCACCCGGTCCAGATCGGCGGGACGGTTCATGTCGCCCTTGACGGCCGGGCCGCGCACGACAACAGCCTTGACCTTCTTGTTCCGGAACACCGTTCCGATGCCGCCCCGACCGGCCTGTTTGAGCCGCGCAACGCCGCGCCGGTGGTCATACCAGGAGAAGTTCAGACAGCCCATCAGGGCATGATCGGCGCCCTTGCCCGAAGCGATGACCGAGATGTTCCGCCGGTCCAGTTCGTTCTCGGCATACATGTGTGTGAATATATCCGCGGCGATATGGCTGTCGACGCTTTCGAGCGGTGCCTCCTCGACCCGGATGACCCCCTTCTGCCCGTCGATGAAGATGACGACGTCAGCATCCGCCTTTCCCTGGATCTCGAGGGCATCAAAGCCGCTGAACTTCAGCAGGGGCCCGAAATGCCCGCCGACGTTGCTGTCGATCGGAATGTCGGTGAGTGGCGACAGGGAGACGACGAGCGACTTGCCGGAACCCGGATACTGCGTGTTGCCGCCGAGGGGCCCGGGGCTGATGACGATCTCGTTCTCGGGGTCGTTCCAGCGGGTCTTTGGGGTGACAGCATTCCAGAGATACCAGAGACCGAAGCCGCGGCCGCCGATGAAGATCTCCTTCATCTGTTCCGTCACCGGCTTTTCGGTGATGGTCTTCGTCGAGAGGTTGATGAACAGCGTGCGGTTGTTGTAGCCGCGCTCAGGCAGTCCCGGCTTGAAGCTCCCCTCGAAGACGAGCCGGTGAGCGCCTCGCTGCTTTTCCAGATCACCCAGATACGAGGTCCGTTTAGTATAGTCTATCATATTATTCACTCCTCTCCTCGATCCGTCAAGACGGCAGCTGCGCGTGATCGCGCTCACTCAGGGTCAGGGCACAGCTTCGGCAAGCCTTGGCACAGGCGCCGCAGGAAACGCACTTGAACGGCTCACGACCGCCGGGCGCCACGCGCATCGACAGCGTCGGGCAAAAGCCGACGCACATGAAGCAGCCGACGCACAGGGACTTGTCGATCACGACGGTGCCGGCCCTGTTCCGCGAAATGGCCTTCTCCGGGCAGATCTCGATGCATTTGCCGCACTGGTTGCAGACGTTGATGTCCCACCCGTCTTTCGTGCGCGTGACACGGATCGCCGAATACGCCACATCCTCGGTCTTGAAAAACGTCCTGGCGCAGGTCTTCTCGCAGCTCTTCGCTCCCACGCACTTGTGCGTGTCGGCCCCGATGAATTTCATGTTCGCCTCCTGATGCGGCAGTATCCCGACGGGCATAGCCCGTGCTTGTGCAAAGTGTGCCCGACCGGACGGCTTCAAGTCAAGCACCGCTGCCCTTGTGATAGAATATCCCGGTCAAGAGGGAGGGAACCCGTATGCGCACCCGTCGTCCCGGCCATGTATGGCTGGTGGTCCTGCTCCTGCTCACGTTCGCCCTGACGGGCCGATCGCCGGCCCACGCGGCCGATCCAGGATTTTCCTCGGTGATCGAAACCGTGTCACCCATCGATTACCCGAAGATCCGGGTGATGATGCGGGTGTTCACCCCGGATGCCACAGAACTCCTCCATGATGCCTTCACCCTGCACGAACGCGAAACGCCGATCACGAGTTTCACCATCGATCTCGTCCGCCGGGAGCCGTTCATTGCCCTTCTTCTCGACCGCTCCTCGAGCATGGAACCTGTGGTCACGACGGTGAAGGAGTCGGCGGCGATGTTCGTGAAAGGGATGAACATGCCGGCGCGCATTTCCCTGATCACCTTCGCAAGCGACGTCGATCTCGTGACTGAGTTCACGCGCGAACAGGAACCCCTGCTCGGCGGCATCGCGAAAATGCGCCCATGGGGAGGCACGGCCCTATTCGACGCCCTGTATCAGGCCTGCGAGCAGCTGCGCTCGGCTGCCGGCACCGATGACCGCAAGACCATCGTGCTGCTCACGGATGGTCGCGACGAAAGTCCGCAGGGCAAACCCGGCTTTTCGACGAAGAAAGCCGATGAGGTGATCGCCCACGCCAGCAAGAACGGCATCCGCGTCATCTGCGTGGCCCTCGGTACAAGCATTGACGAAAGTTTCCTCGAGCAGCTCGCCCGCACGACCAAAGGAGCTTTGCTGCGGGCCCCGTCGGCCGAACAGCTGGCCGGCATTTTCCAGAAGATCAGCTCCCGAATGATGCTCGAGCGAAGATATAAACTAAGCTATACAACACCCGCCCCCGAGCGGGACGGCTCGCGCCGCGAGCTGACGGTGGTCAGCGAGCACCAAGGCCGCAAAGACCAGGGCACGGGCGCCTACGTCGCCCCCCTCGATCCGGTCCGGGTCGAACGCCAGCCCGGCGCATCGGACAAGCCGGGGCGGGGCATCCCTGGCATCGCCATCCGGGAAGGGGATGCCGCATCCGCAGCCACGGGCCTGGGAACCAGGACCATCCGCCACGACGTCCGGCTCGGCCGCGTCGAGGCCCCCGACACGGGCACATCGCCGGATATCGCCCATGTGGACCGGAATCAGCTTGCCACCTGGACCGATATCGCGACGGAGGCGATGCCCGTGTGGCAGGAATACAAACCCATCCAGCCCCGTCCCGGAGCATCGGAACAGGAAAAAGCCCATATCGCGGAATTAAACGCCACCCTGAAAGCCTCTCATGACGCTCATCAGCAATGGCGGCAGGATTTCAAACGCGACCAGAACGCCCGAACCGATCAGCTCAATCGCGAGATGCGCGAGCTGCACGATCAGAACCAGCAGCGCCATGACGCCCACATCGACGGCGTGAACCGGAACATCGACGAGCTGAACGCCTCGAAACGCCGGATGCAGGAGGATCAGCAGCAGGCTGCCGACGAGAATGCCGCCGGGACGAATCAGATGCTCGAAGGGCTGGAAAAAAGCCTGAGTCATGAGTATCAAGTGCCAACATCCGGGGAAGGGTCGGCGGACGCCGGAACGGATCTTCCCGGAACGCCCGATCTTCCCGACACGGACAGCGACAATTGAGCTCCTGGAAACCGATTTTCCTTCTAGCCGCGGCAATCGAGGCCGTGACGGCCGCCCTGCGGTTCGGCTTCGGTCTCGAGGCGGCCCGGGACACGGCTGCGAGCGTCGGCCGGCTCACCTTCGGCTACCGCATCCATCACGGCCTCATCGGCCTGTTGATCCTGCTCGTGTCGGCCTTCGTGAGAGATCCCGTCTGGAAGCGGCACCTCGCAGTTCTGGGCGGGGCACTGGCCCTCTCAGATGTCATCCACCATTTCGTGATTCTCTGGGCGGTGACCGGCTCCCCCCAGTTCGATCTCGTCTATCCCCGAACCCCCTGAAAGGCCGCTTCCCGTGCTCTCCGAAGACTTCGACCGACTGAACGACGAACAGAAGGCCATCATCCGCGGGTTCAAGGGGCCCACAATGATCGTCGCCGGCCCCGGCACCGGCAAGACCCGGACCATTGCAGTGCTGATCGGCCGCCTGCTCTCTGAAGGCACCAGGCTCCGCGAGATTCTTGCCCTGACCTTCTCGGAAAAGGCCGCACGCGAACTCCGGGGGCGGGTCATGGAATACCACCCCCACAGCTACGACGAGTGCTGGATCTCAACGTTCCACTCGTTCTGTGCCCGCCTGCTTCGCGAGCGGTATCACCTGGTTGGCATCAGGCCGGATTTCCGACTGCTCACGGGCTTCAAGGAAGCCCTGCTGATGGCGGGCATCTGTGCACGACTGACTCCGGAAACCTTCCCGGTGTTCGGCCGGGTGCTCACCAAACGCGGTTTCCAGCTCGAAGTGCTCACGTTCATCTCGCTGCTCAAATCGAATCTCGTGACTCCCGACCAGCTCCAACAGGCCATCACCGCCCATCCACCGCCCTCCATGGCCAGGCAGCGTCTCGACGAGCTGTTGCATCTGTACCGGCGGTATGAGGAGGAGCGGGTCCGGACCGGCTACCTCGATTTCCGCGATCTGATCTCGTTCTCGATCCAGGCTCTCCGCGATCCCGACACGGCCGCCCGGTATCGCGACCGGTTCCGGGTCGTCCTCGTCGACGAGTTTCAGGACACCGACCCGGCCCAGTATCTCCTTCTCCGGCTGCTGAAAAGCCCGGACGAGGTGCCGCCCCCCCGCATCGCGGTGATCGGCGACCCACTGCAGAGCATCTACCGGTTCCGCGGGGCGGATCCAGGTATGATGGGTTCGCGCAGCGCCTTCCGACGCGAGTTCAAAGCCCGTCTGTTTTCACTCGGCGGCAACTACCGCAGCGCCGCCGACATTCTCGCCCTGGCCTCCAACCTGCACTGGTCGCAGGAGCTTGCCCCCAAAAGTCCCCCTTCCGGCGGAAGCCCGGGCGGCCTTGTGGCGCGCAGCAGCCGTCAGGGCTTCGTCGAGCTGCTCGAGGCCCGTGACGAGCTCGACGAGGCGCGCATGATCGCCCGCCGCATCGCCTCACTGCTCACGTACGGGACCCATCGGTGCTTCACCCCCGGCGAAATCGCGATCCTGGTCCGGAACAATTACCAGATCGATCTGTTGTCTGAGGCTCTCCGGGCAATGCATATCCCTTTTGATATAGCCGGTGATATGAAATTTTTTCGGTCCGAAGAGGTGACGGCGCTCGCCTCGCTGCTCCAGGCGACGGCAGGTCCGGAGGAAGCCCGAGAGCAACCTCTGCGGCGGGCCTTCGCCTCCCCCGTTTTTGGCCTCGACCCCATCTGGGTCCAGCAGTATCTCGCCGCCCTTCCCCCCGGGGCGGCTCTCGAGACCGCACTCGACGCCTGGCTCGACCGCCCGCCTGACGAACCGCTTCCCGACGGTTTCGTCCCTCCCACCCCGGACACAGTCACCCGGCTCATCGCGTTCCGCGAGACCCTGCGCCTCCTGCATGACGGAATCGGCCTTCCGCTCGTCACCCTATTCGCCCGGCTTCTACTCGCCGTTCCGCATCTCGTCGCCGACCCGGCGTCTCCCGGAGCACGGCATGTCATGCGGTTCCGGAACATGATTGACGATTTCTGCGACGTCCGGGAAAAACAGTTTGGCCGCCCCCCCGTCGCCGCTGATCTGATGCCGAGCTTCGATGAGTGGCTCACGTATTACGCATCGACCCTCGAACAGGAGGATGAGCCGGCAGCCGACGTGGCCCCGGCAGCGCCGGGGGTGCGGCTGATGACGGTCCACCAGTCGAAAGGGCTCGAGTTTCCCGTGGTGTTCGTGACGGGACTCTGCGAGGACCAGTTCCCCGTCCGCCTCCGCGAGAACCTCCTGATCGGCTCGGCCGGCCTGGCCGCGGTGCAGAAAGCGATCGACGCAAGTGACAGGGAGATCCGCTTCTTCAACCCCTACCCCGCCGATCACGCCGACCATCTCGAAGAGGAACGCCGGTTGCTGTATGTTGCCCTGACGCGGGCCGAAGAAGGGCTGATCCTCACGATGCCCCGCCGCATCGGAACCGACCCCGCCCTGCCGGCGCCGTTCCTGGACGAACTCGGTCTTCACCCCCACCGTGACTGGCATGAACAGCGAATCCTGACGATCGGCGAACTCCGCACCCACCTGGCCCGGTTGTCCCCGGAGGAGCGCCTGAGCCTGGAGTCCGGCCTGCAGGGCCTGTCTGAAGCCGTCCACGCAATCTCCGACACGGATGAAGCAGACAGGGATCTTCTGAAACCACGCCGATTCGGAATTGCCCCCCCCTGTCCGGCCGAACTGCCCGCGGGATTCCGGTTTTCTGCCCAGGCGCTTCGCGATTTCATCGACTGTCCCCGACGGTTCTTCTACCGTCACGTCCTCCGCCTGCGCGACGACCGGATCGAGCGGCAACCCGCGCTCATCTTCGGAAACGCGATCCACGCGTGCCTCCAGGCTCTGCATGACCCGGCTGGAACCTTCGCGGGCGGCCGATCGCCAAGATTTGATGAGTTGGAAGCCCTCTGGAGGTCCCATGGTGTGCCACTTCTCGGCCAGCTCCCCGTGCTCCAGCGGAAGCAGTATGACGGCCAGGCCCGGGAAATTCTGAACCGGTATCGCGAAGCCGTCTACGTCAACGGCCAGATTCCGGCGACCGGCACCATCGGCGTCGAGGCGGGGTTCCGGTTCGAGTTCCGCGGATATCCCTGCAAAGGGCGGATCGACCGGTGGCTCGAGGATGCGGACAGCACGATCTGGATCATCGACTACAAGACGGGTTCGGCAAAGTCGGCCGCCTCGATGCTGCGCGAGGCATTCCCGGAATCCGGCCCGCCATCCGAAATCCAACTTCCCTTCTATCTTCTTGCCGCGCGCCAGCTGGGCCATGAACGGGTGTGTGCCGGCACCGTGTATCCGAAGGATGATCTATATAAAAGGAAATACAATGGCTTCCAGCCGGGTTTTTTGAAATCGGCGATGCTCGGACTGGGCGCAGGCCCCGAATGGGCCGTCCAGGTCACACCCGACCAGTTCGCCACCTTCAGCGACACCCTGGAGCGGCTCATGGAAAGGATCGTTTCAGAACGGGTGTTCGACTGCCATCCTTCTCCGGCGGCCTCGGCAATGTCCTGCATCAACCGTTCACCGACAAAGCACTGCGAATTCCAACCATTCTGCCAGGAACGGCTCGACCAGCTCCGCCTCCCGACACCCGATTCCACGCAGGAGGCTTCCGACGATGCTGACTGACCTCCTTACCGGGCTGAACCCCGAGCAACAGGATGCCGTTCGCGAGCCGTCTGCCGGATTTCTGAAAATCGCTGCCGGAGCGGGCTCTGGCAAGACCGAGGTCCTGACACGACGCATCGTGGCCCTGCTCCGCCAGGGAATCCTGCCGATGGAGCTGGTCGCGATCACCTACACCCGTAAGGCCGCCGCGGAGATGAAGGAGCGGCTCGCGCATCCGGCACGCGGCCTCACCGCTTCAGTGCTTCGCAATCTCCAGGTCTCGACCTTCCACGCCTTCCTCGGCGATCTGCTTCGCCGCGACCCGTTCGGCGCCGGCATCGACCGGGGTGACACGGTTCTGACCGAAGGCGGCCGCCGCCTGCTTCTCGCCGATCTTCTCGAGGAGTTCCGGGCGGCCCATGCCGATGCACTGCTCGAGGGCCCCGAGGCGTTCGGCCCCGACCAGGCTCATCACGTCACAAGCCTGTTTCCAGGCCTCCTTGGCCACGTCCGGCGGTTTCTCCTCTCACCCGGCGGGTTCCAGCGTTTCACCGACGAGCGATTCGCCCGGCGCGGTACACCGCCCTCTCCCCTCGAAAAGAGGGTCCAGATCTGGTTTTTCCGATTCTACAGCCGGTATCTCCAGAAGCTCGGGGAACGACACCTGCTCGATTTCGACGAGATCCTCCTCCGCAGCTCGGCCCTGATCGCCGACCAGCGTGCCGCGGGCAGCGATCCGGCACAACGGGTTTTCCTGATCGACGAGTTTCAGGACAACAACCAGGAGCAGTTCGGCATCATCCGGACGTTCGTCGACGGCCGCGAAGGCCACATCACCGTTGTCGGCGACGAGAAACAGAGCATCTATCGGTTCCAGGGTGCCGACATCCGCACCTTCCATGCGTTTCCCGCAACCCGCACGATCTGGCTGAACCAGAACTATCGGTCCGTTCAGGAAATCCTGACTCTGGCCGACAGATATATTTCCCGCAATATTGAAAATCCGCCACCGCCTCAGACAGCCGATCGTGGCGCTTCGACCAGACCAAGACCGATTGCCTGTCTTCTTGCCGCGGCGCCCGGCAGTTCCGAAGAGGCCGAAACCATCGCCGACCTCATCCAGACTCTTGTCCGCGGCGGCCTGGCCATCGAGACCCGGCAGGGGAAACGGCCGGCAGCGTATGGAGACTTCGCGATCATCGTCCACTCCGTCAACCGTCTTCCCCGCGCCTACGAAGACGCCCTGCTGGTCCGCGGGATCCCGTATGTGATGGCCGGCGGCCTCGGATTCTACGCGCGCCATGAGATCGCTGCCGTTGTCGCGTTTCTCCGGCTTCTCGTGCGGCCGACCGACGATCTCTCGCTGGCGACGATCCTGACCGGGCCCCAGTATGGCCTTTCGGATGCGGAGCTGTCGGCGCTGTTCCATGACAGGCGGGAAGAACACGTCAGCCTCCTCGCCCACCTGCT
This sequence comes from Candidatus Ozemibacteraceae bacterium, assembly GCA_036567845.1. Taxonomy (GTDB): domain Bacteria; phylum Muiribacteriota; class Ozemobacteria; order Ozemobacterales; family Ozemobacteraceae; genus MWAR01. The sequence goes on along the minus strand of DATCTT010000027.1, from coordinate 39,852 downwards.
GGCCCTTCCCGAGAGCGTCCTGCCGGAGCGTGTCCGCTCGTTCCGCCGGCTGTTCGTCCGCCTTCAGGGAATGAGCGGCACGCTGGGGATTCTCGACCTCGTCCATGCCGTGCTCGAGCAGGCCGGGTTCCTCGAGCACGCGGCCGCCCAGACGGATGATCTGCGCCGGCGCCGCCTCGAGAACAACCTCGCGAAATTCGTGGGTATCGTCCGGGCGTTCGAAGCCAACGGTGTCTTCACGACCCTCCGCGACTTCCTTGCCTACCATGACCGGACGATCGAGTCCGGGGTCGACGAGGACGAGGCCGGTCTCGGTCTCGAGGAGGGCGAAGCCGTCAAGATCCTGACCATTCACAAATCGAAAGGGCTCGAGTTCCCCGTCGTCTTTCTGCCGAACCTCCACACGCGCACGTTCAAACGCGAACAGGGCCTGTTCATGACCCGCGACCAGGGGCTCGTGGTCCATCGGAAAGAGTGTGAGGGCAGCCCGGAGGCCGAAATCCGGGCCGTTTTCGACGCGGAGCAGGTCGCCAATTCCGCCGAAGAGCGCCGGAAGCTGTATGTCGCCCTCACTCGCGCCCGTGATCTTCTTGTCATCAGCGGCTCGGAAACGGATATCGACAAACCAGGCCAGCCCATCGGAGAGCTTGCCGGCATGCTTCGCGCGGATGAAACCCTCGGCTCCGTCGACGCCCTCGCGGAGTGGCCCACTGTCGCGGAGCGATGGCTTGCGGCAGGAACGGCTTCCTCCGCCCCCGCCACCCCTCTCCCGTCCCAGCCGGCTGATGGAGTCGATCTCACCCCGCAGATCACCGCTCTCACCGGCCGTTTTCTCCGTCTCCGGGAGGAGGCGTCCCGGCCCAGGCGGGTGGCAGGAAGCGGAGTGAGTGAGGAGATCTACTCGCTCGGGGATCTCGATGCGTATGAGCAGTGTCCCCGGCGATATTTTTTTCAGCGCCGGCATATCGCGCCCCTTGCGGGTCCGTCCGAGTCCGGACGCGGGCCGGCCGTCGGCAACCTCGTTCATCGCACCCTGCGCCTGTACCACGAGGGAAACGTGTCCGCCCTCCCGGACGACGTCCGACGCGACCGGCTGTTCGGGCTGCTCGACCGGCTGGTCCCTCTTCACGGTGAGGAAGGGGCGGCGGGCAGGGACCGCGCGGCAGCCCTGCTCGCCTCGTATCTCGCCTCACCCCTGGCGGCGACAGATGCGGCACATCTCGAGGCCGAGGTGAACCTCCGGCTCGAGGTGACAGGAACGTCAGACCAGGATGGCCCGTTCCTGCTGCGCGGGTTTGCCGACCGCATCGATCTACGGGACGGAGAAGTATATATCATTGATTATAAATCTCATGCTTTTTCACCTGCGGCCCACGCGGTCTATGCCCGGCAGCTTGCTCTGTATCTCGCTGCGGCCCGCCGGGGCCTGTTCGGGAAGAGCGGCGCCCTCGCCTTCGCATCCGCGGCTCTGGCCTATCTGACCGAGACATCGGTGCGCATCGAGCCCGTCGATCCCGACCTCCCGGCCTTCGAGCGGTCAGCCACGGAGCTCGTGGCGCGGATCCGCGGCGAACGCGCCTGGCAGCCCCCCGCCGAGGCACCCTGTTCCACATGCGCCTTTGCCGCGCTTTGCGCAAAGCCGCCCGCTTAGCGCAATCCCGGGCGGTTGCCAATTCGAAACCGGCATGCTATTCATGGAGCGCGCGGGATACGACCGCCGAAACGCATGATGCAAGGAAAAGGAGAACGACATGCCCGTCAATCTGAAAGGCCGCCACTTCCTCCAGCTCGATGACTACACCCCCGAAGAGATCCAGTATCTGCTCGATCTCTCGGCCGATCTCAAGCGGCTCAAGCGCGCCGGCATCCGGCCCCGCAACCTCGAGGGCAAGAACATCGCCCTGATCTTCGAGAAAGCCTCGACCCGCACCCGCTGCGCCTTTATCTGCGCCGCCGCCGACGAGGGCGCGCATGCCGAGTATCTCGGCAAGGGCGACATCCAGCTTGGCAAGAAGGAAAGCGTTGCGGATACGGCCCGCGTTCTCGGCCGCATGTTCGACGGCATCCAGTTCCGCGGCTTCAAGCACGAAACCGTTCTCGGCCTGGCGAAATACGCCGGCGTTCCTGTCTGGAACGGCCTCACCGACGATTATCATCCGACCCAGGTCCTGGCCGACTTTCAGACCATCATCGAGCAGTTCGGCACCCTCAAGGGGATCACGATGGCGTTCGTCGGTGACGGCCGCAACAACATGGCCAACACCCTGATGATCGGCGCCGCCAAGATGGGAATGGATTTCCGCATCGTCGCCCCCAAGTCCCTCCACACCGACAAGGCCATCGTCGAGGCTGCGAAGAAGTTCGCCGCCGAGAGCGGGGCGAAGATCACGGTCACCGATGACGTCGCGAAGGGCGTCAAGGGCTGTGACGTTCTCTATACGGATGTCTGGGCCAGCATGGGTGAAGAGGCCCAGATGGCCGCCCGCATCAAGCTGCTCAAGCCCTACCAGGTCAACATGAAGATGATCAAGGCGACCGGCAAGGAAAACCCGATGTTCCTGCACTGCCTGCCCGCGTTCCATGACGACAAGACCGAAGTCTCGAAGGACACCGGCGCCATGGAAGTTTCGGATGAAGTCTTCGAGAGCAAGTATTCGAAAGTGTTCGATCAGGCCGAGAACCGCCTGCACACGATCAAGGCCGTGATGGTGGCAACGATCGGCGTCCGCTGACAAACGGATAAATCTTTATAAACCCGCATCCATAGAGGATGCGGGTTTTTGATTTGATTTTCCTTGCAACGATATATCGACATATCGTATGATTCACGCGTTGCATGAAACAATCGCAAAGCCGCGATGCATCAAGAAGGCGCAACAACATTCAATCTTGAAGGAGACTGAAGCGTGAAAACGGTGAATCTCAAAAACTTCGCCAAGGTGCTTCGTGGCCTGCTTGACGGAAGCCTCGAACTCCACGCCGTCCCCACCGGCCGCCGCCCTGCCCGTGCGACAGCGAAAACCCCTGCCTCTCGGAAAAAGGCTGGCCGCAAGCCTCTGCCCCCCTCGGTCAAAAAGAAACTCCAGGAACGCACCAAAGCGGCGAAGGTCCGTGCCGAACGCAAGGCTCTCCCGACTCCCCGCGAGATTTTTTTCTTCCTGGACGGCAAAATCGACGGAGAGAAACTGACGTCCCTTTCGAAAAACTTCGGCGTCAAGCGCTCCCTCCTCAAATCTCTGATGCAGAAGCTCGTCAAGAGCGAGGATGTCGTCGAAAGTCACGGAGTCTATTACCTGCAGCGCCGGCTCCGGAATCGCCACGGCAAGCCCGAGCCCAAGCCCGAGCCGATCGCCCCGAGCACGGTTCTTTCGCATCTCGCGAAGAACCCCGGCATCGCCATGTCCGAACTTGCGAATCACCTCGGCGAGTCGAGTTATCACCGCCTGATCAAGGTGATGAGCCAGCTCAAGAAGCAGGACAAGATCCGGGTCGAGGGCAAGAACTACTTCCTGGCCGACTGATCCGGTCTTTTCCGGCCGGCGGCGCCGCCGTTTCACCTCTCATACGGTGCGCTGCCGGCCGTTTGTCATTCTTTCCCGGGAGACGTTCCTGATGAATCCGCCCTCTGCCTCTGTCCGGCTTTCAGTCGTGATGCCGGTATATAACGAAAGATTTACCATCCGGCAGATCGTACGGGACGTGCTCGCCCAGGACGGCACGGCCGGCATTTCCTCCCTGCAGCTCGTCATCGTTGACGACGGATCCCGGGACGGTTCCCGCGAAATCATCCAAGAGCTGTCCGCGGCCGATCCCCGCATCACCCCGGTCTTTCAGTCCGTGAACCAGGGTAAGACGGCGGCGATCAACGCCGGTATTGAACAGGCGGACGGGGACGTGATCGTGTTCCAGGATGCGGATCTCGAGTATGACCCGGCCGAGTATTCCCGACTGCTCCGACCGATCCTCTCCGGGGCGGCCGACGTCGTCTTCGGCTCGCGCTACCTCCCCCACGACTACTCGCGCGTCCTGTATTTCTGGCATTCGCACATGAATCGCGCCCTGACGCTGCTGTCCAATTTTTTCACGGATCTCAACCTCACCGACATGGAGACCTGCTTCAAGATGTTCCGAGCGCATCTGCTCAAGAGCATCCCCATCCGCTCCTCCGGTTTCGGTCTCGAGCCGGAGATCACCGCCAAGGTCGCCAAGCGCCGGTTCCGAGTCTACGAGGTTCCCGTTTCATATCGCGGGCGCACCTATGAGGAAGGGAAGAAGGTGACCTGGCGCGACGGCCTCTGCGCGCTCTACTATATCATTAAATATTGGCTGATCGACGACTGCGTGCGGGAGATCCCGGGCCAGGAAACCTGGCGTTCCTTCGTCCAGCCGCCGCCCCGGTACAAGCGATGGCTCGCCGACACCGTCCGACCCCACATCCGGAACGTGGTCCTCGAGATCGGGGCAGGCTCCGGCAACCTGATGCAGCATCTTCTGCCACGCGACAGATATATTTCTATCGATACAGATTCCGCGTCAATCGATTATCTTGGGTCCCAGTTCGGCCAGAACACATCGGTCGGCGTTTTGAAAGCCGATGTGTTTGACCCGGCAGGTTTCGGGAGCGTGCCCGGCCCCTTCGACACCGTTCTCTGCCCCGATCCGTCGGGCCGCATCTTCCACAGTCCCGAGGCCCTCGCGAACATCCGCGGGGCCCTCACGCCGGACGGGCATCTCGTCCTCGTCGCCACCAGTCCCGACGCGCCATCCTCCGATGCCCTCACCCCCCTTGTGGAAAAGCATCTCCATGCAGCAGGGTTCGAGCTCGTCGAAGTTCGCAGCTTCAACCGGCCGGGCCGGATCATCCGGAATCTCACCGCGCGGCTGGGTGACTCACCATTCCTCGGAAAAGCCGTCCGGAAGGTGTTCGACCATCTCGTCTGGCTGTTCCGGCGCATCGACCATCTTCTTCCCTGGCCGGGCCTCTCCCTGATCGTCGTCGCCCGCCGGCGCTGACACCCTGCCAAGGCCCCGGTCAGGCCTCAAACAAGGCGTGAGCGGAGGATATCGTGCAGGTGCAGAAAGCCAACGACCCGCTCTTCCCCCGCCTCAACGACGGGCAGCGACGTGATCGACTTTTCCTCCATTGCCTTGAGGGCCTCCATGGCGAGCCGGTCGGGAGACGTGCGCCGCGGTTGCTTCGTCATCACCTCCGACAACGGCACGTCCAGGGTCCCTGTGGATCGTTCGAAATAGCGGCGCAGATCCCCGTCGGTGAAAACCCCAAGAAGGCGCGATTCAGGATCAGCAACGACGAGCGCCCCGAAACCGCCCCGCGACATGGCCAGAATCGCCTCTTTCAGCGGAAGTTCCGGCGAGGCATACGGAATGCGCTCCCCCGTGTGCATCAAATCGCGCACGGTGAGAAACCTCCGGCCCAGGCTGCCGGACGGGTGCAGATAGGCAAAATCCTTCTCCCGGAACCCGCGGGCCTCGATCAGGGCGATCGCCAGGGCGTCCCCCATTGCCATCGCCACCGTCGTCGAGCTGGTCGGCGCCAGATTCATCGGGCAGGCCTCCCGGGCAACCGAAGCGTCAAGAATCACGTCGGACATGCGGGCCATCGACGAGGCCACGTTCCCGACCAGGGAGATGATACGTGCGCCGATACGGCGCAGGAAGGGAATCAGCCGGACGACTTCGTCCGTCTCCCCCGAGTTCGAAAGCAGCAGGAGCACGTCTTTCTCCGTCACCATGCCCAGATCTCCGTGCAGGGCCTCGGCCGGATGCAGGAAAAACGACGGGGTGCCGGTGCTGGAAAGGGTCGCCGAGATCTTCCGTCCGACCAGGCCGGATTTTCCCATCCCGGACACGATCAGACGGCCGCTCGAGGTGAGGATGAGATCGACCGCACGCAGCACCTCGCCGTTCAGACGGGCAGCCGCGGCCGAAATCGCCTCGGCTTCGGCCGCGAGAGCCCGGCGGGCAGATGTCAGAATCGGGTCTTGATCGGCATTCGCTGTTTTCGTCATGACAGCATGCACGATACCAGCCTCCCCGCCCCGATGCAAGGCCGGCCTGAATGCCCCGCCCCGATTTCTTCGGCCCGAATCAAGCGGGGCGCAGGAAGGGTATTCCCTTCTCCGCGCCCCGGAATCAACGGGTGATGGTCAGAACGTGATCTTCCGGTCGACGATCGGCACCAGATTCGGGCCGACGACCGTCATGTAGCCTTCTGTACCGCTCTCGGCCGGCACCGTCACGACCACCGTGCCCTCGGCCCCCGTCGGGCGGGTTCCCATCGCCTCGAACCGGGCGGTATAGCAGGTGACCTGGGCCCCCTCGACCGCCTTGCCGTCGGCGTCGACAACCTTCACGGCAACGGCGCTTTCGGAGCCGGTGTTCTCGATCTTCGTCGTCACATCGATCCGGCGCGGCGTCCGGGTGCGCACCATCAGCGTGCCGTCGCCGAACCAGTGCCACTGCTCGGCGATCTTGACGCCTTCGCTTTTCTCATCCGTGCCGTACTGCTCGAGCCCCTTCATCACGCCGTTCATCATCAGGGCTCCGGCGGTCCTGTAGGTATCATTCATGATATAGTTCGTGTTGATCTCGGCCTGGACAACGCAGGGAGGCACCCAGCTCATGTTGGTGGTCGCCCCCATGAAGCCGACGGCACCCCGCGGATTCTCGATATCACCGGCCTTGAGCCAAGCCTCGGCGAAGCAGTCGGTCCCCTTCGCGAAGTCGCCGTTCACACAGGCAACGCTGATCACCAGGGGCATCCGCCAGCCATTCGCCAGCTTCGAGGAACAGTCGTCGACGCCGAACCCGGAACTCACCCACCGTTCCTTGCTGCCATGGCCGATGTAGTTGATGATGCCACGTCCTTCGTTGACGGCGGCCGCAATCCGGTCCTTCTTCGAAACCGCCGGGGCTGGAGCGGTGCCGGAAGACGCGCCCGCAGGATTGGCGTCGGCAGCTTCGGAGGAGTCGGTTGCAATCCCGTCACGAGCGACAGCGAACATCGGGCCCCACGGCCCCCAGGGGCCGCCAGGCATGTGGGGCGGGAAGGGAGACGCACCACCACCCGATGCCTGTTTGTCATCATAGATCTGATCCATCGAGGTGAAGCGCGTCAGCAGTACTGTGCGCAGTTCCTCCATCCGCTCGAAATCCGTCGGGGTGCCTTCGGCACTGGCAACGCCCATCAGCTTCGTATACCAGGCGGCATCCGTTCCCTCGGACGGGAACTGCTCATAATTGATGAACTTCGCAACCTGGTAGGCAACCTCTTCGGGAGTCGTGGCGGAAATGCGGCTGATGATCGCATCGGGAACATGATCGTCCCCCGCGAGTTTCATGTAACAGGGATCCGAGTCGGCCCCCTCCTTCACCCCCTTCATCGTCGGCACCTGCTGGGCATCGCCGACGAGGATCACGTGCGTGAAGGGCCGGGTGTTGAACTCCCCCTGCAGATAGGCTTTCACGGCCTCCGGGGTCGCGCCCCCGATCTCGCCGAGCCTGACGATGTGCGTGTCGATGCCACACTTGAGCTTCCACGCCATCAGGGGCATGACCGCATCGGCAAGCTCGTCGGCCGCCACGATCACCAGGCGTCCGCTCTCGCTCAGCCGGGGCAGTCGCTGGGCCATCGCAGTGAAGTTGGGAAACATATTTTTGTATAACGGCTCATACACACTGGAAACAGCCGCCCGCCGCCGGGTCGCGCCGGTCGGGGTACCTGCGGTATTGTCGATGCGGACGCAGAACCGCCGATAAACACGAAGCTGTTGTTTCACAGGATTATACTGGACCGGATGGAATGAAATCCGGATGCCACGGACATCACGGAATAAAAACGGCTTGCCAACGGAAACGAGCTCTTTGTCTGAAGGGATCCAGGCGTCCTTCTCATACGACTTCCCGGTCACATAGGGAGCCGAAGAAGGATCCTCCGCCCGGGACAGGGGGCCACGGCTGGGAAGAATGATCCCCTCGACGGGCATCGTCTCATATTTCGCGTCAAGGATGCGGACGGCGGGAGCTCCCTCGCTCTGGACCATGAAAAAGCGCGAGATCACCGGAAGCTCGGGTTCGCCCTTCACCAGCCGGGGACACGCATCCTGCATCACGAGCGCCGAGGCCGGCTTCCCATCGAGCTGCGTCCGGATGAACTTCAGCGCCGGCACCGACACCGACACCTCGGTGTTGAACCCACGATCAACGCTCACCTCGACAGCCGCACCGGCCGCCATCGAACCCATGATCATCGCCCCGCACACGATCCCTGACAGGGTCTTGAAAGCCGCTCCCATCCTGATTTCCTCCGCATCCGTGTTGTTTCCGACAAATCGGTTCTCTTTGTGCAATTCCGATGCCAGAGACGGGATGCACTTCTACAGGACATCTCAGGCGTCCATCGGATGAAAACGCCGGTTTTTCATCATCCCCTGCCACATTCCGATCAGAGGCACGTTGTGATAGGATGCCCTCATGCCGAACACAGCTCCGGCCCCCATCGATCACTGGATCCCGCTCGCGCTACGTCTGCTAAAGGACGGAAGCGATGCCGATCAGCAGGCCGTCCTCGAGACCATCGGTCACCACTCCGCGCTGACGCCCGATCAGGCTGAGACGCTTCTTCCTGCCGTGACAGATCTGCTTCTCGATCCGGCCCCCCAGGTCCGCTATTTCGCCCGGAAGGCCCGGAACCAACTCGAACCGCTTATCACGCCGAGGGCCTCCCCCACTGACCCCATCCCGGAACAGGCCCCAGGAGCCATTTCCCTCAGCCGTCGCGACATTCTTCTCCACAAGATGCGCCTCGGCAGCCGATATGTCGCGTTTGACGCCATTGAACGGCTCACCGAGACGGCCGATCCGACGCTTGCCCAACCCCTGCTCGCCTGTCTTCACTCGGAAACCGACCCGTTCAGGCTCTCGTATCTCGTCAAACGCCTCCCCCGCATCCCTTCGCCTGATATTGTCACCGCTATAGAACATTTTCTCGCCCACCCCGACCCTCGGGTCGTCGCAAACGCGCTTGAAGGGCTCAGTCACTGCCAAGTTCCCCATCTTCGGGACCGGTTCGTCGAGCTCTCGTCGTCCCCGGACAATCGGGTTCGTGCGGCCGCCATCCAGGCCCTCCACAACTACGATCCCCTTGTCGCGGAACGACGGCTCCAGGAGATGCTGGAGCATCCCTCGATCGCCATGCAGGATTCAGGCGTCTACCTGCTGGGCCTTCTTCGTCCGCCCCGCCTGAACACCCTGGTCGAAATTCCCCTTGCCTCGAAGTATCCGACCATTCGACTGCGTGCAGTCGAGATTCCGCGTTCCCCCACGGGCTTCGACCTTTCGGATGAAAACCAGCTTCCGGGTTCACCGCTCACCGAGCTTCACGCCCGGAAAGGACTATTCACCAGCCTTGCAGCAAGCTCGGGGCTGATGCTGGCCTCCTCCTTCCTGACCACCGGGCAGACCCTCCTTCTGCTGACCGCAGGAGGCTCTGCCCTCGTCGCGACGGCCCGGAACCGGCTCAGCTCCTTCCTGCGAGCGGTCATCTCCGCCGTTCTCGCCGCCTGCCTGATGTGGGGGGAATCACATCTCATCGTCATTCCGACGCTTCTTGCGATCTGGCATCCCGTGCAGAAATCGTCTGACGACCGGCTGGCAAGGATCGCCGCCTGGGCATTCGCGCTCGCTTCGTGCCTCATTGCCGGACTGACAGCCGGACCGTATCCGCAGCTCGTTCAAACGGCTCTGGAGCTTGGAAGCTCGATCACGGGCCCCCTTGGCGATCTCCGAAGCGTCGGCGCCCAACTGGCCAGATTCGAAAGCGTCCTGTTCGCGCTCATCGCAGGCTGGAGCTGCGTTCTCCTCCATGTCGACACCCTGTTTGCCGCCTCGGCTTCTGCCGCAGGTCGAAAGCGTCGGCTGTTGCTGCTTTTATTCATCGGTCTCGCCGTGATCGCCGCCGTGAATATCGGCATGTCCTGGTCGCTCAGGATCAATCTTGCCGCTCTCGGAATCACCGACCCCGCCCAGCTCTTCCTGCGAGGGCCAAAATAACCGCCTCTGTCCAGGAGCAACTCCCCGCCACAGGGTACCCCTTGGCGTTTCAGACCACGGCGGTCCCTTGCAATGGAAGCTGTACAATTTATCCGTAATTATTTATGTAAACCAGCAGCGCAGTGTACACCACGCTTTTGAACGCCGCCGCGCGCGTTTGCTCATCCCGCCTTGCCGCCGGGGTACCTCGCCCGCGGCGATACGCTACCCGGGTCACCCGTTCAGTCGATGCCCGCACTCGCGGCAGAACGCATCGGACTTCGCGACGGGCTTCCCGCACTCCGGACAAAAGGCTTTTGCATCCATCTTCGCGCCACACGCGGCACAGAATTTCCCTCCGCCGCTCTTTTCGCCGCATGCCGGACAGACGAGTTGCTTCGCCGTCTTCACATCCCGCTTTTTTCCTCGGGAACGCCCTTCCTCCGTTGCCTCCTCGATCGCCGCCTCCGTTTCGCCGCGCGCCCGGGCGGCTTCAATCTCGGCATCCGTATCCGGAGCGCACTGGAGGCAGAGCCCCCGTTCCCGATTCCAGCAGCGATCGCACACATACTGGGCACAGGTTCCGCACCGATGGAACCGACCGCGCGCCATCTGCACCGCTTCACGAAATGCGGCGTCCCGTGCCGCGCCGAATCCCGACTCGGCCATTCCGCTGGCGACATCCCCCGCCCCACCGAACAGGCCACCGAGGAGATCCGAGGCCTTGCCGAGCCAGCCGGAAAGCTGGCCCCGCCGGTAGGGAACGAACGGGGTGCGCCACGTATCGTTGCAATGTTCGCAGAAAAACTCGAACTGAAATCCTGCATTGACACCAGACTCACTGGAAAGATCCGTGTAGTTGTCGCCGAACCGCACCTCTTCAGACATGATGCAGAGACTCCCGGAGTGAAGATCGCCGAAAATCAGAAGTGTGCCCGTTCGGCGCACTTTCATCGGTCATCGGAACAATAGCACGGAACGGCCAGTCTGGTCATCTCCCCGCCGCGGCCTTTTTCCCCCAGACGGCATACTGATCGCCGCTCGCGAGCAGCTCGAACCCGTCACCCGGGTTCCAGTCGGCAGGGCCGAGTTTCATGGCGAGATTCCCGCCCACGAAAGCCGCGTATAGGCCTTGTTCGGCCTTCACGATCTCGAGCTTGCTGTCCGCCACGATGCCGCACCGGCGGCGGGCATCGATCAGCTTTTTGATGGGTTCGCGCAGTTTCCAATCGTAGACATGCTCCCAGAACACGCACGGGGTGCCGGGATGCGTGAGAATATAGGCGTATCCCTGCATGACCTTTTCCGCGGGGAACGGCCAGTGGTTCTGCTGGGAACCGGTGTCGTGGTTGTCGAGAAACGTGACGGCGCGGGCCGGCCACCAGCCGATCAGGCCGGCCGCCTTTCCGCTGGAGTCACGCAGCCGCCAGTATTCGCCCATGACTGCAACCTGGAGAATGCCCTTGGTCGTGAAGTCGAAGGCCGCGGCCTTGTCCCCGGCCCTGTCGAGCCAGTTACACAGAACCTGGCGGTGGGCGTCCTGATTCGGATTGAGGGAGGAGCCGCTGAAAGCCATATCGGTCCAGATTTCGCCGACGGAAAAAGCGGGGGCCGTCGCCTTATCATAGATAGCGGTATATTCCGGGGCGTATCCACGGCTGAAATCATACCGCCAGCCGTCAAATCCCAGGGATTTCAGCCATTTGAGCCACTCGATGATGTCGCTCTGGACACTGCTGTTGGAATGGTCGAGATCGGGTGCCGGGCCGAAGTTATCCCCCGAATCACGCTGGCCCGAACCTCCGTATTCGCCTGAGCAGATCATCCGCCCATCCCAGCGGGCCTTTCCCGAGGCAAAGTTGTAGATGTTCCAGACGCCGTTGGCATCCTGGTGACTGGCACACCGGTGATTCACGACGATATCCGCAATGGCAAGCAGGCCGGCCTGGTCGAGGCTTCGGAGACACGCAACGAGCTGGTCGCGGTCGCCGTAGAAGGTGGGGCTCTGCTCGGTTCCCACGTCGTAGTAATCGCCGGGAAGATAGCCCTGGGGGCTGACCGAGCGGGAAACCGGAGGCAGCCAGATCATCGTGACGCCCAGATCGGCGATGTCGCGGGCCCGATCACCGACCAGTTTGTACCAGCGGCTGGGAACCCCGCGAGCCTGGGAGTTCCAACCGAAGCTCTGCATCAGAATGTGCTGCCCGGCCGAACGTCTTGGCGCAGCCTCCGTGAGGGCAGCACAGCACAGAAACAGAGCCAGCAGAACCCAGCCGATACGGCAGTGATTCCGAATGGTACGATCCATCTTCCGCCCCCTCTGATGTATCTGGTTTTTTCATTATACCAGAGAAAGCGCCCCCTCCGGGAAGGGGCCGGTGAGCGGGTCGTGGAAAAGCGAACGACGGCAACCGGTCCGGTATGCGAGAGGTTGAGGATGAATCAATCCCCAGAAACTCCCTCCTCACAGATCAAGGAGTTCCCGTTTGCCCTGAGCACAGGCATGTGCCTTAGAAGCAGCCCTGGAGGGAAGACTCCATCTTCTTCTCGAGATCCTCGTCGGCACAAAGGAGGCCGATGCGGATCGAGGTTTTGACCGGCTCGGAGCCCCAGGGCCAGAACGCGCAGAACATGCTCAGCTCGGGGGAGATATCGAGCCGGAAGAGGGTTTGATCGCGCCGGATGCCCCCGACTCCCTTGACAAACCCGTCGAACCAGTTTTTCAGCAGCGCCGACTGGCCTGCCGGCTTGTAAGCAGGACCAAACCGCTTTTCGACAACCGGGATCAGCTTGTCAATGAGATTCGACTCGGCCACGCCCGTGTACAGAAGCTTGCTGCATCCATCCGGATGGCGCCGCACCGCGAACTGACGTTTCAGCTCGTCGATCAGCTGCAGCACCTCCTTGATCTTCGTGATCGCTTCCTGCATCGTTTCCTCAGTTTACCTTGACATTAACCGCATTGGACTGGAGCCCCCCCACGACGACAGAGGCCGAAATCGTGGGATTGGAGAGCAGCGTGGGCTCGATCGGATTGTAGAACGAAATGCCCGTATCCGTCCATGACACAAACGATGTCACGGTTGCATCGCCGAATTTCACAGATCTTTGAGCCTGATCGGTATAGAGACCAAGATAATTTCCTGACAGCGTGACGAGGTCGCCCTGGTCGTAAACCGTCGACAGATTCGGATTGGAAAGATTGGGCTCGTAGACATTCCAGCCCGAGCTGACGCTTTTCCCGTTCACCGTGATCGAGACGGAGTGGTATCCGGCCGCCGTGCCCGCGGGTATCCGGAAGGTCACGCGGTTGGATGTCCAGGACGTCCAGGAAACCGGTGCCCCCCCAAAGGAAATCTGGCCATTGTATTCGGACTGATAGGAGCCAAAGCCCTGGCCATTGATGGCAATCTCCGCGCCCACGTTGTTTCCCGTCGAGCTGGAATTGACGGACGACAGACTTGTTATAGCAGGCAATACATAATTGAACGACGTCGTTACATAATAGTCATAACTGATATAGACGATGACGGGAACCGACCCGTTCTGAAGGCCCGAGGGGACCCGGCAGGTGATGAACGAGTTCGACCAACTTTCGATCGGCGCGTTGGAACCATTGAAGGAAACACGCGAGTAGTCGGTTCTCGTGCCGAATCCGACACCCGAAATCGTCACAAGCGTGTCGGCCGGCCCGCCGGCCGGGAAGATGCTGGTGATCTGCGGGGCGTTGAGCGTGAACTGGGTGCTTGCGGCCGAAGACTTGCCCCCGACGCTGACGATGAACGTACCGCTCGTGCGGGCGGTGTTCGGGAGCGTGCAGCTGATGATCGTGTCACTCCAGGAGTTGATGGTGCAGGGCTCGTAGTTGTAATAGACGATGCTCGAGCCCTGAGCCGCACCGAAATAGGCTCCCCAGAGCTGAACGGTGGTTCCGGGTCCTCCCGTCTGAGGGGAAAACCCGGCGATCTGCGGAGTGGTGGTCGTGCTGACGGGGTTGCTGCCGCCGCCGCCCCCGCAGCCGATGGCGGCGAGGCTCAGCAGAACGGCAAGAATCACGAAAAGGCGTTTCATGCCTTCGATTATACGGGCGGTACAGGGGGTCGTCAATCGCGAAGACGGCCTCGGAAGCCTCTTTTCGAGAGCCGGGTCTTGATTGTCGATCCCGGGCTTGGTACATTTGATGACAGCCCCCGCCGCTGCATCCCCAAGGTTTGCGCGGCACACCGCATTGCGACAGGAGTTGTATGTTTCCAGAACGTTACCGGCCGGCCCTCGATCTGTTCACGACCGAACACGCGATCAAGCATGTTAAGGATGTCTTCGAGCATCGCCTCGCCGAGCGGCTCCGCCTCGTCCGTGTCACGGCCCCCCGGTTCCTGAAAACCGGCAATGGGCTCCAGGACGACCTGGCCGGCACCCAGAAACCGGTCTCGTTCGTCACGAAGTTCCGCCCCGAGACGATCGAGGTCGTCCACAGCCTGGCGAAATGGAAGCGTCACGCCCTGGGCCGGTATGGCTTCGAGGCGGGCCACGGCCTGTACACCGACATGGACGCCATCCGCAAGGACGAGATCGTCGACGAGATCCACAGCATCTACGTTGACCAGTGGGACTGGGAACGCGTCGTCACCCCGGCCGAACGCACCCTCGACCACCTGAAATATATTGTTATTAATATATGGAATGCAATTCTCGAAACCCATCGAGACGTCACAGCCGCATTTCCCGCCCTCGGGCAAAAGCTCCCAGAACGCATCACCTTTCTCCACACCGAGGAGCTCGAGGCACGCTTTCCGGGTCTCGAGCCGGCCCAGCGGGAAGCCGAGATCGCCCGCGAGTTCGGCGCCGTGTTCCTGATCGGCATCGGCCACCCGCTCAGCAGCGGCAAGCCGCACGACCTGCGCGCGGCGGATTACGACGACTGGAGCCCCCCAACCGGCCCCGGAACCCGCGGCCTCAATGGAGACATCATCGTCTGGGACACGGTGCGAGGCAAGCCGCTCGAGCTTTCCTCGATGGGGATCCGCGTCGATGCCCCGGCCCTCGAACGCCAGCTCGAGATGGCGGGTCTGCGCGACCGCCGCGAACTCGAGTTCCACCGAGGCGTCCTCGAGAGCACGATCCCCCTCAGCATCGGGGGCGGCATCGGCCAGTCCCGTCTCTGCATGTATCTGCTCGAAAAGGCCCATATCGGCGAAGTCCAGGCGAGCGTCTGGCCGACCGAAACCGAACAGGCATTCCGCGCCCGCGGCGTCCCGCTCCTCTGAGCCACAAGACCGCGAGGGAACGCCTCCCCACCGTGCCACAACGTACAGGCTTCGCCCTCACATCTGGATCGCTGTGTCTGGCGTGTTGAAAAGACGGCGCACCACAGAGTCACGGAGACACAGAGTAAGCCCCCTTCACCTCTGTGCCTCGGTGTCTCTGTGGTGAAGCATTCTTCGTTCCCCTCCGCGCCCCGGCGCCTTCGCGGTGCGTTTCTCTCGTTCAGCGGAGGTAGCGGATCCAGAGTTCGTTGATGAGACAGCCGTGGTCCGAGTAACCCTGCTCGAATCCGTCGACGAACGCCGTTCCGGCACGGATCGAACCATAGCTGAAAATATAATCGATCTTCACATCGGGCTTGTTCAGGAATGTCGTGTTCACGTTGGCGGTCGTATCCTTCATGCGGCTGGCCAGCCATTTGATCCGGCTGCTTCCGGGGCGGGAGTTGAAATCACCCATCAGGACGACCGGATACTTGCTCTCGAGCGCCAGCTTCCAGAGCTGTTCGACCTGCCTGTCCGACTCTTCCGCGAGCAGGCTCAGGTGGGCGACGAGCACGCAGAGCCGGCGGCCGTTTCCCAGATCGAGAATGGCCTCGAGGCAGCTCCGCTGTTCATGTTTGGGGTCGGTCCGGTACAACACGTGGTTCTTCGAAGAAAGAATCGGAAACCGTGAAACAACGGCATTTCCCTGGGTCGCCAGCAGGCCGAGCAGCCGGCTGACATTCTCCCCGTAGACGTAATGGAGATTTCCGGCATGTTCGGCGATGTATTTCGGCTGATTGCGGAACTTCGCCCGCAGATCGCCCTGGGAGATTTCGGTCAGCCCCGCGATATCGATCTCGTGCTGCTTCAGCAGCGCCGCGATCCCGTCAAGATTCTCCTTGCGGGCGATCTCGTTCTTGTCCTTGCCTTCCTCGTTGCCGCGGGCATGGGCGATGTTATAGGAAGCCACGCGCACATGCTGCTCGACGGTCTTCGGCGGAATGAGTGATGCGGTGGCGGTATCCGCCCCGTCGACAAGCACGGTCGAACGGTCGAACGGACCGGCCGATACGGTGGCGGCAAGCAGACACAGCAACGCAACACCGGACGCGCGAAGCAGGGAGTTCATGGCGATGGCTCCTTCCAGACAGTCATTCCAGGACTTCTACTCCCATAGATACCACAGGTGTACGGAAAAAGTTTCGGGGGATTGGGCGGAACCCTCTTCACGGGCTGCCGGGATCTGCCGATATCCGGTATGAATCCGTCAACTTCGGGAGTCACGATGTTCAGCATGGGTAGAGGGGCGCGCATCCTCCGGGCATTCCTGATGCTCTGGGTCGCGCTCGGCCTGACGGGATGCAATCTGTTTGACGGCATGGACACGGCCATGAGCGGGCGCACCGACGACGAGCTCGTCGACGAAGCTTATCTGGCGCTTGGCTCCGGCGATTATACCGGCGCGCGCGAGATCTTCCAGAAGCTCGTGAATCGCGGAAATGCGACCGGCCCCGTAGTCCAGGGACTGGCCGAATCCGAAGCCGGCCTCGCCGGCTTCCGGGTGCTGTCCGTGCTCGACACGATGCAAAACGGGGTTGGCCCGTATGACCGGGCGGCGCTGTGGTTCCAGTGCGCAACGACCATCTCGGACATCGACCGGCTCGAACGGGCTTCGCGCATGATGCAGTCGGTGCCGGCGCCATCCCGCACCGACCGGCTCACCCGGGGGCTGATACCGCCCCTGATCGCCGCGAAGCGGCTGCTCGAGAAGTATGACACGAACAAGAATGGCCGGCTCGACATCTACGACCAGATCACGTTCACCACGAACGACGCGAAAACCGCGACCTGGCCCGAGTTGTATGCCGCCTTCATCGGCGGGGCGGCGACCTCGGGCCTGTCGCTGGAACAGGCGTTCAGCGATCTCGTGTATGGATTCGACGGGCGGGGCGAGGCCTGGACCTTCCTCTCCCCCGTCAACGGCGCCCGGCTCACCGGCAGTTTCAGTGCCTCGAACAGGGCAACCATCACGGCCGTCGGGGATCTCGCCGACCGGCTCGAAGCCGTCCACCCCTTCCACGATGTGCATGCGGCCAGTTTTTCCGCGCTCCTGACCGAGATCGACGGGACGAACTGACGATGCGACCGATCATCCGCGCCGGACTGGCAGCCCTCTCCCTGGCCATCCTCGCCGCCACGCCCCTTCCGGCGAAGCAGGCCCACCCGCTGGTGTACGAAACCCCGCGGCAGCAGGGCATGGGCGGGGCATTCACGGCCGTGGCCGATGACCAGCAGGCCCTGTTCTCGAATCCGGCCGGGTTGGGCCAGATCACCGACAAATCGTACGCCGTTCTCGACGCGACGGGGGAGATCAATCAGGATCTCCGGCGCGTGGAGAACAAGACCAATGGCCTGTCAGATGCAGACACCCCCGAGGCCCGCGCCGCGAACAACCGCCTTCTGAGCGACGTCATGGGGCAGCAGGCCCGCACCGTCGCCTCGAATCTCGCCTACTATCTCGGGGGAACGGGTTTCGGCGCCGGCTTTCTGTATCAGACGGTCGCCCAGATCGGCGTGGAGCGGCCGACCAATCCCGCGATCCGGGCAAAAGGCGATATCGACTCGGTGCTGGTCGGCGCCATCGCCCGCCCGATTCCCGGCAACCGTATCGTCTTCGGCGATGCTGCGACCGGCCACTGGGGCCTGGGCATGAAGTTTCTCTCGCGGCGCAGCATCGACCGCAGCTACGATGCACGGGATTTCGCCACGCTCTCCGAGGATGATCTGCGGGACGACGCCCGGAAGGGCGCGGCGTTCGATCTCGACGGCGGCGTGCTGTACCGGCTTTCGAACGCGTGGAACCAGTCGATCGGCCTCTCGGTGAGCAATCTGTTCGAGTCCGAGGTCGATCCCTCCATCGGACGCCTGCCGCGCCGCGTCGACATCGGAACCGCCGTCCGGCCTCTCACCGGCTCCTCGAGCCGCACCCGCAAACTGCTGCTGGCAGCCGATCTCGCCGATGTCACCAGCGACGGCACATTTTTCTCGAAGCTCCGGCTCGGCCTCGAAACGCTTCCCCGGCCCTGGCTCACCCTGCGGGGCGGCGTTCGCGGGGGCTATCTGAGCGCCGGCGCTACGGCGACCTTTCGGGAAGCGCGCATCGAGTTCGCGACGTATTCCGAAGAGCTCGGCCCCCGTCCTGGTGATCGGGAAGACCGCCGCTACTCGCTTTCCCTCGCGATCAACTTCTGATCTGCCGTCCCCGAGGCCGTCACCCCCTGTAAACATTTCCGAATCCGGGGTAGAATGCCTGGCATGCAGAGCGTTTTCCTCGACACGGACGAGCGGCTCGACGAGGTCGTCGGCACCGATCTGAAGCTGATCCAGAAGATCGACGGCACGGCGTTTGCCATCGACACTCTTCTGCTGGCCGAGTTTGCCCCGCTCTCCCCGAGCGTTTCCCGGGTTGCCGACCTCGGCTCGGGCAGCGGCATTCTGGCCTTCATGCTGAAATACCGAAACCCCGCTCTGACCATCACCGGCATGGAGCTGCAGGAAGAGTTTCATCATCTTGCAAAGCGCAATCTCGAACTCAACCCCCGATTGATCGGCATGGAGTTCGAGCATGTCGATATCCGGGAAATACCGGCGCGCATGTTGCCGGAATCCTTCGACCTGGTCGTCATGAATCCCCCCTACTACCCGAAGGGAAGCGGGAAGATCCCGGAAAAGCCCAGCCGCGCCGCCGCGCGCCACGAGCTGAACGGCACCCTGGCCGACTTCATCGAGTCGGCGGCCTATCTGCTGCCCTATGGGGCAAAGCTGGCCATGATCATCCCGGCCGACCGGTTTTACGAGGCCTGCGAGCATTTCAAGTCAGCCCACTTCGGCTTGAAGCGCATCCGGTTCGTGATCCCGAAAGAGGGCCAGCCCGCCCACCTTGTCCTGATCGAGGCCGAGCGCTTCTACAACGGCGGCCACGAACCCCTGCCCCATCTCGTCATCCACCTCGCCGACGGCCGGTTCGGCGAAGAGGTCGACCGCCTCTTCAAGCACGGCCTCACGAGAAAGCCGAGATGACCAGGCATTCGCCGGCGTTCCCGACCGATTCTGCCCGTTCCTCAGGAGGATCCATGCACACCGCTCTTTCCGCCCTGTCCAGCCGCATTCCGCTGGCGCTGGGCCTCTCTTTTCTGATCATTTCACCGGCCGATGCCTATATCGATCCCGGCACCGGAAGCTACATCTTTCAGATCATCGTGGCGACGCTGTTCGGAGGCCTCTACGCCCTCAAACTGTACTGGCAGCAATTTAAAGATTTCCTGACGGGCAGGAAGAAGCCCGACAGCACCGAGAGACCACCACAGCCCGACGATCACCCCTCCGCGAAGAAATGACGGTCAATCACCAGGATCGGCATCGGGCCTCGTTTCGAGACCCGGCTGGCTTCGTCTTTTCCCGGAACGGCATTCTATATCGCCAGATACAAGCAATCGGGCAGGAGGATTATGAACACTTCATGCGATCCGGCCTGTATGCGCGTCTGATCGAAGACGGCCTGCTGATCCGACACGAGGAGACCGGCGAACCACCCCTTGATCCCGAGGGCTGTTTCCGCGTCATCCGGCCGGAGACGGTCCGGTTCATCTCCCACCCCTGTGAATGGTCGTTCAGTCAGCTCCGGGACGCGGCCCGGGCGGCGCTCGCTCTCCAGTCGCTCGCGATGAATTACGGGATGCGGCTCAAGGACGCCTCGGCCTTCAATTTCCAGCTGCACGAAGGCCGAATCGTGCTTCTCGACACCCTTTCCTTCGAAAAAGCCCGGGCAGACGAGCCCTGGCCCGCCTATCAGCAGTTCTGCCGCCACTTCCTCGCCCCCCTCGCGCTGATGAGTCGCGTCGATGTCAGCCTGGGCCGCCTCTCTCAGCTCCATCTCGACGGTATTCCGCTGGACCTCGCCTCGCGCCTGCTCCCGCTGCGCACCTGGTTTTCCTTCCAGCTCCTGATGCATCTGCACCTGCACGCACGAGCCCAGTCGAGCCTTGCCTCGGACACCCCCCACCCCGCCGCCGGCCGCAAGGTTCATCCCCAGGCCGTTCGCGGCATCGTCGACGGTCTTCAGAGCGCCATCGAGGCTCTCGACTGGCATCCCGCCGGAACGACGTGGGCGGAATATTATACAAATACAAATTATTCAGAGACCGGCTTCACGGAAAAGCGCGAACTGGTCGCCGGCCTCATCGACCGGGTCTCCCCGGGGACAGCCTGGGATCTCGGGGCGAACACCGGCGTGTTCAGCCGCCTCGCTAGCGAGCGGGGAGCCCTGACCGTGGCCTGGGACATCGATCCGGCGGCAGTCGAGCGTAATTACCGGGACGTCCGCTCCCGCGGTGACACCCGACTTCTTCCTCTGCTGCTGGATCTGACCAACCCCACCCCGGCCTTCGGCTGGGCCCATACCGAACGGGCTTCATTCGCGGATCGCGGCCCGGTCGATCTCGTCATGGCGCTCGCTCTCATCCACCATCTCGTCATCGGCAACAACCTGCCCTTCGACCGTGTCGCCGCCTTCCTGGCCGGTCTCGGACGCCACCTGATCATCGAGTTCGTCCCCCGCGAAGATTCCCAGGTGCAGCGACTCCTCGCCGTCCGGAAAGATATCTTCACCGGGTATTCACAGGCGGCGTTCGAAGCCAGCATGGCCTGCAGGTTTGACACCCTCGCCGCCATGCCCGTGCGGGACACAAAACGCACACTGTTTCTGATGAAATCCCGGGAATGTCGATGCTGAGCAATCCTGAGCTCCCTTCGCTCCTGTATTTCCTGATCTGGAACACCCGACTTCTCTTTGAGAATACCTTGTTTCTCCAGACCGGGGAGATCTCCGTCGTCGCAGGTCTTGCCTGCTTGGCAACCGTTCTCGTTCTCCTCTCAAAGCGCCTCTGGGCCGACCGGCAACACGCAGGCCTGTTTTCCCTGCTGGTTCTGACGGCCTTTTTCGGATACGGCACGGCATTCGAATTCATCGTCCCGATGTTGCCTAGAGACCTGTCCCCATACGGCCGTCACCTCCTGATGCTTTTGACCATCGCTACATCTCTTCTGATATTCGCCATTCTGCTGCGACGGACACGCATGAAACTTGACCGGCCGCTCCGAATCATGAACGTCTATCTCCTGATCTTCGTTCTGCTGACGGGCGCCGAACAGCTCTACGTCTTCTCAAACCGCCCAGCACGTTCGACTGGCCACGTTCTTCCAGCCTCCCAGCCGGCACCACGCTCTGCCCCGGAGACAGTAGATCCCGACATATACTGTCTCATTCTCGATGCCTATGCTCGCGAAGATGTGCTTCGGGACCTCTATGGCTTCAATGCATCCTCATTTACCCGGTTTCTTCGGGACCGGGGCTTCTACGTAGCCGACCGCAGCACAGCAAATTATCCTTCAACCTTCGCAAGCTTTCTCTCGATGCTGGAAGGCCGATATATCGACGATCTTCTTGCCCCAACCCTGTATCCGGAAGATTTCGTTGCCAGGATGGCGACAAATCCGACAATGGCCGCATTCGCCCACCGGGGATATCATCTTAAAATATACAAAAGCGGATATTATTATACAAACGTATCCCCTTCTGGTGTTTTCGAGACCAACCAGTATCCTCAAACAGGGGAATTCACAGGCACCATCATCGGCCGTACCATCCTGCCGGCTCTCGCGTCCGTTCTTCCTTCAGCCGTTACCAAGTCCATTCCCCCCCGCTATCGCGAACTATTCTTTCCCTATGAAGGCCACAGGGATCGCATCCGCTTCGCATTCGATGCCATGCCGCAAGCCTCCTCCGCTTCGGCACCGGTCTTTGCCTTCGCTCATCTCTTTGCCCCGCATGCACCATTCGTTTTCGACGCCCAGGGGCAAGAAATTGAGCCATTATATTGTTTCAGCTATATCGACGCCATCAACATCCGCTGGAACAGGACCGAGGAAGAATACAAACGCGCTTATGTGAACCAGCTCGCATGGCTGCAACAGCGCGTCCGCGACCTCGTCAACACTCTTCTTGTCTCCCCATCCAACCGCCCTCGCGTGATCATTCTCGCATCCGATCATGGCCCTGGCTGCTATTTCCGGTATGGGGACATGAATGCCTCGCATCTGAAGGAGCGCTTCGCGAATCTGATCGCCGTTTACTGCCAGAATCGAAGATATGGCCGGTTGAGGCAGGACCTCTCCTTGGTCAATCTGTTCCGGTCGATCCGTTCAGAATATCTCAGTGAAGATCTCCCCCCCCTCCCGGATCGCAACATCTTTCTCGCCGGTTCCGACTTTGTTCCTCCGCTCGCATCGGGCCGGTCTGTCCTCGTCGATGTCACGGATCGTGTTCAGCAAGTCATGCCCCCGAGATGATTTTGAGGAAACTCTCGTCACGCCCTGGATGAGACACATGAAGCCCATTCGTCATTGACTTCCGGATCGGTTCTCCGCTAGCTTCGATACAGCGCCCTCAACAAAGATATTATTTTTCTGGAGGCATAGAGGAATATGAAGTCCTTGCTTTTTCGTATGCTTTGTTTTTGCGTGGTCGCCGCATCTCTCCTCGTCACGGGTTGTGGAGGCGGCGGAGGCGGCGATGATCTGCTCCCCGGCGGCCAGAACAATCCCGGAACGAACGAGGGACTCACGTCTGGAAACGGCGTTGCGACAGGCTTTGTCAGCAACGCGGCCATTTCCCGGAGCATCCGGGGCAGCCTGCTGAAATCCGTCTCCACCCCGGCCGCTGGAATGACGGTCGAGGCCGGTGATTATGATGATCGCGGCGTGTTCGTCCCGTTCGGCCAGCGGGCGACGACAGATGCCACCGGGTATTACCGGATCGAAGGGCTTCCGACCGGCCGGCGCAACATCGTCCTGCGCGCTACTCTCGGCGGCACGGTCCTCGAAGGGGTCCTGCCCGAGATCCTTGAAGGGAAGATTGCCTCGGCGCCCGTCATCGATCCCAACTCAATCTACCAGGCGAAGCTGGTTCGGTTCGCCGAGGATTTCGATGCCACGTTCGAAGTCAATCTGGGCGAGATCCTGAGCATCATTCCGATCGAAAAACTCCCGACTCTTGGGGAGCTCGAGCTGGCGAGGATCGCCCAAGCATTCGTCAACCGCGAGAAAGCCCAGCTCCAGATGTTCCGCCAGGCCGGCCTCGAAGACGCAAAGTTTGTCGAATTCCGCGAGTTTGCTTTCTCCCTCCAGCGCGAGATCTGCGAAGGCATCGCCCAGGGCCTCTACTGCGAGGCGGAAGGCTGGCAGCTGTTCGGCGACCAGCTCCGGCTGCGCGCCCGCTCGCTCGGCCTGCCACCAGATGTCCTCCTTGGGCTGCAGGATGCAGATGACAAACTGATCGGCGAGACTCTGCCCGGCATCGTCAACGCCCCCGAGGTCACCCAGCATCTCGAAGCCCAGACCCTGGCAGGCAAGCTGGAAGGCGTCATCGCCGCTCTCAAGGTTATGACAACCATGACACCGCCAGCGTTGCCGATGGCCGATTACCAGCTGATCTCCGACAGCCTCGAGCGCCTCATGACGGCTCTGAAGGCCGCTCCGAGCGCCGATGCCGTCCGGGCGATGTTCCAGGCCGATCCGGTCCACGGCCTGATCCAGGCCGCCTTCAAGACCACCTTCATGAATCTCGGCCTGTTTGAAGGCACTCCGCCCCTGATCACCCGCCTGTATCCCGCACCTCGGGAAACCCAGCGCATCAATACCAGCTCGGGCTTCGACACCGGTCTCGGTGAGCTGACCCTGGCGGCTTCGGTGCGAAAGCAGACGGTGTCCCCGCTCCCTCCGACGCCCGACCAGCTCACGATCTACCATGACGCCATCCGCGATCTGATCATCGGCAAGATCCTGGCGAACGTTCCCGCCATCGCCAATTCAGCTAACGCGAAGGATCTCGCCGCCGCCCTGTTCGTGCTCCTGATGCAGGGCCCTGAGATGGGTTTCACCTATATACCGGCCGAAATTCCCCAGGATCCCACCGGCGATCTGCCCGGCCGGATCATGGGAATCATCGAGGAGTGCAACGGTCACCTCTATATCAAGCCCCCGGAAGGCTTTCCGGAAGGCCCGGCCTCTTTCAGCGGATATATCGCCATGGTAGCCGATGGGAGCCTGGTCGGCGGCCAGCCCGTAACGGCCACAACGACCCCTCACGTATATATTGGCTACTATACAGCAAAGCCAGATGTAATGAACAGCATGCCCGCCACGTTCCGCATCACGGGATATGCCGACGACGTCGTCACGATCCCGGAGCTCGAGCCCATGACCTTCACGGGCGGCCCGCTCGAACGTGATGCGGCTGGTGAGTTCTGGTTCGGCCTCACCCAGAGAATCCGCACGAGATTCCTCCCCGAATCCGAAGCCGTGAGGAACGCCATGCAGAACATGCTCGGCATGGCCGTCACCATGGAGGGCCTCATCATCGAGAAGCGACCGGCTCCGGATTACGGCCCGGCAGTGGTCAAGGTGTTCGCCATACGGCCCGCCTCGGATACCGGCTTCGTTCCGCCCGGCATCGAGATCCCGGGGGAACCGGCAGAAGGCGCGGCAATCGCCAATCAGAGCGGTCTCTGGAGTTTCGATCGCAGTTCCCCGGATCCCCGGAACATGTTCAAGTTCACCTGGAGGGATGCGGCGGGCATGAAGAGCGCTTACGTCATCTTCGATCCGAACGCGCTGACCAAGGTGCCCGCCTTCCGATTCCAGAATCCGACGTCCGGTCGTGACCTCTGGGAATCCGATGGACACACCGTGACGATTTCCGGCAAGCTGTTCACCGACGAAACCGGTGCCCAGCGCCTGTTCATGACCACCTTCGAAGATTCCTCAACCATTTGGCCCAATCCCGAGGTTCCATTCACTCCGCCCGAGGAGCCCGCCTCCGGAACGCTGATCACGGACCTGAGCGGTATCCTGAGCGTCGATCCGAAGTCGACCGATCCCGCAACGACTTTCAAGCTCCTCTGGACGAGAGAGACGGTGAGATACAGCGCCTACGTCACCTTCGACCCAGCCACCCTCGAGAAGAGCCCTAAATTCCGCTATCAGGACCCTGTCGGAGGTCACGACATGTGGGAATCGGCCGGCCATACCGTAACGGTTTCAGGGCTCCTGAGCCCCGACGGCACCCGCCTGTTCCTCACGAAGTTCTCGGATGCCTCCACCGTCTGGCCCCAACCCGGCTCGGTCTTGCCGCCAGCGTCGATCAGATGATCTAACACAATGGCCCCGAGCTCATGCCCGGGGCTTTTTTTTTATATATACCTATACAAAAGCCGGCTTCCCAGGGCGGGAAGCCGGCTTTTCATCGTCGTGCCCGCGAGCGGGCCGGTTGTCACTCTTCGAGTTTCGGGAGATCGTAGAGAACGTCGTCCCAGGGGTGGCGGTAGAGCGGGGCTTCGAGTCGGCGCTGATCCATGTAGTGGCCGATCATGCCGATCGTGCGGCCGAGCAGGAAGAGGCCGTTGAGGCCGCCGCTGTCGACGACTTCCTGGATCTTTTCCTCGTCCCAGCCGAGGCCATACATCATGTCGACCGACAGAACGCCGATGCAACCGTCGACGTTGAGGATCAGGGTGTCCTTCTTCGACGTCGTGATCTGCTCGACCTCGAGGGCATAGTCCAGCAGTGGGGTCGCGGGGAAGTTCTCCTTGGCGAACTTTTTCAGAAGAACGACGCGCATGTCGGGATTCTTGAGGCTCTTGATCAGATGCCCAATTCCCTGGATCTTCTCGTTCTTCTTCTTCATGTCGTCGACGAAGCCTTCCGGCGTCATCTGGGCGTCACGCGCAGCCTTGAACGCTAGGGCCGCACCGGCGACGGCACCGCCGAACCGGGGGCCGATCGTCAGAAGGCCCGAGGCGACGGCGCTCATCAGGTCGCGACCGGCACGAGCCGTCACGATGGCGTTATGGGCGCCCGAGACGCAGGGGCCGTGGTCGGCGCACAGCTTCAGGACGTTTTCCATGAAGCCCGCCGCCCACTTGGGCAGCCGTTCCTTGAACCAGAGCAGGCCGATGACCTCGCCGAGCGAGTAGTTTTCCGAGATCACCTTGCTGATCTTGTGTCCCGCGTAGATCAACTCGTCGCCCGAGTCGTCGGAGATCGTGCAGGTGAAGTTGGTCGGCCGGCGCACGAGGTTGCGGGCCGCGGCTTCCTTATACATCATCGGAATCGCCGGCGGCTCGACGTCGGGGATCGGCTTGTGGACGCCCTTCGCCACGAGCTTGTCGAAGGTATCCCTGATTGCCTTGTCGAAATCGTCGAACGAGGTCGGCACGATCGCTCCGGCGGCGCGCAGGGCGTCGTTCTTCGCCTCGGCCGTCTCCCGGCTGGCGTCAGCCTTCGCGCCGGCGTGGCCGAATTGTATACCCTTCGGCATATATTTAATCGAGGTGCCGGTGACCCACATGACAAGAGGCTTCTTGATCTTGCCCGACCGAAGAGCATCGACGATGCGCCATTCCTCCTCGCCGCCAACCTCACCGAGACAGACAAGCATCTTGATCGCGGGATTGGCTTCGAAGCGCATCAGATGCTCGAGCAGATTCGAACCGGCATACGCGTCCCCCCCAATGGCGATGCCTTCGAACAGGCCGTCGCTGTTGCGGGCGATGATGTTGTAGGCCTCGTTCGACATGCCGCCGGACTTGCTCACAAAGCCGACCGAGCCCGGCCGGTGGAGTTTGGAGGAGCAGATGTTGTCGATCGTGCCGCCGGTGTTGCCGATCTTGAAGGCGCCGGCCGCGATGCCGCCGACAGTGGCCGGGCCGATGATCGTCTTACCGCGCTCGAGGGCGACAGCGCGCATGTGACGCGAAAAACGTTCGGGAACGCCCTCGGCGATGACACAGATCGTGCGGATCTGCTCGGCGTCAAGTGCCTGCATCGTCGTGTCGTAGGCCGACCGGAACGAGGCGAAGTTGATCATCACGTCGACATCGGGGTGAGCCGCGACGGCCGTCGCGATGTCGGGATAGACCGGCACGAATATTTCCTTCTTGCCATAGAAGCATTTGCTGGTGCCCGAGCGGCCCGGGTCGACGATGCCGGCGACGGAGGGCTTTTCCCGCTTGCAGCAGTAGTCGAAATCGAGCATGCGCTGGACGGCGTTCGTCTGCATGCCGAAGACGATCGCGCGGGTGTTTTTATCGAACAGAAGATATGACGGTCGTTTCATGGTCTTCTCTGGTTCCTTTCCGCAGTCACGCCGTCTGGAGGGCGTCGCGCACGACACGGGTCATGTGGTAGTCCGGCCCGTGCACTTCGATCGGCAGACCGAGCTCGGTCGCCGCCGCCTTGATCTTGGCGAGGCCCTCGTGGTAATTCGGGCCGCCGCGCCGAACGTAGATCCGGGCACCCACCGACTGAAGCTTCTTTGCGTATTCCTTCATCGCCATGATGATTCCGGTGAAGGTCTTCGCAACGTCGGTGAAGTTGGCGATGCCGCCGCCAATGATCAGGCATTTCGGCCGCCCCTGCGGGTCCGGCTTGCGGGTCATCAGATCCATGACGGTCTTGGCATACTCATAGGTGAGCTGGGTACTGGGGTCGCCGGAATACTCCCCGTAAAATGCCAGTTCCTTCGCAAAGCCCAGATCGCACACCGTGTCGGCAAAAATGACCGAGGCACCGCCGCCCGCGACCATGTTCCAAACGAGGCCATCGGGATTGAGCAGGGTCAGCTTGAGGGAAGCACCCGACATCGCGTCGAGCTCGCGCACTTTCTGCTCTTCCGGTGTGAAGTTGCGGCCGAACGCGGCCGGGAACTCGATGTCCTCCCCCCAGAACTTCGCCGCGCAGAACTCAGCCGTATCGTCGAGCTTGGCGACCATGTCGAGCGGAATGATCGATTCGCCGGCGATGGCGAACGGGTTGATCTCGAGGTAGGTGAAATGGAGCGCCGCGAAATACTTGTACAGCCCGATGATGAACCGGGCAACGAGCTTCTTGTTCTTGCCGAGCTGCGCGGGCAGGACCTTCTCAATGTCGATCCCGTCGATGCCCTTGAGAACCGGCACCTGGATCTGGATGACCTTGTCCCAGTTTTCCTCGACGCTGATGCCGCCTTCAAGCGAGAAGTAGATCACATCCCCCTCGGCGGTCGATTTGATCGCGACATAATATTCGGCTTCGTGCGGAATGCAGGGCTCGATGAGGAAATGCGTGAGCGTGCCGGTCGTCTCGCCGACCTTGGTGGTCTTGCCCATGCGCTCGATGATCCAGGCCTTGGTCTCGTCGAAATTCTTGTTGACGAGCACGAGACCATGCTTTCCGCGCTTGCCGAACAGCTGATCGGGCTTCGCGACCAGAGGCATCGAGCCGAGCCACGGATTCTCCGTGCGCAGCTGTTTCCAGTCGGTTTTCTCGTCAACGAGCACGATCTTGCCGTCGTAGCCGATCCCGCCGTTCAGATACTCGCCCAGGTGGCGGGCCAGCATCTTCTTGCCATGATACTCACGGATACCCCGTTGTGCCATGAATCCTGCTCCTTTCCCTGTCATACGGCTCTCTGGGGCCGCATGTTCTATGGGTATATAGTACCTTCCCTCAACCGTCAAGCGGCGATATGCGAGCCGGCTGGCGAGAAAACAGGCGGGAGCCGAGGAGAGGCGGGCGATCGTGTTTCGCCCGGCACTTGGGGGCATCTGGATGCGACGGAAACGTCGCGCGGGAGGCTGTCTGATGCGACGTCGCACGTGTTCGACCGGTGACAGCGGTCTTCCAGAGACACTTTTGCCTGTGGCACGATTTTTGTTAGTTACAGCGGGGAACATCTTTTTTCACCCGCGGCGGACGCCGGAGGTTAGATATCAATGGATATGAATCGTTTCACCCAGAAATCGCAGGAAGCCCTGCAGAAAGCCCAGAATCTCGCCGTCCAGTATGGACACGCGGAAGTCGCGCCGGAGCATCTGCTGTCGGCGCTGCTCGAGGATGCCGAGGGGCTCGTTCCCCGCCTGTTCAATCGGATGAACGTCCCCCTGGACGACCTGAAATCCCGCCTGACCGACGAGATCGGCCGCAAGCCCCGTATTTCGGGCCCCGGCATGAAACCCGACCAGGTGTATGTCACGCGCGAGTTTTCGCAGATTCTCGTGGCCGCCGAGGCCGAGATGAAAAGCCTGAAGGACGAGTATCTGTCGGTTGAACACCTGGTCCTGGCGATGATCTCGGCGGGAGGCTCGACGCCGGCAGGGAAGCTGCTCGCCACATTTAAGATTGACCGCGAACGCCTTCTGAAGGCCCTTACCGAGGTCCGGGGCAACCAGCGGGTCGTCTCCGCCAACCCCGAACAGACCTATGAGGCTCTTGAGAAGTATGGCCGCGACCTGGTGCGGGAGGCCGGCATGAACAAGCTCGACCCTGTGATCGGCCGGGATGACGAAATCAGGCGCGTGGTCCGCATCCTGTCGCGCAAGACAAAGAACAATCCGGTGCTCATCGGCGAGCCTGGCGTCGGCAAGACCGCCATCGTCGAGGGCCTGGCCCAGCGGATCCTGCGCGGGGACGTGCCCGAGGGACTCCGGGACAAGACGGTGTTCGCACTCGATATGGGCGCCCTGATCGCCGGCGCGAAGTTCCGGGGCGAGTTCGAGGAGCGTCTGAAAGCTGTTCTCGCCGAGATCAAGCAGAGCGAGGGCCGGGTCATCCTGTTCATTGACGAGCTCCACACCATCGTCGGGGCCGGCAAGGCCGAGGGCTCGATGGATGCCGGTAACATGCTCAAGCCACTTCTCGCACGGGGCGAGCTCCACTGCATCGGCGCCACGACGCTCGACGAGTACCGGCAGCACATCGAGAAAGATGCCGCCCTGGAGCGGCGATTCCAGCCGGTTCTGGTCGAGCAGCCCGACGTGGCCGACACGATCTCGATCCTGCGCGGCCTAAAAGAGCGGTTCGAGGTCCACCACGGCGTCCGGATCGCCGACTCGGCGATTGTCGCAGCCGCCACACTCTCGCACCGGTACATCAACGATCGGTTCCTGCCCGACAAGGCGATCGACCTGATCGACGAAGCCTGCGCAACTATTCGTACAGATATAGAATCAATGCCGACCGAACTCGACACCGTGCTGCGACGGATCATGCAGCTCCAGATCGAGGAGGCGGCGCTGGCCAAGGAAAAAGACGAGGCGAGCGCCACCCGCCTGGCCGACGTGCGGAAGGAGATCGCCGATCTGAAAAACCGTTCGGATGCGATGAAAGCCCAGTGGGAAAGCGAGCGTGAGGCGATTCGGGGCGTGCAGACCCTGCGCGCCGAGATCGAGACGATGCACCACGATATCCAGGCGGCCGAGCGGGCCTACGATCTCGAAAAGGCCGCCGAGCTGCGGCACGGGCGGCTCCCGGCAGCCCAGAAACGGCTGTCGGAGCTCGAGACCGAACTGAAGCGCAAACAGTCGACCGGCCGGCTCGTGCGCGAGGAGGTGAACGAGGAGGAGATCGCCGCGATCGTCAGCCGCTGGACGAACATCCCGGTCACGCGCCTCGTCGAGGGCGAGCGGGAGAAGCTGCTCAAGCTCGATTCGGTGCTTCACGAGCGGGTCATCGGCCAGGATGAGGCCGTCCGCCTCGTCGCCGACGCCGTGCTGCGCTCCCGTGCTGGCATCAAGGATCCCCGCCGGCCGATCGGCTCATTCATCTTCCTGGGCCCGACGGGCGTCGGGAAGACGGAATTGGCCCGGGCCCTCGCCCAGGCCCTGTTCGACACCGAGGAGAACATCGTCCGGATCGATATGAGTGAGTATATGGAAAAACACGCCGTGTCGCGGCTGATCGGGGCGCCTCCCGGTTACGTCGGCTACGACGAGGGCGGCCAGCTGACCGAGGCTGTGCGGCGCAAGCCCTACGCGGTTGTGCTGTTCGA
Source organism: Candidatus Ozemibacteraceae bacterium (assembly GCA_036567845.1). Classification (GTDB taxonomy): domain Bacteria; phylum Muiribacteriota; class Ozemobacteria; order Ozemobacterales; family Ozemobacteraceae; genus MWAR01. Next base: position 8,631 of record DATCTT010000027.1, on the reverse strand, counting down.
CGAGATCGAGAAGGCCCACCCCGACGTGTTCAATGTGCTGCTTCAGCTGCTCGATGATGGCCGGCTCACCGATTCCCAGGGCCGCACCGTCGACTTCAAGAACGTCGTCGTCATCATGACCAGCAACATCGGCTCTCAGGCGCTGCTGGAGGGCATCACCACGTCGGGCGCCCTGGAAACGGGCGTTCGCGAGACCGTGCTCGCCGAGCTGCGTCGCTCGTTCCGGCCCGAGTTCCTGAACCGGGTGGACGACATCGTGCTGTTTACCCCCCTCACCCGCGAACAGCTCGGCTCGATCATCGACCTCCAGTTCGGCGACCTGCGGAAGCGGCTGGCCGAACGCCGTCTCACACTCACCGTCACGGATGCCGCCAAGGCCTGGCTGATCGAACGCGGCTACGACCCCGCGTACGGCGCTCGCCCTCTCAAGAGGCTCGTGCAGAAGGAGATTGAGACCCGCCTCGCCCGGCGCCTGATCGCCAACGCGATTCCCGACGGCTCGGGCCTGATTCTCGACCTGCGCGGCGACGAGCCCGTCATCGACCTCCGGAACCCTTGACATCGATGTTTCCGTAGGGGCGGGTCTGAGACCCGCCCCCACACCCACCCCGCAACATTCACCAATAGGCATACCTGGGGAACGGATTTTTGATATCGTATCGGTATGGGGCGTGCCGCGGGAACCGGCAGGCACCACGGGAGAAAGGGATTGGAGGGAGTGAAACGCATGCGAGAGCACCGACGCGGAGGCGTGGCCTGGATCATCATCCGCTATTTTATCGTTCTTGGTATTCTAACAGCGGCCCTTCTCCTGATCGATCCGAATTATTTTCAGGCCGGCATCGGCGAAGGAATGCTCGGCCTCGAACCCGCACAGGCCCCTGCCACGCCGTTCGCATCGGAGCTCACCTTCGCGGCAACGGCCGGGGATCCGTTCCGTATCGATGTTGGGGCGAAACAGCGTGAACTCCGTGATGTTCGTATCGAGGTCCTGAACCCCGACAACGCCCCCGTGACCGATCAGACGGTTCATCTCCTCCGGCCGCCTGACCCGGCGGCCCCCCCAACCTGGCAGACCATCTATGCCCCCGCCACACGCAACGGCACCTACACGCTTCGGCTGACCCAGCAGGAGCCCGGCCAGGTGAAGGTGTACCTGTTCCAGGGGCCGCATCTCATCCGGATCGCCTTCCTGCCGCTCCTCGCCGCCATCCTGCTGGGCATTTCTGGCCTGTTCCGCTATCCGGCGCCCTCAAGCCCCGCCTGAAAACTCCTCGTTTCTGCCAATTGCCGCAGGAAATTCTCATCCAGAATACGTACAGAGGTCTCCCGTGTCGCCCCCTTCCCCCTTGCGAGAACCTCTCAAATCTCTCGTGAGATTCTTCGCGGGGAACTGCGTACCCTTTACGCCCCCCCCGGGTTCGCTCGTATAATTGGACAAATTATCCTTTGAAGAGCCTGGGAGGTACCGTATGAAGCGCACTCCGTCGACCTGGGTCCGGATGTCCCTGTTCCTCATGCTGGCATCGGCAACCGCGTTCGGCCAGACCGACACACGGGCCGTTTACGACCAGTATATCTCCACCTACAAGGCGTATCAGGACGCCGTCTCGAAGGGACTTTCCGAGACCGAGGTGAAGAAGGCGCTCGCTGCCTACACCCAGGCCAAGGGCGCCTACGAGGCAACGTTGAACCAGTCGACGGACGAAGCGCAGGCAGCTTCGGATATCGATCAGGAAACGGCGACGCCTTCCGGCACCGACGAGTCCGCGACCTCCTCCACGGGCTCGACCTCCTCAGCGAAGGTCGCCCCCCAGCTTCCCACCGAGATCCGCAGTATGCTCCAGGCGCTCTGGAGCGACCAGAACCGGAAATCCCCCGATGCGGCCATTTCCCGTATCGAGCAGTATCTTCAGGCCAATCCAGCCTCGGCCCATGCGGCACAGTTGAAGTATGAGCTGGCCAAAGCCTATGAACAGCTCAAGGGCGACACAGCCAAGGCCACTGAGATCCTGCAGCAACTCGCTTCCGACACCCGCAACCCCGCCTGGGCCGGCGAAGCGCAGGCCCGGCTCAAGTATTACGCCGCGAACAAACAGTTCGACCAGTGGAAGACCACCCTTTCGACCAAGTATTCCGTCGTGGCCGCGCAGTATGGCAAGTATCGCGACACCTCGTGGCTCGCCTTCCCGGTCAAGATTTTCCGGTTCGGCTCGTATTTCAAGAACGTCTGGTCGTTCACGAACATACAGGACGACTACAAGACGTTCATGATCGCCTATGAGAACCTTGCAGCCCGTTTCCTGCCAGCGCCCGACATCAGCTTCGACCAGTTCCGGCCGGCCTCGGGCGGGAGTGACGATGCGGCTGACGTCCGGCTGCTGTATCAGAACTCGGATGCCTGGTACACCCGCTGGAAGCTGGTCAACGAAGCCCGCACCTCGATCGACATCCAGTATTTCATCGTCGACAAGGATATCTTCGGCCTGGCTCTCCAGGGCGCGCTGCTGCGCAAGGCCCGCGAAGGGCTCAAGATCCGGTTCATGATGGATGCCCGCGGCACGAAGGGCTTCACGCGCAAGCTGATGGGCCAGGATTTCGTCCAGGAACTGGTCAGCTATCCCAACGTCGAAGTCAAGGTGTTCAACCCAGTTCATGAGAATCTCGTGACGTTCGTGCTCGACCCGCGCAAGCTGATGGCCAGCAACCACGACAAGATTCTCGTTGTCGACGGGGAGTATTCGGTCGTGGGCGGCCGCAACATCTCGAGCCACTACTTCGTCGATCCGGAAGACATGCCGACGGCGTATCGTGACTGTGACGTGGTCGTCCGCAGCGCCGCCATCGCGAAGCAGCTCGACCTGGCGTTCGACGAGGAGTTCACCGAGCGCAAGCAGACGAACATCACGAAGGATCTGTGGGGCAACATCGACGTGATGAGCAAGGAGCTGGAGCTCGCCTTCGACGCCATGTCCGCCCACATCGGCGGTAACGCGCTGACCACGGCCCAGAACCTGGACAAACGGCGGACCAAGGCGCTCACCGAGTATCAAACAGAACTCGCCAATTACAAGCATCTGAAGGGTTTCAGCGGCTTCGAATCCTTCGCCGGAGCGCACGAGGCACCGGTCAAGATCATCGACAAGCACTCGCTCGCCGGCCCCCGCAACGACATCACCGACCAGCTGATCCGGTTCATGGACGGTGCCCGCTCCGAGATCGTGATCCAGAACCCCTATGTCGTCCTGACGGAACGGGCGAACGCAGCCCTCAAGCGCGCCAGCGCACGCGGCGTGCGGATCATCATCCACACCAACAGCCCCGCCTCGACCGACAGTCTCGCGACCCAGGCGATGTTCTATGCGGACTGGAAACGCATTCTCAAGGAAATCCCGACCGCCCGCATCTTCACCTTCGCCGCGCAGCGCAAGCTCCATGCGAAAACCTTTGTGTTCGACGGCAAGGTCGCGGTTATCGGCACCTACAACATGGACTACCTGAGCGAGGAAGTAAACTCGGAAGTCGTCGCCGCGATCAAGTCCCGTGCCTTCGCCGCGGAGCTCCGGTCCGGCATCATGAGTGACATCGCGGTGTCGAAGGAATATCGGATCGAGCTGGATGACAAGGGGAACGCGAAGGCGGTCTTCGGTCCGGACGATCTGCCCGGCAAGAAGATGTGGCTGATGAAGACGCTTTCGAAGCTCACCTTCCTGAAATCGATGATTTGATATATATATATCTGAAAATATCAGGCCCCGGAGGAATCCGGGGCCTGATGGTTTTTCAGGAAGTCTGGTTGCGGGGCATCTCAGGAGGCGCCGATGTCCCGCCGGAAATGGATATTCTTCAGCATCAGCCGATCGATATCGCCGTAGACGATGCGGCGGGCATCGGCGAGGGTCTCACCGACCGCCGAAAGGGTGATGAGGCGGCCGCTGCGGAACACCCACTCACCGGACGGGCCAAGCTCGTTCGAGGCATGAAAGATCGTCGAGTCTTTCACGTCCTCCAGCTTCCGGATCTCGGGCAGGACTTGTTCGTCAAGGGGGTATCCGGCCCGGGCAAGCACGACCGAGACGGCGCTGTGCTTCCCGAAAGCGACCTCGGAACCGGTCGAGTCGAGACGACCGAGCGCGCAGTCCATCAGCAGGGTGGCCAAGTTCCCCCGGAACCGGGCGAGAATGCTCTGGGTTTCGGGATCCCCGAGGCGGGCGTTGAACTCGAGCACTTTGGGGCCGCTCGGCGTCAGCATGAGCTGGAACGAGAGGAAGCCACGATACAACAGCTTGTCGCTCTGCATCCCGGCCACAGCAGGCAGGACGATGCGCTGCCGGATCCGCTCCTCGAGCTCGGGTGTCAGATCGGGCGAGGGGCTGACGGCGCCCAGGCCACCGGTCGTCGGGCCGGTCTCGTTGTCGTTCGCACGTTTGTAATCGCGGCAGGAGCTGAAGGAAACCCATTGTCGGCCGTCGGTCAGGATGGTGTAGGAGCACTCGACGCCCTTGACGCGCTCCTGCAGGATGATCGGCGGGCCAAAGGCCTTGAACAGGCGATGTGCGGCTTCTTTGGCCTCGTCGGTCGAGTCGACGACGGCAACGCCGCTTCCGCGGGAGAAGCCGTCGCACTTGACGACACGCACCCAGGGGTTCTCGTCGAGAAACTTCTCGGCCTCGCGCGGGTTCGCGACCACCTGGGTCATCGGCGAGGGGATGTTGTGCTTGACCATGAACGCCGCCGCAAAGGCTTTGCTGGTCTCGATTCGGCCGGCGTCGGCAGCAGGTCCGATGACGGGGATGCCGGCGCGCACCAGGGCATCGACGGTTCCCTCGGCGACATAGCGTGACGAGCCGATCACGGCCAGCTCGACGTTGTCGCGGGCGAACTGAACCAGTTCGGCGTTCCCGCGGAACGGCTGGCAGACCGCGATATCCCGCATGCCGGCGTTCCCGGGGCAGGCATAAATTTTCAGTACCGAGGGGGAATGGGAGAGAGAGTGCACCAGCGCGTGTTCGCGCGCTCCTGAACCCAGAACGAGAATCTTCACTGTTCCGCCTCCACGAACCGGACCTGACGATCGATGGCGCAGAATGGTACTACACCCCCGGATTCCCGTCAATCCGCCAGCGGCGCAAATGCAGCGAAAGGGAAACCCCCGCCGGCAATGCCGACGGGGGTTTGGATTCGGACAGGAGGAAGAGCTTACTTGGCCTGGTTCTTGAGGGCGTTATACTGGTCGGAATACACCTTGAGGTCTTCGTACACCTTCTTGGCTTCGTCGTATTTGCCGGCTTCGACCAGGCGGTTGTAGTTGAGATAGGTCTCGTAATACTTCTTCTCGACAGTCTGGACATCGCCGCTGACCGGGGTTTCGGCGTTGCCGGTCGGGATCATGCCGTTGCCGGCCTGGCCGCCGGTGAAGATGCCCAAGCTCTGGCCGCTGCCGAAGGTGATGCCGGAGCTGGAGTTCGAGCTCGAAGAGGGGGTGAAGTTCCGGCCGCGGTTGAAGATGCTGATCTTGTTGCCCTTGAAGATCCCCTGGACCCATTTGGCAACCTTGCTGCCCACGACGCCGCCGACGATACCGCCGATGATCGGCCCAATGACGGGGATCGGCGAGAGAAGCGCCATGCCGATGGTGGAACCGATTGAGGAGCCGATCAGATCCACGGGGTCGATCGACTTGATCGCCTTGCCCAGGTCGAACTGGCGGTTCTTGATGTCACCGGCAAGCGAGGAGCCGATCTGGCCGGCGGCCGAGCCCATCATGACCGGGATCACGGCGCCCACGAGGCAGCCGATCGGGCCGGGCAGGAAGGAGCGGACGATCGAAGCGGTGAACTGACCACCTGCGGCACCAATTGCGGAACCCACGACGCTGCCAGCGAACTCAAGCGATGCAACGGCCTTGGCGGCCTTTCCGAACGAGGGCTTCTCACCCTTGATCATCTGCAGGGCCAAGTTGGTGCCCACCGCGACGGTCGTGGTCACGGCCAGGTTGGTAAATGAGAAGCTGCTCTTGAGCGACTGCTTGGCATTCTTGGTGCCTTCAGCAACGCCCTTCTGGAGTTTGCCGGAGAAGGTGTCGGCATACTGCACGTCGGCCTGGGGCTCGATCGACCCCGTCTTGTCCTTGGCCGGGCCCTTCTCGTCCTTCTTCATGAGGCCGACCTTCTGGGCCAGGGCCACGATGCGGGCACGGATGGCGTTGATGATCGTCTGCATCTTGGTCTTGATCGCATCAACAATCGTCTTGAGCTTGGCAACGATCGCGTCACCCTTGCCATTCAAGGGCATCTGGCCGGCCTGAACGCCGAGCTCATTGAGCCCCACGCCGAGCTGTTGCTCGAACGATGGATCGGCGGGAAGACCGCGCTGCGCATACCAGTCGTTGACTTGGCCTTTGTAGGTGCTCATGCTGTCGTTGACCATCGACTTGGTGTTGCCGAGAATCGCCTTGATCCGTTCACCGATGGTCATGGCTTCCATGTTGGACGGGGCGACCTTGTTGTAGAGCGGCGCCGCCGTGGTTTCGATCTGTTTGAGCGCCGCCTCGATCGTGCCCAGATTGGTCTTGAGCATGCCGATCTCGGGAACATTGTTCGCGAGGGAAGAGAGGTCGACCTTGGTTCCGGCAGGGATCTGCTGAACCATCGTTCCCTGCTGTGCGTAGGCCCCAAACGTCGAAGCCACGAACATCAGGGCGGTGAAAAGCGAAATGATACGAATCCTGGTTTTTGTGCGAAACATCATATGCAACCTCCATTCCCTTCTGGAGCGGATTTTTCCGGGTCGGGTGTACAACGTTGTATCAATTATAGGAATGAAACCGGAACCCGTCAATGCCCGGGCCGGTTGTGACCTCGGATCTATCCCCTCGAACGGCACGGATGTCTCAGATAGCCGCCATTCCGGCCGGCACCTGCCCCGGAAACCGTCAGGAAACGGGCTGCAGACGCTTCGGAAGCAGGCTCAGAGCCTGTTCGAGAGTCGGGAGGGCAGTGCGGCCGCCAAGGGCACGGCATTTGAGAGCCGCGACAGCAGCGGCAAAGCCAAGGCATGTCGGGGTGGGCCATTGTTTCAGCAAGGCGTAGATCAACCCGCCGTGGAAGGCATCGCCACACCCGGTCGTATCGATGAGCGGGCTGACCTTCCAGGCGCGCTGGCGGAACAGCACCCCGTTTGCGGCCGCCACGCAGCCCTCATCACCCAGCGTGATGCAGACCATGCGGCATCCGTAGGTTGTCAGCTCCTGGAGGGCTTCGACCGGATCTTTCGTGTTGAGAAAGCTGAACGCAAAACCTTTTCCGACGACGAGGTAGTCGATCAGCGGCAGCAGGGGCTCGATTTCGGGTCGGTATGTGCCTGAATCGAGCATGACGGGAATCTTCATGCGACGCGCGAGCTTTGCCGCCTCGAACGAAGCCTGGATGTGAAGCCCGTCGAGGTGGAGAAAACGGCTTTGCCGGATGACGTCCTTCTGCAGCTCGTCCACCTCGAGGGGAAACGCGGAGCCGCGGTGCCAGAAGATGGTTCGGCGGCCGCTTCCCTGCTCGACGGCGATGAACGCGGTCTGGGATGTCTTTTCCGGGGCCGTCACCAGTCCTTCGAGGTTCACCCGCTCATCTTCGAGACCTTTGCGGATCAGCTCGCCATACTCATCCCCCCCGATCTTTCCGAGAAAGGCGGTGGAGAGGCCAAGCCGGGAAGCCGCGACGAGAGCCGTCGCAACGGGACCGCCGCCCTGGATCTCGAACGCGGAGGTTTCGGCTTTCACATCGACTGGCGGGTATGCCGACACCGTGGCCAGCAGATCGATGGAACACTGGCCCAGCCCGGCGACATCGAAGCGTTTCATGATGCCAACAGAATACCGCACTCTTCGGTCGAACGCGAGATGCCGGTCCGGAAGGCTTGCGGCTGTCCGGGATTGCCCATCTGGTTTGCGTCAGACACGTGGAAATGGCATAATGAAAAATAGTTATGCAGTTCGAGACACAGGTATGAGCACCGGCAGCACGCGGTCCCCGGGTTCGACGGGCTCGTCACCCACCCAGGACCTGCGGAAGCTCCTCGCCGCCTGGGCCGATGAGGCGGGTGATCCGCTGCAGCGGCCAACTTGGGCTGATCTGCAATTGCTTCTTCTGCCGCTCAAGGGCGCCCCCACCGCATTCTGGGACACGCTGCTTCCCTCCCTTCCCCCTTCGCAGGCACTGCTTGCAACCATGACCCTCGCCCGGTTCGACGCGACGGTCCGCGCGATGTTTCTGAAACGCGCATGCAGCGTTGTCCCGCTCATGCCGCCCAGCCAGGCGGCCGTGCTTCTGAAGCTGTTTCCGCAGGATCTCGTGCTTGCCGGCTTCGGGCCGGCCCTGCTCTCACCGCCGCCACTCGGCCCGCTGGCCGCGTATCTGCTCGCCAGACTCGGGATCACGATTGCCCCGGGCGATATCCCGTCCGTACTAGCCGTCACGCCACCCAGCGCCGGCCCCCTCGAAAATCTCGCCCGCCTCGTGCCACCCGAACACCGCTCCTCGGTGATCGAGGATCTCACCTCGAGCCTTGTCTCCTCGTCTGACGCGTCACGGCAGACGATCGAAACGTTTCTGAACATCCTGAAAAATGAACGCCGCG
>DATCTT010000026.1:0-21556 GCA_036567845.1 Candidatus Ozemibacteraceae bacterium | reverse complement strand
GCTCCGGCTCCTCAGGCAGCGGCACCGACGCCGACGGCGCCGGCAGCCACGACCTGGGCGGCGGTTTCCGGCCAGGGAGGAACGATCACGATGCCCGATGGTTCCAAAAAACAGATCACGACCGAGGCCGCACCCGTTCCGCCGGGCGGCAGTGTCGAACTCACCGGGGATAAAGCGGCTGTCCGGCTTGCCTACGACAGTGGTGGCACCATCGACGTCACTGGCAAGGGCGTCATCCAGAGCCGGGCCGATGGCTTTGAAACGAAAGACGCAGCATTCACAGCGGCCTTCAAACGCGGCAAGAAAGGGTTTGCCGTGCGGGTTCCGGGCGCCGTTCTGGGCGTCCGTGGCACGACGATTGGCTTTGCACTTCGGGGCGGAGCCGGTTCGGTCAACCTGATCGAAGGCCACGTCGTCGTCCGGCCCGAGCATGCAGACATGAAGGAGTTTGAGTGGAAGGTGGGCGAGAAGCTGGTGCTCGCCTCCGATCGCATCGAACAGGTTGTTCCGGCACCGGCACCGACTCCGGCGGCTCCTGCTCCGGCAGCGACGCCGGTGGCTCCGGTGAAGACCGATCCGGTTGCTGTTCCCCAGAATCCGGCCGTCGATCCCGCTTCAACTCTCCAGAAAGCGAACCCGGAAACCACGGGAGACGGGAGTGATGGATTCCAGTGACGGATTCTTGAAAACTTCCTGACAAGTTCGTGGTAGTATGGGCAGGACCGGTCTCTCTCCGACCGGTCCTGCTTCACGACATCAGAGAATCGGATGTACGAATCGGTGATTCGCTCCCAGGCTGAGGCAACCCCGACGAAGACCAGCGGCGTGTTTCGCGGCTCACGGCGGGGCTTCCTGCTTCCCGCGATCGTTGCCATCGCTCTGGTCGTCGGCCTCCTGTTCGGCGCCCTCAGCTTCATGACGCGGGGGCAAGTGCATAGCGCTGCCTATTTTATAGATGCCAGCCGTGCCCTGGGCCTTGCGGAAGCAGGTGCCGGCTGGGCCGTCGCGGCCCTGGCAAGCGGATCATACGACGCCACGCCCCTGTTCGTCCGTCGTGAGTTTTACGACGCCCTTTTTGGAGAAGGCGGAACGAATTACGAGGGCGACGTCGAGCCCTGCGATGAACTCAAACAGTACATCACCCAGCTTGGCGGCGATCTCTCGCTTCGGGTGAAACTTTCCCAGTGGCGTCCTCTGAATGCCGGCGCCCCGGGATTCAGGGACGATCCGGTGGAAAAAATGGGACGGATCGACGTCGAGGCTGTTGCCGAAGTTGGCATGGCTCGCCGGAAGGTCCGGATGAGCCGTGGCGTCAAGGTGTTTCTCTGTGTGCACCCCGTGATCGGGAAATTCACGTGTTTCATCCGGAAAAAACCTGCCGATGCCTCGATCAATGCTCTCGAGCAGATGACAAACGGCGCCGGTTTCACGAATGGTGCCCCGCTTCTTTTGAACAATCGCGGGGTAGGTGGCGGCATCAACGTCGTGACACCGGCGATCGATGTCGGCGCGGTTCCCGACCTGAATCAGCTATCGAAGACCTCCGGTTGGGTGTTTCTGAACTCGGAATCCGGTGCCTGGTCTCTGAATCTGGCTGGTTCCTCCCAGAGTCCCGAGTATGACGACCGTTCGATGCTCCGGTTTGGCACCTACAGCAATGATGCTCTGAAGACGGCGGTGAATACCCCGCCCCAGGGAGGCGGAACGACGGTCACCCAGGTGAACGAGAAGTTCCAGGGCATTAAGAAGGATTACACGATCAGCAAGGGAGGCTCGGTCGTCGTCGCTTCCGACTTCCTGAGTGTCCGTTTTCTGGTGCCGTCCTCGCCCCGTGTCAGTCTTATCCGGCCCTTCGGCACCAATACCGATTTCTCGCCGACCCTGCTGTTCGGACCGGTTCTCCGCCAGTATCTGCGGGTGCGTTCCGTCGATTGCACGATCAATGTTTCCGGAGTGACCAAAAATTTCAAGGAAATTGGCATCCCCGGTTTCCCCGACGTTGGTCGGTTCAAACAGACGTTCCTTGCCCCGCCGACGACCCCGCGCAATTATGCCGACGACTTTACATTGTATGCGCAACTATATAATATGGATGTCGATGCCGCTGGTCTCGCCGCCGGGTGGAGCAAATGGGTCAACGCCCAGACCTCACTCATTTCGGAGCCGTTCATCGAGGGGCTCAAATACCTCGCCATCCCTGACCGGGAGACCGGGACGGTTCAGGCTCCCGTCGCCAAGACCTACGCGGATCCGCCGGCGGAAGTGGTGACGAATCTCGATCTCTGGAACGACGGCGTGGCGGGCCTGCTGAAGGCCGAGGGCAAGTTCGGCACGGCGGCGAAGGCCTTCTACGAGGGAAAGCTGTCCGGCATCGAGGGGGTGAAGGAGTTCGGACCGAAGATCACGGCCATGTATCCCTCGCCAAAAGCCTACCTGGATCGGCATCTCGATGCCGTGGGCAATCTGACGGTTTCAGGGATCGTGTATCTTGGCCGGGAGGACCTGCACATCGATCGGAAATGGACGGTGGTGGCCGGCGGGGTTCTGATCGTCGGCGGGAACATCACCATCCGCGCGGGGATCAAATCCCTGGCCCCCCTGACTCTGGTTTGCACCGGAAACATCACGGTGGATACGAGCGAACCCATCGAGGCACAGCTGATCTGCCTTCGCGGCAAGTTCCAGCCGCGGAACGCATTCACGATCAAAGGGGGCGTGGCAGCCGGCGAGATCGACATGGCCGGCATGCTGAACGCCCATGCCAAGCAGATCAACTGGGATCCGCGATACGATCCCTACGCGGCGCCGACGGCCATGAGTGCCGATTCCCTGTATCGATATCGTGTCTCGGAAGAGGAAGAGTATGTGGTCGAGCCTGGCAGATAAACGAGCACGCCCATCCGCGAGAGGTTTCACCATGATCGAGCTTGTCATGGTGATCTTCATCCTCACCCTGGTCGCGGGGGCCTACTTCTATATCTGGCGGCAGCAGGGGCGCCTTTCCGCGAGCGACCAGGAAGTGGCCGCCTACTATCTGGCGGCTGCGACGTTCATGGATACCCTGCACGCCGATTCCCGGATGGCGCGGCGGATCGAACCGACGTCCGACGGCTGCATCATGGAGGTGATGACATCCGGGGGGCTTCAGCAGATCACCTATACCCTTCGGGGAAACGTCATCGAGCGGCTCGCCGGAGGAAAGACCAAGGTTTATGATTTTGGAAAACCCCTGCGCGAGGGGGCGAAGGTTTTGTTCAGCGTCCGGGAACTGGCCCCGTGATGCTGCCCTGCAGAACGATGAAACACGACGGAGGTGGGGAATCATGAAACAATCCAAGGGATGGATGCGCGCCCTTGCCCGCTCGGTTGCCCTGTGTACCGCGCTCGTCTGCGCTGGAGGTTCCGTGATGGCTGGCCCGGCCCCCCGATACGACGTCACCTTCGGCCAGCAGGGGAACGAGGTTCAGGTGCAGGTCGTTCCGGCCCGGGCGGGAGTTGCGACTCATGCGATGCCGGTCCCTGATGCCGGAGCCGTGACGGGAATCGTTGGCAGCCCGGTTGTCCGGCCTACATCCGTCGTTTTTTCCAAGCCTGTCGTGCCGCCGACCCAGCTCCAGCCGCAGTCGGTTGCAGACTACAAAGAGGACGGGTTCGACGTCAGCATCGATGCGATTTCCGGGGAAGTGGTCAGTGGCCAGCTGGCCGAGACCGGCCGGATTTCACTGGCGATCTTGTTCGAGGCAGATTCGAGTGCGGTCGATCAGGGGGATGCCACGACGATGCAGGCCCTGAATCAGGTGCTCGCGCTTTTGAAAGCCCAGCCCGATCTCCGGATTGCGGTCGAGGGGTATGTCGACTACACCGGCGTGAAGGAATACGAAGCTCTTGGCCAGTCGTCGGATGGCGGCCTGGGGACGTCGGAAAAACGTGCGGCTTCCGTCAAGGCGTGGCTCATCGCCAAGGGGATCGCCGCCACGAGGATCACCAGCGTTGGAAAGGGGACTCGCGGGCAGCTCGGTGACTCGGAAGAGCAGCGTGCGAAGAACCGCCGCGTCGATATCGTGAAGCAGTCCGAGTAGACCGGTATTGCTTGTCGGGTTTGGGATGGGAGGATTATCCATGAATATACGTGCTACTATTCGTGAACTCCGTCCTTGGGCGGTTCCCGCCTTGCTTGCATGGAGCCTGTGCTGTAACCCGTCTCTGGCGGAAGACCGGGCGAAGAGATACGACGTTACGTTCGGCCAGCAGGGAAATGAGGTGCAGGTGCAGCTCGTTCCCGCGCGGGCCGCCGTCGCTTCCCAGACGATGCCTGCCGTTGGCGATGCCGCCGTGGATGGGATCGTCGGCAGTCCCGGACCGGGGGCCACGACTACCGTTCCGCCTGCGGTTTCCCGTCCGCCGGTCCAGCTGAAGTCGCAGACGGCTGCCGAATACAAGGAAGACGGATTCGACGTCAGCATCGACGGGATGGCAGGAGAGGCCCTCGCCTCGGACCTTGACGCCGCTGGCCGGGTCTCGGTTGACGGGATCCTGTTCGATTTCGACCTGGCGGAAATCAAGCCTTCCTCGCTTCCCGCGCTGAACACGATTCTCACCATGCTGCGCAACCGGCCGACACTGAAGATCCGGGTCGAGGGCTTCACGGATTATCGGGGGCCGGTCGATTACAACTTCGTTCTCTCGGTCCAGCGTGCTTATGCGGTGAAAAGCTGGCTGGTCGATCACGGTATCCCCTCAACCCGCATCACCTATGTCGGGCGGGGGCAACGGGGAAATGCCGGGGACACCGAGGAACAGCAGGCGAAAAACAGGCGTGTCGACATCGTCAAAGTTTCAGAATAATGATAAATATAATATTTGGAAGTGGATGTTCATGAACACCGGAACGGACCGGATGGCGCCGTGGCGGGGATTCACCCTCGTCGAGCTCGTCGTTGCGATGATCATTCTCGCCGTCCTTCTGATGCCGCTTGTGAAGCATTTTGTCAGCACCCGGCGTGTCTCGATCGCGGCGCGTGACTCGGTCGTGGCGAACGCGCAGCTGCTTTCCTGTATGGCGGATTTCCAGGCGATGCGGTTCGACGAGATCGCCAATGTCTCGAACGCGACGTTCACGAAGGTGTTCCAGCGATGGGACGGTGACCGCACCGTCGGTAGTGTCACGTATCACATGGTCGTGAACGTGAACGCCGGGGCCGATCCGCGGTACCGGCTCATCGAGGTTGAGACGCAGTTCCGCATGCCCGGAGCGCCCTCTTCGGCGCCCAAGCGCAAGATGACGATCAAGGGATTCACCTATGCACCTCCGAACTGACAGACGCTGGTGCCGCGGCGGCTTCTCCCTGGTCGAGGTGATGGCCTATCTGTTCGGTGCGGCGGTGCTTCTGGGATTGATCATGGGGATCTTTTCGAAACTGGGCCGTCAGACGAAGACGGGAACGGAGCAGATCCATGCCCAAACGGTGTTCATGGCCCTCGCGAATCGTCTCGAGAAGGATCTTGCCGGCTGTCTTCAGTGGCGCACTGATTACCATCTCGGCGGGGAGATGTCGCTCATCATCGTCAGATCCGAAGGAACGGTCACCTACGACACATACCCTGCGCGCGGTGAGGTCGAGCGTGGGGCAAAGGAGGGGACCGAGACGTTCAGATTTTGGACGGGCGTGAGGATGCGATGTGATGCGATCGAGCTCGACAGCGGCGCTTCCCGGAACAAGACGGTCCGGATGCGCCTCAGTATGCCCCTCTCGCCGCCCGTCGTGATCGAGCGATCGCTTCCGATCCATCCCTCGACGACGAAAACGGGGAATGCCGACGATCCCGCAGGCTTTTTCCCCGTCGCCAGCATGCCCTGACCTTCCCACTTCGCCGTGAGCGCGAACCGGCCCCCGGAACGATCTTCCGGAGGCCGGTTCGTGTTTTCCGCCCGTGTGAAGGACGGCTTCAGGAGCCCTTGAGATGAGTCAGGGCGCGCTCGGCCTCTTCCCGGCTCTCATAGATATAGGGGGAGACACCCCGTTCGCTCAGGGCTTCGCCCAGCTTTACGCGCAGGAAGGCACTGGTGGTGTAGCGGGTGACGCTGGTGTAGTGGGTTCGCATGAGGCGTTCGACCATTGCCGAGTAGGCGTCGACCAGATCGGGGGAGATTGTGAAATGATCGTAGTTCACGATCGCGCCGACGCGGCGGCCGAGCGGCCCGACGAGGCCAGCGACGGCCTGCTCGATCTGCAGGATCTGGGCTTCGGATTTGATGTTGTATCCCTCGAAGTTCACGAACAGCACGCCGAGCGGCGCATTCAGCGTGAGGCGCGCCGAGAGCGGGACGGTGAGGAGCTGATCGCGCAGCCCCATCGGCTCGTCCCGGAAGATCCGTGGATCCATCAGGCGCGGCGGCTGTTTGATGACGGGCTGGAACTCCATCTGCGCAAGGATGTCCCGCTCGAGGTCGACGCCCGGGGCGATCTCGACCAGCTCCATTCCCTCGGGGGTGAGGCGGAACACGGCGCGTTCAGTGATGTACAGCACCGGCTGCTGGCGAGCGACGGCGTGTTTCCCGCTGAAGGTGATATGTTCGACGTGGTGGAGGAACTTCTTGGTTTTTCCCTCGCCAGTGATGCGCAGCTTCCCGTCTGCGACGGCGAGCTCGAGCTTCCCGGCGGTGAAGGTGCCGACGAAGACGACTTTTTTTGCATTCTGACTGATATTGATGAACCCGCCCGCCCCGGCGAGACGCGGCCCGAACTTGCTGACGTTCAGGTTCCCTTCGCGGTCGGTCTGGGCGAGGCCAAGAAAGGCGACATCCAGGCCGCCGCCGTCATAAAAGTCGAACTGATACGGCTGGTCGATGATGGCCGAGGTGTTGGTGCCGGCCCCGAAGTCGAGGCCCGAGGCGGGCACGCCGCCGATGACGCCCGGTTCGGCGGTCATGGTCAAAAACTCGATGATCTTCTCCTCGTTCGCCACAGCGGCCACGCCTTCCGGCATGCCGATGCCGAGATTGACGACGCTGTTGGGCTCCAGCTCGAACGCGGCACGGCGGGCGATGATCTTGCGGTCGCACAGGGGCATCGGGGTCAGAGAACTGATGGGGACGCGGATTTCCCCGGAGTAGGCCGGGTTGTAGGGCGTCGCGAAGGTCTGCCAGTGGTTCTCGGGCTTTCCGAGCACGATGCAGTCGACGAGGATCCCGGGAATTTTGACCTGGCGCGGGTTGAGGGTGCCGCTTTCGGCGATCCGCTCGACCTGGACGATGACGAAGCCGCCCGAGTTTTTCGCGGCCATGGCGATGGAAAGTGCCTCGAGGGTGAGGGCCTCGCGCTCCATCGTGATGTTGCCCTCGGGGTCAGCCGTCGTGGCGCGCAGCAGAGCGACATTCACCGGGAAGGTGCGGTAGGCGAGATACTCGCGGCCGTCGAACGTCATCACCTCGACCAGCTCCTCGGTCGTGCGCTCGTTGATGCGGCCCCCGCCGAGGCGCGGGTCGACGAACGTGCCCAGGCCGACCGGGGTGATCGTGCGGGGTTTGTGGGCCGCGATGTCGCGGTACATATGCGAGATGACGCCCTGGGGAAGGTTGTAGGCCTCGATTCTGCCGTCGAGGGCTAGCTTCTGGAGCTTGGGAACCAGTCCCCAGTGGCCTCCAATGACCCGCTTCACGAGCCCTTCGTGGCCGAAATGGTTCAGGCCGCGCTCGGCGCCGTCGCCCTGGCCCGCCGCGTAGAGCAGGGTGAGATCGCGCGGGGCCGACGTCTCCTGAAACCGCTTTTCGAGGGCAATTGCGAGATCCTCGGGAAATCCGATGCCGACGAAGCCGCCCGTGACGAGCGTGTCGCCGTTGCGGATGATCGAGACGGCTTCGGCTGCCGTGACGATCTTGCTGCGCGGAATGCTGGTGCCTGTCGGGGCTTTCAGCGTCGTGAAAACGGGATGGGGACCCTGATTGGTGCTCTCACTCATTAAGGTAATCCTGTTGATATAATATGTGTGCCGGTGTCGGGCCGGCGGTCAATCCGAGTCGGGACCGGGTCGGGCGAAGGCGAGAACGTGCCCATCGGGGTCGAGGCTGTATCCGGCTTCATGCCCCCAGTCGCGCGGCTGGACCGGGCTGAGCTCGACGGCGCCGGCGGCCATCGCCTGCGCATGGGCTTTTGCCGGATCACGGACGATCAGATACAGCTCGGCGCGCGGCGCCCCGGAAGCCCACGAGGGATCAGGCAGTGAGGCTCCCAGCAGCCTTTTGATGCCCCGTTCGGGCATCAGGCCGAGAACGGCACCGCCCGGCAGGTCGAACTCGGTCATGCCCGGAACATCGAGCCGGGGCGCGATGCCGAGGGCCTGACGGTAAAACGCCGCAGCTCGTGACTGGTCGGTGACATACAGGATGAAGTGAACATTCGTGATCATTCCCGCC
The DNA here is from genome assembly GCA_036567845.1 of Candidatus Ozemibacteraceae bacterium. Classification (GTDB taxonomy): domain Bacteria; phylum Muiribacteriota; class Ozemobacteria; order Ozemobacterales; family Ozemobacteraceae; genus MWAR01. The sequence continues at coordinate 13,143 of DATCTT010000026.1, read as the reverse complement.
TCCCTTGGCGCTGTTGCCGGCTTTTCGGAACGATGATACCACACTTGTAGAGATGCTCCACGTGTTCCCGGTTTCCACGGGGGAGGTGAAAACAGATGCGTTTGCCAGCCGGCCATGGTAGCCTATCCGGAAAGAGCGAACCCATGATGCTGCAGCCGGAGGGAGAGAGGCACCATGTTCGAATGCGATAGGCACCATCATCCATCGCGTGGCGGTTCCGACGGGGGCGAACCCGGCGTTCACCGGGAAGCTTGTCTGCATGAGAATACCGCCGTTGTGGCAGAAAGATGGCGGCCATGATCGGGCGCTGGTGGCAGTTCCTGCGCGAGCGGCACGAGCCGGTCGGTATCACCCTCACCGTCGCGGCCTTCTATGCCGCCAACGTCCTGATGGGCCGGCCTTCAGAGGCCGGTTTCGTCTTCGAGCCGATGCGTCTCGCCGCCGGGTTTGCCGTCGTCTGGCTCGTGTTCCTTCACATGCGTCTGTTCGACGAGGTGAAGGATTACGCCTACGACCGGGAATACAATCCCGGCCGCCCGCTCGCGCGGGGGCTGATCAGCCTGGGCGAGTTCGGGGCTGCGACACTGATCGTTATCCTGGCCGAACTTGCTATAGCTGCCAATATGGGATGGGCCTCGTTCACGACGATGGTGCTGGTCCTGTGTTTCACCCTGCTGATGCGCATGGAGTTCTTCATCGGCGACTGGATGCGTCCGAAACTGGAGCTGTATGCCGTGACCCACACCTTCTCGGCGACCCTCCTCGGCTTCCTATCGTTCTCGATGGCGACCGGTCGCCCGCTCGTGATGGCCGGCGAAGGGTTTCTCTGGTTCGCCCTCGGCAACTGGTTCGTCTTCAACGTCTTCGAGTTCGGCCGCAAGACGTTCGGCCGGGAAGAGGAACGCGAGGGCGTCGACTCGTATTCCCTGCGGCTGCGTCCGGCCGGTGCCGTCGTTCTGTTGGCCGGCAACATGCTGGCTGGCTATCTCCTGCTGCGGGCTGCGTGTGCGATGCTGTTTTCCGCGGCCTCGGGCTTGCTGCTCGGAATGACCGGGGCTCTCGTCCTGCTCGTTCTGGCCGCAGGGGGTGTTTATGCGGCCAGGCCGACCGCGGGCGGCGCGAAATTGTACCGTGGCGTGGTGACGTTCTACCTGCTGGCCTACCACCTGGCGGTCGTCGCCGGGGCCTGGAACGCCTGGGCCACCGGGACGCCCGGAATGTGATGAACGGAGGACCATGCCGATGAATGCCTGGTATGCGACGCTCCGAAAGCCTCCTCTGACACCCCCAAGCTGGGTGTTCGGACTGGTCTGGACCGTGCTGTATCTGATGATCGCCGCTTCCCTACTGCTGTATTACCGTGCCGAGGGACGTGCCGTCCCTGCGAGGATGCATGCCCTGATCGGCGTTCACATCGCCTCCAACTTGGCGTGGACGCCGCTTTTTTTCGGCTGCCAGGCTCCCGGAGCCGCTCTGGCCGACATCCTGGTCCTGGTTGGCACCCTCCTCGTCCTGATCGCCCGTCTCTGGAACAAACATCCGGTGTCGGCGCTGCTGCTTGTTCCCTACCTGATCTGGGTGAGCTTCGCGACGTATCTGAACGCCGGATTCTACGCACTGAACCGATAAGGAGCCACACCGATGACGCAACGCATCATCACCCCGAACTCGATGAACCCTGCCGACGCTTCCCCGATCGCGGGCGGCAAGGGGGCGAACCTGCTGCGGCTGGTCGAAGCGGGCGCCGAGGTGCCTCCCTTCGTCATCGTCTCGAGCCGCTGCTTCGATGCGTTCGTCGCGGGATTCCGTGCCGAGTTCGATGCCGTTGTCCGGCAGCTGGACGGCTCATCGCCGATCCGGGTTGCCGAGACGTCGAAGGCTGTCCGGGATTGCATCTGTTCCCATCCGCTCCCTCCGGATATCGCCGATGAAATATATACTTCGCTTCGAAATCAGATCGGTGCCGACGGTTTCGTTGCCGTGCGTTCCAGCGCACTGGGCGAGGATTCGAAGGAGTTCTCCTATGCGGGTATGCTGGACACCTACTTGTTCTGCCGCACCGAAAGCGAAATCGCGCTGGCTGTCGTGAACTGCTGGGCCTCGATGTACTCCGATCGGGCGGTTTCCTACCGGTTCATGCGCGGCATCGCCCAGCATGGCATCTCGATGGCTGTCGTCGTCCAGGAGATGATCGACGGGGTCGTCTCGGGCGTCACCTTCACCGTGAATCCCCAGACGAAATATGGCGACGAGATCCTCATCAACGCGGTCTGGGGCCTCGGCGAGGGCCTTGTGTCGGGCAGCGTCGACGCCGACCGGTTCGTGGTGATCAAGCGGGACGAGTATCCGATCGACACGGCTGAAGTCGCGCACAAGGAGGACCGGGTCGTGTTCGACCGGGAGCAGGGATACGGTACGATCGAAGAGAAGGTGCCGGCCGCCGAGGCGGACAAGCCCTGTCTCACTGAGGCACAGGTGCGCGCTGTGGCCGCCGTCTGCCACCGGATCGAACGGCAGTATGGCGGCGTGGCGCAGGACATCGAATGGGTGGTCGGCCGCGACGGCCGTGTCAAGATCCTTCAGGCCCGGCCGGTCACGACCATTGACAAACCCTGGCCCTCGGAGCGGTCGTATGTAACCCTGTGGGACAACTCGAACATCGTCGAGAGCTATTCCGGCGTCACCACCCCGCTCACTTTCTCGTTCGCGCTGAACGCGTATCACAACGTGTATGTCCAGTTCTGCCAGGTTCTCGGCGTATCCGAGGAGATCATCAAAAAATACGATTTCAACTTCGGGAATATGCTTGGCCTGCTCAACGGCCGCATTTACTACAACCTGAAAAACTGGTATCGCCTTGTCTCAGTGCTGCCCGGCTACTCGTTCAATGCCCGGTTCATGGAGGGCATGATGGGGGTCAAGGCGACGTTCGACTTCTCGACCGAGACCCACGAGGAGCAACGGGAGTCGGGTTTCTTTCGCCGCTGGCTGATCGAGCTGCCCCGCATGGGCTGGGTCGGGATGAATCTGGCCTGGAAGTTCTGGACCATCGATGCCGAAGTCAAAAAGTTCATGGATATATATACAAAAATGTATAATAAATACAAGGACTGTGACTTCGACGAGCTTCCAGCCCATCGGCTCGTCGGCATCTACAACGAACTCGTCACGACGGTGCTTGGCAACTGGAAGGCGCCGATCATCAACGATTTCATGGCGATGATCTTTTACGGCGTCCTCAAATCCCTGATTGCATCCTGGATTCCGGGGGCCGATCACGCCCTGCAGAACGACCTCGTGGCGGGGCAGGGGAACGTCGAGAGCACCCTTCCGATGCGCGCCATGCAGAAAATGGCCCGTTTCATCAAGGCCCATGCGCCGCTCGCGGGCTTGTTCCAGACCCTCGATGCCGCCGCCCTGCATCGGCGATTCATTCCGGGCCCCGCGGCGGATTCCCCGGCCGAGGAGCGGGAGCTTGCGCAGCAGATCCGGGGGTATCTCGACGAGTTCGGCTACCGCACCATGAACGAGCTCAAACTCGAGGAGCCCTCGCTGAACGAGAAGCCGGAGTTCCTGTTCAGCATGCTGAAAAATTATGCCGCCGGCCCCCTGCCGCCCGAGGAGGACATGGGCCGCCAGGAGGCAAAGAAGCGCGAGGAGGCCGAGAAGCGCGTCGAGGAGGCTCTGAAGGACCAGATGTTGTGGGGGTTCATTCCGAAACTGCCGATCATGAAATTCGTCACCGAGTATGCCAAAAAGGCCGTTGCCGTGCGCGAATATCAGCGGTTCGCCCGCACGAAGATGTACGGGGTGGCCCGTCGCATCTTCATCGGTATCGGACGGCGCCTCGCCGAGCGGGGAGTGCTTGATCATCACGAGGACGTGTTCTATCTGCACAAGGATGAGATCATGTCGTATGTCGTTGGTACTGCCGTCAGCCAGAAGCTGCGCGAACTTGCTGCGGTGCGCAAGGCCGAATTCGCCGCCTATCGAGCGATGGATGAGCTGCCGGACCGCATCGAAACGAAGGGGATCGTCTACACCAACGATCTGACCCGCAGCGTGCTCAAGGTGCAGCAGAGCGATGACCCGAACGTGCTCCAGGGGATCGGTGGCTGTTCCGGCATCGTCCGGAAGCGGGTGAAGGTGATCCTGAACCCGAGCGACGACATGAACCTCAACGGGGAGATTCTTGTCGCGGCCCGCACCGATCCGGGCTGGGTGCCCCTGTTTGCGACGGCGGCCGGCCTCCTGATCGAACGGGGAAGCATGCTCTCCCACTCGGTCATCGTCGCCCGCGAGTTGGGTCTGCCGGCGATCGTCGGCATCACCGGCATCACGAAGCGCGTGAAGACGGGCGATCTGGTCGAGATGGACGGGACGACCGGCATCGTGCGCATTATCGAGCGCGCCGATGCAAGTGACGCGACGGGAGGGGCTGCCTGATGAGCGACGGGAGCCAGCACAAGCCATCGCCGTTCTTTGCCGCCTGCGCGCGCCTGCTTGTGCGGCATCGGACCGTTCTGTTCATCCTGTCGATTCTCGTCGTGCTTGCGGGGCTGCCGTTCGCGACGCAGATCCGGATCGACAACAGTCTCGAGATGTGGTTTCTCGAGGATGACCCGACCCTGACCGGCTATCGCGAGTTCAAAAAACAGTATGGCAACGACGAGATCATCCTCGCCCTCGTCGATTGCGGCGGGCCAGGAACGGTGTTCGAACCTGAAAAATTGCAAGCGCTATGGAAGGCATCGAAGGCAATCGAAGCCGATGAGGCGCACTTCAAACGGGTTTTGAGCGTCGCCATCGCGCCCTATATCGGCCTGCAGGGCAGTGACACGTTGGTCGTCGAGGATCTGATCACTGCGGACGTCAGGAACGCATCGGATGCAGCGGAAATTCGGGAGCGGTTCCTCAGCGATCCGTTGAAGAAGAAGCTGCTGACCGATATGGCGCAGCGGTTTGCCGTGCTGCTGATCGAGCCGATTGCGACGCCAGAAATGGACGTGATGCGGCCCCGAATCATCGCTTCGGTGCGCGAGAAACTGTCTGGCATGACCTATCGGCTTGCCGGCATGGGCGTGATGTATGACGAACTGAACCGCCTCAGCATACGGGACGGGCTGATCTTCTCGCTGATCTCGAACGTCGTGATCGCACTTGTCATCTTCCTGCTGTACCGCTCGAAGCCGTTTCTGGGCATCGTCGTGATCGTCATGATGTTGGGCGGTGGCTGGTTCATCGGCTTTTACGGGCTGTTCCGGCAGAATTTCAACATGGTCACCATCGTGCTTCCCACACTGATGATGATCCTGTCGATCTCGGATGTCGCGTATGTATACAATAACTATTGTTATAATTTGCAGCGTGTCGCCGAAGATCGCGAGAAGGGGCTCGAAGAGGTGTTCATTGAGTGTCTCTCCCCCTGCCTCTTCACCTCGATCACCAACGCCCTGGGCTTCTGGTCGATCATGACGAGCCCGATGGCGGTTCTGAAGGGATTCGGTTTCTTTGCCGGCACTGCCTGCATGGCCGAATACGTGCTCTCGATGATCGCTGCCGCGTTCGTGCTCGGGAAACTTCAGCCTGGGCCAGAAATGCAACTCCACAGGCCGTTCGCCGGGGTCGTCGACTCATGGGTGCGGCTGATGCCGAAGCATTACCGGCTCGTGATGTGCCTGCTTGTCATGGCGACCGTGTTCGGCTTCGTGGGGATTTCCCACCTGCAGGTGGATACCTATTCGATGGGATTTCTCCATCCCTCAAATCCCATCAGGGTCGACAGCGATGCAGTCGAGCGGGATTACGGAAATTATCTGCCGCTTGAGGTGCGGCTGATGACGGGCAAGCCGGACGGGATCAAGGAGCCGGAGTTTCTGCGCCGGCTGCAGAAAGCGCACGACGAGCTTGAGGCGGTTCCCGAGATACAGCGCGCCGCCTCGATCCTCGACGTCCTGTGCAAGCTCAATCAGGTGATGAGCGACGGGGCGACGGCTTCATATCGCGTTCCAGACTCGTTCAATGCCGTGAGCCAGCTTCTGATGCTGTATGAGTCGGATCCCGACAACGACCTCGAGCACATGACCGACATGCCGAACTACAGCGAAGCCCGCCTCACCGTCCGGCTGCCGATGGTCAGCGCGGTACGACTGCGGGAGTTCGAAGCGAAGGCCGATGGACTGCTCCGGAAGATTTTCGAGGGAACGGGTGTCACGATCCGGTTTGGTGGTTACGTTCCCTTGTATGCCCGTATCATCAACTATATCACCACTAGCCAGATTTCGAGCTTCGGAACCGCGCTGTTCTTCATCTTTCTCGGCATGGCGCTCCTGTTGAAGCGGCTCGACGCGATCTGGCTTGGGATCATTCCCAACGTGTTTCCGGTCATCATGACGATGGGAATGATGGGCTGGCTGGGCATCCGGCTGGATATTGCGACTGTCACGATCGCCTCGATAGCACTCGGCATCGCCGTCGACGATACGATTCACGAACTGTTCCTGTTCTACGAGCCGTCTCGGCGGCACCTCGACCCTGTCGAGTCGATCAGCGACTCCCTGATTGAGGCCGGTCCGGCCGTCATCTCGACCTCGATCATCTACGCACTGGGCTTCTCGGCACTGATCTTCGCGAGCATCAAATCGGTCATCCTGTTTGGTGGCCTGCTGGCCCTGACGATCGTGTTCGGCATGCTGTGCGAGATCACGATCATGCCTGCCCTGATCTGCATGTTCCGCACCCACCTCGACCGCACCCGCCAGAAAGAGTAAAGCGCGAGATGAAGGTGAGACGACGATCGATCCGACTGCGCGAATACGATTACACCTGGCCAGGGGCGCATTTCATTACGGTATGCACCTATGGCCAACGGCAGTTGTTTGGGAAGATCGCGGGCGGCTGCATGCAGATATCCCCAGAGGGAGAGATTATTCAACAGGTTTGGAAAGGGCTGCCAGACCTTTATCCGAACGCGAAATCGGATGTCTTCGTCATCATGCCGAACCACATTCACGGAATCATTCTTCTCGATGCCCCGTTGGTTTCCGTAGGGGCGGGTTTGAAACCCGCCCCTACATCCGCAGATGAAAAATCCTCACGACGATCACGACACGGATTGCCCGAAATCGTGCGGGCCCTGAAATCCTTCTCTGCCTGGCGTATCAACGAATATCGAAAGGCTTTGGGCACTCCTGTCTGGCAACGGGGGTATTATGAGCATGTGATTCGGAATGATGAATCCATCGATCAGATCAGGGTATACATCATGAACAACCCTGCCAGATGGTATCAGGACAAGGCAAATCGTCAGTTTCGATGTGGTCACTCGGGTGTTTCCGAAGAGGCCATGCCATGGGACGCGTGATGAAAGGACGGGAAACGATGGGAAGCAAGCCGGCTGTTGTATATAGTAATGTATGGGAAGATCCAGAGCTGAACCGGCAGGCGTTGCAGGTGAAGCCGGGCCAGTCTGTCCTGTCGATCACCTCGGGAGGCTGCAACTCCCTGTGCCTGCTGCTCGAGGACCCCTCGCGGGTCGTCTCGATCGACCTGAATCCAGCGCAGCTCGCCATGCTCGAACTGAAGCGGGCGGCGATCATCGAACTCGACTACGAGGATTTCCTCGAAGTGATCGGGGTGCCCTTTTACGGCAAGCCTCCCCGTCTGTCCGGACCGCAGCGGCTCGAGTTATACCGAAACATTCGGGGGCATCTTTCCGCTTCGGCCGCCCAGTTCTGGGATGAGAACCCACGGATCATCGAGAAAGGCGCTTTCTGGTGTGGCAAGGTCGAGGCTTTTTTCGATCTGTATCGGAAGATCCTGAGCTGGCTCTACGACTTCTCGGATCTCGAAGCCCTGTTCCGGTGTCCCGATCTCGAGGCGCAGAAAAAGCTGTATCAGGGCATGAAACGCCGGAAGTGGCGGTTCCTGAACAGCCTGCTGCTGAACAAGTTCGTGCTCAGCCTCGTCAAGGGCGCCCACTCGTTTGCGATGGTCGAGGATCCCGATCTTGCCGGGAACCTGAGCCGTAAGATCGACAAGGGCATGACTGTTTTTTACAATCCTGATAACTATTTTATGGCCCTGATGCTGCTGGGCGGCCACTGGTCACGCCAGGCGATGTCGCCGTATCTGCTCGAGGCGAACTGGCCGAAGATGAAGGCGAACATCGGTCGGCTCGAGATCTACCAGGGCACCTGCGGCGACGTGCTGAAGAAATACGGCCCCGCGAGTTTCGATGCCCTCCAGATGTCGAATATCTTCGAATGGATGGAACACGACGTTTTCAACGGGGTCGTGCGGGAGATGCTCGAGATGAGCCGCCCCGGCGCCCGCCTGTGCTGGCGCTACACCCTGGCCCGCCCCCGCCAGCTCGATGCCGCCAACTCCGACCGCCTCATCCCCGAGCCCGAGCTCGCCCAGCGCCTCTTCGACATCGACCGCTCCTTCATCTACGAGAGTTTCCACGTCTACCGCCTGAAATAACCGTGATCGTCCCGCCCGGAAACGGGCGGGAGATCATTCGTCGGCGTGCGGGCCGACGATATACAGGTTTTTTTCGTACAGCAGGTCGATCTCTTTGGTGTTGATGACATCCAGCCCCTGGGCGTCTTTCAACAGCCGGACCATGGGCCGGAGGACCGCGCCAGGATTGGATCGGGTCACGGCAGCGATCGCGCCGGTGTTGAGCCGGACGAGGCTGCCCGGGGGATAGACCGACATCCGGCGGAGGAACACGGCGAGAATGGCCGGGTCGAACTGGTTCTCGGTGTTGCTGAGCAGGATCTTCGTGGAAAGATACGGGGACATGGCGGGCCGGAACGGTCGCGAGGTGGTGAGTGCGTCGTAGACGTCGGCGATCGCGACGATCCGGGCCATGACCGATATTTCGCTCCCCTTCAGACCGGCGGGATACCCGCCTCCCTGAAATTTCTCATGGTGCTGCAAAACGATCAGCTTCGACCACTCTCCGATCTCCCGGGAGGTGCGGAGCATCTCATAGCCGATACGCGGATGCTGGCGGATCAGCTCGAACTCCTTGGGAGTCAGCGGGCCGATCTTGTTGAGAATCTCCTTGGCGACCTTCAGCTTCCCGATGTCATGCAGAAGAGCTCCGACGCCAAGCGAGTGCAGATCGGTCCGGGACAGTCCCATGGCCTGGCCGATCATCAGCGACAGGGTGGCGACATTGACGTTGTGAGCGTAGGTGTAATCGTCGTAGGCTCGCACGGCCAGCAGATTCAGAACCGCGTCGGGGGTGCGGGCGATCTCGGCGATGAGCTGGGCCGCGACTTCCCGGGTTTCGCGGGTCGGGATGGCTTTCTCGGATTCCACCGCGGAAATCAGGGTCGATACGGCCCGGATGGCGAGCAGCTGCGTGGGTTTCGAGACCATCGCATTCTGGAGGGGAATCGAGGACTTCACCTCGGGAAATTTGTCGGTCATGATGCCGAAATACCCGGCCGCTCCAAGGATGTTGTTGGGATCCGAGATGTCCAGGAGCTGGAAATCCTTCACCACATACTCTTCGCCCGACTCGGAGCAGAGAAACAGATCTTTGCGGATCATCAGGTTCTCGAAGGAGTCGCCGCAGCGGAGGTCTTTCATGATGAATCTGCACTCCGCCGCGTTCGGATGGTGGATCCAGACGAACTCACGGCAACTGCCGATGTGGCTGAACCCCGAAAAAATCTGGGGGTAGGAAACCACGGTCTCGTTGCTCATTCAACCATCCTCAGGCAGGGTACACCATTCACAATCGAGGATAGTATGCCGCGTTCAGGCGCGTCAACCGCGATCCCACACGGGGTGGGAAACAGCAATGATTATTTGGTGAGATCGATATCCGTGATGCCGTGGGCAGCAGCCCAGGTGCGGGCCTCCGCCTCGTCGGCGAAGGTGCGGATGATCTCGAACTCTCTCCAGACGCGCTTGCCTTCGATGGTGAGTTCGATCACCCGGCGCTGGACCATCCCGGGATCGGTCAGGTCGATATTGAGAAGGCAGATGCGGGGACCGCCCATGGCGCGGCACTTTTCGCAGGCCTGTGGGCCGCGCTTGCAATGACTCATCGGAATCAGTCGGATGATCCTGCCCGGCATGACGGCACCTCCATGAGCTGGGGCCGAGGCGGTAAGAACGGCCGGCTCGGCGATGAGGGGAAGCGGATTGGCACCGGTTGCCGGGATATCGGGACCGGCCCAGGCGAGACGCCCGGTCGCGAGAAACAGCAGCGCGACGCAAACGCGCGCCGGCCGCCGGATTCCCGGGCGGTCAGAATTCATACTTGTGAAGGATGAGCTGCTCGTAGAGGTCGATCCCCTGCGCCGTGAGGCGGATGCCGGTGATGGTGCCGCTTTCGCCGCCTGTGAAACTCATTTTCAGAGCTCCATACTCCATCAAATAGAACAGGTCGGGGACGATCTCCTCGGTTTCGAGGCCGGCCTTGACCTTTGCGGTGCCGAGCTGTTTCACCTCGGCCTGGAGTTTCTCGAGGGTCATTTCGGCGAAGGCGGCGGCCTTCCAGTGGCGGTACAGAACTTCGAAGATGCGGTTTCGGATCGTCCAGTCGAAGCCTTTGCGGCGCTGGCCGCGGAACATCGGCCCGCCGATGTAGAACATCTGGCGGCCGGTCAGCGGGTTGAGAAGGCCACCGAGCGCGAGCCAGAGGCCGATGAGGCCGAGGACCAGGGTGCAGACGGCGATCGGGATGTTCATCGCGGTGGAGCCGGTGAAGCCGCGGATGATGCGGAACACATACAGAAAATCTATATCGAGCAGGAAGAAGAACAACAGCCTGCTGAAGAAGCCGAACCCGTAGGTCAGAAACAGGAATACGACGAGCAACAGGATCTCGGTGGCCAGCAGCACGGTGTGATCGAGAACGACACCGTAGGCGATGCCGAGGAACGACAGGCCGGTGACGATCCAGTTGAAGGCAAAGGCCGTGAAGATCGTGCCGCCGTAGGTGTTCCGGTTCGCGAAATCCATCAGACCGGCGAGAAGCTGACAGCCAGCTCCGAACAGCAAAGCGAAGAGGCCCGAGGTTGCGAAGGCACCGGGAATCAGCTTCCCATCTGCCGTGATGCCGTATCCGAACGCGATCGGCGTCAGGGCTGCGCAGGCGACGGCGAGGCCCAGGAGGCCCAGCGGGGCCGGGTTGCCGAAGACCTCGTGGTGGGGGGTGCCGAGGCTGACTTTCCTGATCATGGGGTCCTCCCTGGAGCAGTATGCGTGTTTATTCTCGTTCCGGGCGAGCCCGCCCGGTGCTTCGCAGATTATGCCGGTCCCCCACGGAAAAGGCAAGCCATGCTCTTGGCACCCAGGATGAACAGGAACTCATCGGGCTGGGGGGGGAGGGACTGGAACATGAAGGTTCGTGACTTGCCCAGGCATTTGCATGCCAGGGTTTGGTTGAGGTGGATTATGATAAACTTGGAACAGACTCTTCCTCAGAGGGGGCCAACAACCGTGGAACGTCTGTCACGACGCATATTATATATATTGATATTTATTGTCCTGATCTCCTGGCCCGCTGCTGCCGTTCAGACCGCTCCAGCCGGGGATGGCGAATCCGCAGGGTTCCTGAAACGGCTGCCGGCGCAGGCCGATGAACTGCTGGTCAGGATTGCGGGCGTCGTGCAGAACCGCATGGAGGCTTTCGCCCGGCATCTGAACGCCGGCAGACACGTTCGGCTCCAGATCGGCACCGGTTTCTACGACAAGGGGCTCCGGCGGCTGTTCGTGGCGTTCGAGGGGGCCGCGACGTTCACCGGCAGGCTGCCGTTCACGGACGATCTTACCGACCGGACCTTCACAAGCGACTCGGACATCGCCTGGGACCTGGCGATCCACTCGATCGTCCGACGCGAAGGGGTGATCGGATTCCGCTTCCAGGGGGACATCGTCGTGTTCCTTGACCGGCTCGTCTACGATCTGTCGAAGGAGTTCATCGACATCGCGGGCGGGATCGCGTTCAAGAAGGCGGGGGAGACGATTCTCGCGTTCTGCACATCGTTCGACACCCGGCTGGCCGCCGAGGCCGTGACCCGAACCTTCACGTCCTTCTCGAAAGAGTCACTCTCGACGACTGGAGCCGAGCTGGTCGCCAATGCCGTCCAGCACGATTCCCACCGGATCCGGGATCTCGTCGAAGAAGCCGTCCGGAACGGGAGCTTCGCCGACTTCTGCTGTGTCGCCATCATCCGCGCCGGCATCGACCAGACCGGCGGGCTTGTCGGCGCGACCCTGGGTGCCGTCGTCGGCTCCGTCATCGCCCCAGGTGCGGGGAGTGTCGTCGGGGCTTTCCTCGGAAGGCGCATCACGATTTCTATAGCTCGTACGATATCCTACAAACTCACGATCGAGGCGCCGATGGAGCTGTGCCTGCGGCAGATCCGGTCGGCATGGCGCAGCCTCGAACGCCGGCCGGACAACGGGATTGCCGCCGCCCGGATCTCGGGCCGGGAGAAGTTCATCATGAATCGCCTCCAGCGCGAGTTTGACGAGAACCGGTATGAGACATTCGACAAGCTGCTCAAACGGATCTCGGGATTCGATGCCCCGGACCTGCCGGCGTTCGTTCCGCTGCTGAAGCGCGTGCGCGAGATGCTGTCGTTCAAGCTGCTTCAGAAGGGCGACTGGTATGCCTCCAAAAAGTTGCTTCAGATGAAAGCCGCGCTCGAGAAACTCGGCATCGCCAGCCAGGTCGGGTTCGAGTGAACCGTTTCCGGCATCAGCCGGTCAGCTTCCGGGCCCAGGCGCCGGAGCGATAGCGCAGCCCGAACAGCAGGGCCTTGGCGACGGATTCGGCCGACATGCCGATGAAGCAGCCGGGCAGGCCCATGCCCAGATGCACACCTGCCAGCCAGGCGAGGGGGATGCCGACGAGCCAGAAGGTCGCGAGCGTGATGAGACTCACGTGAAAAGCGTCACCACCGGCGCGGAGCGTTCCCGAGAAGATGACGATGGCCGCTTCGAACGGAAGCACGAGGGAAAACCAGCGGATGAGCCGCATCGACTCGGCGGTGACATCGGGGCTGACGGAAAAGAGAGCGAGGTAGGGGGCGGCAGCCGCGATCGAAACGGCTCCCATGCCGAGCGCCGAGAGGATCGCGAGCGCGTTCGCGCGGCCCACTGCCATCC
>DATCTT010000025.1:0-11252 GCA_036567845.1 Candidatus Ozemibacteraceae bacterium | reverse complement strand
GAGGTCTCCCTCGTCACGATCCCGGCCGACCCCGGCGTGGGTGTCGGCCGTGCGCGGCAGATCCCCGCCGGCCAGGGCGTCGGCGTGAAAACCAATCCTGACAAGGAGGAAACGAAGATGGACGAGAAAGAGATTCAGAAGCGAATCGACGACGCCCGCAAGCAGGGCGGCGACGAGGAGTTCAACCGGGTCAAGGCGATCCTGGGCCTCGTGAAGGAGGGCGACAACCGGCGTTTCGCCGACGTGGCCCTGCGCTACGTGGAAACCGGCGCGGGTCCCGACGAATTCAAGCGGGCCCTCGAGGAGCTCAAGCGGCTCAACCCGAAGCCGGTCGTCGACACGGATCCTTCGATCGGCATGTCGAGCCGCGAGATCCGGCAGTTCTCGATCGTGCGGGCGATCCGGGCCCTGGCCGAGGGCAACCGCGGTCTGGCCGCCTTCGAGTTCGAGTGCTCGGAGGCCGCGGCCAAGCGCCTGCACAAGTCTCCCCGGGGGTTCTTCGTCCCCTATGACGTCCTCGCGGACAAGCGCGACCTGGTGAAGGGCACGCCCACGGCCGGCGGGCATCTCGTGGCGACGGAGCTCCTGGCGGCCTCCTTCATCGAGCTGCTCCGGAACAAGATGCTCCTCCGCCGCCTCGGGGCCCAGGTCCTCGGGGGCCTCGTGGGCGACATCGCCATCCCGAAGCAGACGGGCGGCGCGAGCGCCTACTGGGTCGGCGAGAATACCGCCGTGACCGAAAGTCAGCAGACCTTCGGGCAGGTCGCCCTGTCGCCCCGGACGGTCGGCACCTACACGGACATCTCCCGGAAGCTCCTCATCCAGTCATCGCTCGATGTCGAGGCCTTCGTCCGCAACGACCTGGCCACCGTGCTGGCCCTGGCGATCGACTACGCCGGGATCAACGGCCTGGGGCAAGGCTCCAGCCAGCCGCTGGGCATCCTGCAGACGTCCGGCATCGGGGCCGTCGCCATCGGCACAGACGGAGGCGCCCCGACCTGGTCGCATATCGTCGACCTCGAGACCGAGGTGTCCATCGACAACGCGGACGTGGGCAACCTGGCCTATCTCACCAACGCAAAGGTCCGCGGCAAGCTCAAGAAAACCTTCACCAACACCACCTACGGCGAGATCCCCATCTGGGGCAGGGGCGAAGAACCCGGATTCGGAGAGCTCAATGGCTACCGGGCCGGCGTGTCGAACCAGGTGCCCAGTAACCTGACCAAGAATGCGGGGTCGAACCTCTCGGCGATCATCTTCGGAAACTTCGCCGACTATATCATCGGCGAGTGGGGCGCGATCGACATCCTGATCGATCCCTATACGGGAGGCGCTGCCGGCACGGTCCGTGTCCGGGTGCTCCAGGACGTGGACGGGGCCTGCCGCAGGGCCGAATCCTTCGCGGCCATCGTCGATGCATCGACTACCTGATAACAACTGACGTCCCGGGGCGGCAATGGAAAGGCCGCCCCGGGAAAATCGACCAAGGAGCATCCCATGAAGATCATGGTGTTGAGAAACGTCTTCATCGGCGGCAAATTCTTCGCCGAGGGGGAAAAGGCGGATGTCACGGAAAAGGAAGCAAAGGCGCTCATCGCGATGAAGAAGGCCCGGGCCCTGACGGCCGGGGACGCCGAGGCGATCGAGAAGGCCCTCCGGGAGGATTCCGAGAAGGCCCTCACGGGGAAGCCGGCCGATGCGCCGGAGGACAAGGGAGGAAAGAGAAAATGATCGGCGACATCCAGAACTACGACGTCAAGCAGGTCCTGCCCCTCGCGGTGCGCGACGCAACCTACAGGGGGCCGGATTTCGACATGTCCCATTACCTCGGGCCTGCAAAGGCGATCCTCGCTGCGGAGGCCCAGGGATCCGACATCACGCTCAATGTGAAATTCCAGGCCTCGGACCCCGCGGCCCTGGGCGGCAGCTACAACGAGACGGGAGACACGGACAAAGCCCTGAACAAGGTGACGAGCGGCAAGACGAAGATCGCCGTCCAGTTCACCCAGTCCGGCGCCCGCAGCATCAAGCGCGTCGCTCTCAGGCTCAAGAAGACCGGCACGATCGCGTCGGACAAGCTCCTCACCCTGACCATCGAGACGGACAGCTCGGGGGCGCCGTCCGGCACCGCCCTGGGCACCGCCACGATCCTGGCCAACAGCGTCGGGGCCACCTACGACTGGTACGACTTCGTTTTCACGGCTCCTGTGGACGTGGCCAACTCCACCGTGTACCACCTGGTGCTCACCAGCAACTACACGGCGTCGGACACCAATTACATCAGCTGGCAGGGCCTCACCGTTGCCTCCGGGGGCAACGCCGAGGACTACACCCCGTGGACGGACATCACCACGCTGAACCTGCTGTACCGCATCTTCCAGTACAACTTTGCGGACATCCCCGGCGCGGCCTTCACGGAGGTCGGCAACGCGGCCGCCTTCGAGGCGATCCATTTCCCCGTGGCCGACGCGAAACGGATCGTCCGGGCCGTGGCCACCGTGGCCGGCGGGACGGCGACGGGCAACTCGTCGTGCGTCATGCTGGCCCACAAGCGGTTTGCCTAGTCGCCGTAGCCCCTCCCGGGCCGCAAAGGCCGGGAGGGGCCGTCAACCGGAAGAGGAGAGACCCATGAAAAAAGTCATCGCCTTTCTGTTTCTCGCGATCCTCGTCCCCGTTTCGGCCTGGCCGTCTCCCTTCGTGGCCAGCGATCCTTATCCTGCTTCTGGAGTGCAGCCTGACGGTTTCGCTGTATCTGTGGATGGCGGCGCTGTGGTGGAGTCTCCGGCACAGGCCGTGACGGGCGGCGTGCGCATGTACTTCGACATCGGGGGCCTCCCGGCGGGATCGCACACGATCACGGTGCGGGCCTACAAGAATTACCCGGAGCCGTGGACCCGAAAGGAGAGCGATCCCGTAAATTTTACGTTCACGGTTCCTGCAGCGCCGTCCGCACCGGCTGGTATTGGACTCATCAGGTGACCTGCACCTGGAAACTGATGGCGAGGTGATCATGGATATCGGGACGGCAATCGCGATCTGCGGGGTCTGCTTCTCGGTCGTCGCCATCGTGTTCAAGGTGGTTTCCCCGCGGCCGTGCACGAAGGAACACTGCCAGGACCACTCCGGAGTCGTCGAGGCCATCAAGGGCGTCAACTCGTGGCTGAGCAAGATCGACGGCAAGGTCGACAAGCTGCTGCGCAACGGCACGGGACTATGACGCGAAACGAAATGCAACATGTCTTTCTCGGGAACCTGGCCAGCCTGATCCGGTGGATGCAGGAGCATTACACGGGTTGCTGGGTCGTCGGCGGCGACCTCTGGCGGGACCGATCGGTCTATAGCCAGATCGGGAAAGGGTCCGGCGTGAGCCTGCACTTCGAGCGGCTTGCCGTCGACATCCCCATGATCGACCGGGAAAGAAAGGCGCTGGTGGCGGACAGCGAGGTTTACAGGCCCGCCGGGGAGTACTGGAAATCCCTGCACCCGCTGAACCGGTGGGGCGGCGACATCCCCGGGGACGGCAATCATTTCTCCATGTCCCCGGACGGGAGAATCTGAGGAGAGGACCATGAACGGCAGAGGGCTCACGACCATCGAGATCATGATCATCCTGGCGATCCTGGCGGGACTCGGCATCGGGGGCTGGATCGGAAGCCAGGACCAACCCATTGTCATCAACCCGCCCGCACAGGCGGAGAAGGCGAAATGAAGGCCGAATTGAGACCCGGCGACTACTTCTGCGTGCGGACCGGTTCCTGGGTGTCGGGCGCCATCCTGGCGGCCCAGAAGCTCAAGGCGCTGGACCGCGAGAGCACGTACAACCACGCGGGCATCGTCGTCGCGAGCGACGGCACCACGTTCGAGTCGCTGCGCCGGATCGCCCACTACGACATCAACGCCTATACGGGCTGCCGGATCCTGGTCGCCCGTCACCGGGACATGACGATGCCGGCGTTCATGCGCGGCTACCACGCCGTCAAGAAGTGGGACGGTAAGGTCTATCCCTTCTGGCGGCTCGCGCTGCATGCCGTCGGGCTCGCAGGGTTCCTGCATGTCATCGAGATCCCGGTCTGCTCGGAGCTGGTGGTCGAGCACTGCCATCACGCCGGCCTCTGCGATTACCCGGGATACGGATGGAACCCGGACAACCTGGCCGACAAGTTCCGGAACAACAAGTGCTATGACGTGCTGTACGAGGGGGAGTGGTGATGAAGGAAATCCTCGATAACATCAGGGATCTCAAGACAACGGGGCCCGCCGCGGCGGCCCTCGTCGCCACGGCGATAGCCCTGTTTCGGGACGCGGTGCAGGCGACGGTCGAGGCCATTTCGAGCTTCGGCTACACGCTGACGCCGGACAAGGAGATCTGGGTGTATGTCGCCTTGGCGGCCCTGTGCCTCGAACGGATCCTCTTCGGCCGCGCCCGCGGAAAGGAATGACCCCCCATGGCGACCTTCAGGGAACAGCTCGAGGCCGACCTGGCCGTGTTCCTCAATGCCGACGAGTTCGCCGTCGAGGCCGACCTGGGCGAGGGGGCGGATCCCCGGCACATTCCCGTCCTCATCGACGAATCGCCGGTCCTGGTGGAAGGCCCGGCCGCGGCGGTGCGTACGGCGACACGGCAGGCGACCTGCCGGTCGGCGGACATCGAAGGCACGAAGGTGGGCGACACGCTGTTCATCGGCGAAACGCAATACCGGATCACCGACATGCAGCCGGACGGCGCCGGGCTGACGACGATGATCCTGACGACGATCGGATGAGGCGGCATGAGCGTGCGGCAGCAGATCATCGACGCGGTGCGGGCCCGGCTGGCCACGATCCGGATCGCCAACGGCTACAACTCGGAGATCGGAGCAAACGTCCTGGAATGGCAGACGACGCCCATCCCCGTCGAGAGCCTGCCGGCCGTCTGCATGAGGGACACGGAGACCGAGATCGAAGCCTGGACGATGCGCGAGCGCGACAATCGCGTCGCGCTGGTTATCGAGGCCGTCGGCCAGGACATCTCGCCTGCCCTGGCGCGGTCCTATCTCGAGGACATCTACCGGGCGATCGGCGCCGACGAGACGTGGGGCGGCCTCGCCCTGCTGACGGAGCCCGCCGGGGACTCGATCGAGCTGATGATCAATGACGAGCGCGTCGGCCGCGCCACGGTGCGGATCACGGTCGAATACCAGGTCGGGAAGTGGGAATTCTGAAGGATGCGCTACGACACGGTCAACGAGAAATCGACGAGCATCGTCACCCTCTCCTTCGCGGACGAGGCCGGCAATGCGGTGACCCCCACGTCCGGCACGTACCGGATCGACGACGTCGCCTCGGGAACCCAGATCAAGGGGGACACGGCATTCACGCCGGTCTCCAGCACGCACGAGATCACCATCAGCGACTCGGAAAATGCGATTCTCGATCCGGACAACGCCCGCGAGCTGCGCTGCGTGACCGTCTCCGTCACCTACGGCACGGGCAAGAAATGCACGGCCGAGTACCGCTACTATGTCATCAACCTGATGAAGATCAGCTAAGGAGGCTGCCATGAAGTACCGCATGAAACCGAACGGACCGGACATCACGATCGTGGACGGCCCCTTGGCCGGCCGGACCTTCCGCGCCGGGGCGTCCTACGACGAGATCCCGGCCGGGTACGAGGACCGCTTCGAGCCGGCGGACGAACCCGAAGGAGGTGAGGACCGATGAGAAACTACCTGGCCGACTACAACCTGCTGGCCGTCTCCGCGAATGCGAAGGAGACCGCCCTGAACACGGAACAGACGCTCGACACCTCCATGCTCGTCGCGAAGGGCAACGTGATCCTCCTCAAGCCGCGGCGGGAGGACAACCGCAACGAGCTGACCGGCAAGGAAGAGGCCGACACGGTCTACGACCTCGGGGCCCTGGCGGAAGGGACCCTGGAGTTCGAGAAGGCGCAGGCGCAGCACTTCGGTTTCGGCTACGCCTTCGCCTTCGGCGGCCGTTCCGCCTCGGCCTGGGGCACGGGCTACAAGCACGTCATCACCCCGACGGCCGACATGTTCCTGCCGTCCTTCACGGCGGCCATGCGCCTGGGACAGACGGTCATGAAGCGCCGCTTCGCCTCGATGCACGTGGACCAGCTCACGGCCATCTTTGCGAAGGATGCCTGGGCGAGGCTCTCCCTGGGCGTGAAGGGGACGGGCAAGTACGCCGACAACATGGCGAAGGAATCCGTCGCCGAGGCCTACAACGCCACGAGCCTCACCCTGGCGGCAAACGCCGTCCAGGGATCGACGGCCCAGGAACGGCTCGACAACGTGCATCAGGTCCGGGTCCTCGTACCCACCACGGGCGAGTGGAAGGACGTGACGGTGACGGCCGTCTCGGCGGCCACACCCGCCGTTCTCACGATCATCGCCCCGGGCGGCGTCGCGACGTCCACCACCTACGAGATCCTCTACGTTCCCACGGAGCCCGCCTGGTGCAGCTTTCCGGCCCGCGTGACCGAGCCCCCGCTGCGGGTGACGGACCTGGTCGTCCGCGTGGGCGGCAAGTGGAACGGCACGGCCTTCCTCGAGGGGCACACGATGTCGAGCGAGATCGAGAGCATCGAGCATGTCGTCAACAACAACCTGGCCGTGGAATTCCGCGTGGGCGGCACCGGCGCGTACGCCAACTACGTGATCCGCCAGGGCCGCCTGCAGACGCTGAAGCTCAACCGCCAGATGCGGGACTTCATCCTGCAGCAGAAGATCAAGGACAACGAGTATCTCGGGGTCAACGCGAAGGCCACCGGCGCCGAGTTCGAGTCGGGGCGCAACTACTTCGTCGACATCGTTTTCCCGCGCTGCGCCGTCCTGGACTCGCCCATTTCGGTCAACGGCAAGGTCCTGGCCGAAGCCGGGGATCTCGTCGTCCTCCAGGACGACACCTACGGCAGCTGCCGGGTGGAAGTGGGCAACAAGGTCGCGGCCTACGCGGCATAACCGAAAGGAGAAGGGCGGATGCTGAAGATCGGAAAACTCGGGTTCGACCCGGCAACCCCTCCGACCGGTACCTGGGGGACCTACCAGGCAGGCGTGCGGCTCAAGATCCGCAAGCTGACCGGCGAGGCCCTGCGCGAGCTGCGCAGGCCTTTTGTCCGCACGGAGATGGAGCTCGACCCCCGTTCGCGGCGCATGGCGCCCGTGGAGAAGGTGGACGCCGACAGGTTCGACGACGCCCTGGCGGATTACCTGATCGAGGACTTCGAGGGGATCGGCGACGAGGAGGGCCGTCCCCTGCCCGTCGACCTGGAATCGAAAAGACGGATCATGAACCAGCCGGCGCTCGCCGAGTGGGTGCTGGCGTTCGCTCAGAGCCTCGAGGTGGCGCAGGCCGAACGGCAGCGGGATGAGATAAAAAACTGATCGACCTCACCCGCGTTTTCATCACGGGTGAGGGTGAGACGGAAATCCTGCCAGGCAACGCCGCCGTCTGGGATCTCCTGATGCAGTGCAGGACGCAATGGCGGGTCGGGTTCGGGGGCGTCTATGCCATTGACCTGGCCGCGGTCATTGAGGCCGCCCGCTGCTGCGGGATCGAGCCGGATGCGAGATTCCTCGAGAAGGTGGCCGCCTTCGAGGAGGAGACGCTGCGGCTCCTCCGGAGGAAAGAGGCCGGCAGTCCCTGCAGCGAGGAAAAGCGGAAGGAATGCGAGGAAGTCTTCGGCAGGGAGTTTCTCGCCTGGGCCTGCCGGAACTGCGAGGAGATGAAGGGCAAGCGCGATGGCCGAAAATGAGGTCAAGCTGCGGATCACCACGGATGCCTCGTCGGGCGTGGCCGGCATCAACCAGTACCGCTCCTCCCTGGACGGCCTCGTGAAGTCGGCCGAGGGCGTCTCGTCGAAGCTCAAGGGCCTTCTCTCCTTTACCATCGCCGGCGTCGGGCTGTACCAGATGGCCTCCATCGGGAAAGACCTGGCCGAGCTCGGGGCCAAGGCCCAGCAGGCCGAAGAGTCCTACCGGCTCATGGCCGAGAGCGTCGGCATCAACGCCGAGCAGATGTACCAGGCCATGAAGACCGCTTCCCGCGGGATCATGGACGATTCGGACCTCATGCAGAAGGCGGCCAAGGGGATCGCCCAGGGGCTGCGGTCCGACGAGCTCGTCGCCATCGCCGAGGGCGCCCGCTATGCGGCGCGCCTGGCCGGCGAGGACGTCAAGACGGCCTACGAGACGATCACCGACGCGATCGCCAACCAGATGCCCAAGGCCCTCCGGCGCTACGGGCTCGTCACGAAGGAGGAGATGAGTCTGCTGAACAAGGCCATGGCCGCCGGGGTGGAGGACATCAAGCTGGCCGACATCGCGCTGGCGAACCTGTCCATCCAGACGGGCCGGTTCGGCAGCGAGGCCGAGACAGCCTACGAGAGTATGCAGCGCCTGCGGGCCGCGTGGAACAACTTCAAGGAAGAGGCCGGCAAGGGCCTCGTCGCCGTCATAGACGTCGTTTACCGTTTCATGCAGCAGGGGGCCGCCGCGGGGATAAAGGGCGAGGCCGATCTTTACGGAACGGGATCTCCGTGGTACTCCGGCCAGCCGTCCTATCGCGGCAAGATCACGGCCGAGCGCCCCTACGATCCCACCTCGGAGGGCAACCTCCTGCGCGCCGAGGCCGAGCGCGACAAGTTCTGGGCCGTCGAAAAGATGAAGACGGCCATCGCCGAGAAGGAAGGGCAGAAGCGCGTCGAGCAGCTCGCGAAGCTCAACGACCGCATCGACGATCTCTGGGCCCGCAGCACCCTGACGGCCGAGGAGCAGGCCTACCGGCAGGCGGCGGTATGGGAGGACGAGGGGGCCTCCCGATACCGTATCGAACGCTGGCTCACGGCGGAGCTGGAAAAGATCCGTGACAACGACGAGGCCAAGCGCCTGGAGCGTCTCGGGAAAATCGAGCAGGCGGAGCGCGAGCACGCCTGGTCCATCGCCGAGATCTGGGCCGACGCCTCGGCGCGGGACGTTATTCAGCGGCTCGGGTTCCGCAAGACAATGCTGGCGGATCAGGAGAGCCTGGGCCTTATCGGCGCATCCGACCGGCTCGTGCAGGAATTCGACCTGACGCGGAAGATCCTCGAGGCCGAGGAGGGCCGCCTCCGTGTCCTCATCACGAAGCGATCCCAGGACGTCACCGAGGACGATCTGCGCGGGCAGCGCGAGATCCTCAAGCTGGCGCTGGAGCACAGGGAGATCTCGAAGCAACTGCTCGAGGTCGAAGAGATGCGCATTCTGCGCATGAAGGAGTTCTCGGGAAGCTTTTCCGAGGGCCTCGACGCCGGCGCCCGGAAGTACTTCAGCGAGATCGAGGGATCCTTCCGCCGCGGGCGCACGCAGGCCGAGCAGACGGCACGCGGCATGGAGCAGGCGTTTTCCGACGGTTTCTTCGCCGTCTTCACGGGGCAGGTGGACAGCCTGGAAGACGTCTGGATTGGCTTCTGCCATTCCATGGCCCGCGCCTGGTCCGATACGCTGGCGCAGATGGTGATGGAGAGCCTGAAAGGGTCCGGCGGCGGGCTGTTCGGCGGCCTCGATTCTATCCTTTCCGGAGCGGAGTCTTTTGACCTTTTCGCCCTGCTCGGAGGGGGCTCGGGGATGTTCTTCGAGGAAGGCGGAATCTTCAGCGCCGGCCGCCTCATTCCCTTTGCCGCGGGAGGGATCGTCGAGCGGCCGACGGTCTTCCGCATGGCCTCCGGCATGGGGCTCATGGGCGAGGACGGCCCCGAGGCCGTCATGCCCCTGGGGCGGACCGCCTCGGGCGAGCTGGGCGTGAAAGGCATGGGGTCGGGCGGGGTCGTGATCGTCAACAACATCAGGGCCATCGACACGCAGAGCTTCGCGGATGTCTGCCGGCGCAACCCGCAGGCGATCACGCAGACCGTATCATCCGAGATGAAAGACGGCAAGCTCAAGCACTGGAAGCCGTTCATGGGGGGCTGACATGGCGAAATTCCCCGAAGACGTGAAGCTCTCCTACCCGCTGCAGATCAGCCCGCGGTGGCGCACCGTCGTGACGGCCTTCGACGGCGGCTGGGAGCAGCGGGCCAGAAAGGACGACTTCGCCGTCTACGACGTGACGCTCAGGATCGACAAGGTCTCCAAGACAGACTTCCTGAAGATCTGGGAGTTCTACCAGGCCCGCAAGGGGGCCTACGAGGCCTTCTATTTCTTCGTGCCCTATCCGGACACCTACAAGGGGCTCTACGTGGGCGTGGGCAACGGGTCGACCACCACGTTCGACCTGCCCGGCAAGTCCACCTCGGCCCGGTCCATCTACCTGGATTTCGCCCTGCAGTCGGGCGGCTACTCGATCCTGGACGGCGGCGGGGCGGAGGGCGCGGACCGGGTGCAGTTCGCCTCCGCGCCGGCGGACGGGATGATCATCTCCTGCGACTTCACGGGTCTCATGCGCATCCGCTGCCGGTTCAGGGAGGACGCCATGACGAAGGAATACATGGCCAACGGGCTCTACCGCACGGGCCTCGAGCTCAAGGGGCTCAAGGGGAACTGATGAAGAATTTCGACGCCGACATGGCCGCGGCCCTCGCCGCCGAGACGCTCAGCCCCTTCTGGCTGCTGGAGCTGCAGCTCTCGACGCCCGTGTACTACACGGACCGGGACCGCGCCATCCGCCACGACGGCAAGACATTCCAGCCCCGCGCCTTCAAGAGCGCCGACATCGCCTCGGCCATCTCCATGTCCGTCGAGCGGCTCACGGTCACGATCGACGACGCCGACTCGGTGATCACGGCCCTCTTCCTGGGCGAGAACGTCCGGAAGAAGACGGCCATCCTGTATTACGGCGTCATCAAGACGGACTGCACGATCCTGGCCGAGGAGGTCTTCCGGGGCTTCATCGGCGGCTGGAACGCCGTCGAGCCCGACATGGAGATCCGGATCGTCAACGAGATGGTCCTGTGGAACCAGAAGACGCTGCGGATCGCGCAGTCCACCTGTCCCTGGATCTTCCGGGGAGCGGAGTGCGGCTATGGCGGGTCCGCCTCCTGGTGCGACCAGAGCTATGAGCGTTGCACGGCCCTGGGCAATACGGACAATTTCGGCGGGTTCGAGTTTCTGCCATCCATCATGGAGCGGCAGATCTGGTGGGGGCGGATCCCGAAATGAAGTTCGCCGATGTCATGGCCGGTTTCATCGGCAGGCCGTTCCGCCCGGGCGGGACGGGGCCCGACGGCTACGACTGCATCGGCCTCTGCTGGGCGGTCCTGCGGGCCTTGGGCCGTG
>DATCTT010000024.1:0-34773 GCA_036567845.1 Candidatus Ozemibacteraceae bacterium | reverse complement strand
CTGCGGTGCCCAGCCCGCCGATCCGCGCGGCCGGTTCTGTGCCGCCTGCGGGGCCAGGAGGCCCCTCATCCGATGACCACCCACCCGACACGACCGGATAAACCCCGTATCATCGCCATTGCCATCCAGACCCCCGAACTCTCTGACTCCGAACTCGATGACTCGCTCGACGAACTGGCCGAGCTTGTCCGCACGGCCGGAGGCATCGTCGTCGGTCGCGTGGTCCAGAAACGGGCGCGCATCGATCGTTCCAGTTACTTTGGAACGGGCAAGATGAAGGAGGTGGCTGAGCTGATCGAGTTGACCGGAGCGGTGCAGGTCATCGCGGACGACGAGCTTACGGCCCTTCAGGTGCGCCGCCTGGAAGAGGGGATCGGCTGCGAGGTGCTCGATCGGACGGGGATCATTCTCAATATCTTTTCTGCGCACGCTTCTACCCGGGAGGGCAAGCTCCAGGTCGAGCTCGCCGCTGTCCAGTACATGCTCCTTCGGCTTGTGGGCGGCTACGCCGGCCTTTCGCGCCAGCGGGGCGGCATCGGCCTGAAAGGGCCCGGCGAGACCAAGCTCGAAGCTGATCGCCGCGTACTCAAGACCCGGCTGAAACGCCTGGGGGACGAACTCGACAAGGTGGTCCAGGATCGCGATGTCCAGCGCCGCAAGCGTACCGACCGGTTTGCCCCACTGTTCGCCCTCGTCGGCTACACGAATGCCGGCAAATCGACCCTGTTGAACGCCCTGAGCGGCGCCAACGTGCAGGTCTGCGACGGCCTGTTCACCACGCTCGATCCGACGGCCCGCCGCGTCGAGCTGCCTGGCGGCCGGTGGGCGATCCTGTCGGACACCGTCGGTTTCATCCGGAAGCTGCCCCACGGCCTCGTGCGCGCCTTCCGTGCCACGCTGGAAAGCGTGCGCCACTCCCAGGTGCTCATCCACGTCTGCGACGTATCGAGCGTGCAGGCCCGCGAACACATCGCCGCCGTCGAGCAGGTGCTCCAGGAGATGAACCTGGAAAGTCCTGATCGCATCATCGTCTTCAACAAGATCGACCGGGGTGTGCCGCACAATCGCGAAGCCCTCGAGACCCTGTTCCCGGGAGCGATTTTCGTATCAGCCCGCACCGGCGAAAATCTCGACGCGTTGCGGCAGCGCATGGCCGAGAAGATGGCCGTCTCGTTTCAAACCGTCGAGATCGAGCTGCCCGTCTCAGCCCCCGAGTTGAAAGAGATTCGCCTGCTCGGCCGGATCCTGCAGGAAGAGTGGGGCGACGGCACCGTCCGCCTCACCGCGGAGCTCCCCCGCACCTATCTGCCCCGTCTCGGCCTGCTGCCGGAATGATCGCTGCCGCAGCGGCCCATCATTCGTTCATATATGGGGCATATACGGCGTGAAGGCTGTAGGTTGAACCATCCGCGCTCGTGTAGCCCCAGCTGGCGATCGATTGATTGGATTTGAGTGGATCGGTCGGAATCACGAGGAGATATCCCCGGCCGGGTGTGGTGGTCGCCAGGTCACTGAACTTCGCGGTCAGGGGGTATTTTCCGTAATCGGCCCGATATTCCATGAGGGCTTTGCGAACCGCCTTGAGGTTGGCCCGCATGACGGCGACTTCACTCTGGGCGACATAGTCGGTATAGTAGGGCACGGCAAGAGCCACGAGGGCGGCGATGACGGCGACGACGATGATCAGCTCGATGAGAGAAAATCCCATTTTGGAAGAAAACGATAAAATATGATAATGTTTCATATATAACTCTCCATGTTTACCAGGTCGAATAGCGTGTGCCGTCGAAGGCCGTCTGCCAGCCGCCGATGAAAGCTGAATCCGTCGGGAAACGGACATCGTAGAGGTAGAAGTTGGCCCCGTTTCTGGCCGTGGTGAGACTCTGGTTCGTGAGCCAGACGGTGCTGGCCGGGTTCGTGGCGATGAATCTCAGATCCCAGCGGAAGACGTCGTCCTGGGCCGAAAAGGGGTTGTTGGTCTGTCCGAGAGCGAGAAACGGGCCTTCCTCAGTCCGGGATCGGGTGACGGTCGCCGGCAGAGGCTCCAGCAGCGATGCGACGCAGGTTGGGGGCACATTGTCCATCCGGGCGTTGCGGTACCGGTCGATCGCAAGACGCATGTCATACAGGCGGTCCCGCAGCAGCCGCTCTCGCGCCTTCATGTCGAACAGCTCTACCGTCGGCAGCGCCAGCACGGCAAGGATCGAGATGATCGAGACCACGATGATCATCTCGATGAGCGACACCCCGAGCCGTGACGCCCGGGATGGCCGTCCGGCTGTCGAAGATCCGCTCTGGAATGCCTTCATACCTCTCCACTCTAGCCGAACCGGGATGCATTTTCCAGCCTGGCGATGATAGAGTGTCAAACAAACATGTTGTGAAGGAGTGCAGGGGATGAGGTGTTTGGCGAGATTCCGCCGATGGATGTGGTTCGTGGCGGCCACGGCGCTGCTCGTGACGCTTTCCCTGGGGGCCGATGCGGCCGATTGGGAAGCGTTCGAGATCAGTGCCCAGTATCGGGGCTCGGTGAAGCAGTCTGCCGAGCAGCTTGGCTGTGCCATCGGGTATTTTCAGGGACTTCCCGACGGGCAGAGCCAGATCATTTTCCATGCCTGTGTCCGGGATCCCGAAAAATCGAGGAAATACTACGCGTTTCGGCTCAACCAGACCTGCTCCCGGGCGCCGTTCCAGCTGAAAACCACCTCCGAGATCTATTCGCGGTTCGAGGGGTTCGAACCGTCCCACCAGACGGCCGCCCGGGATCTGCTGGCGCTTCTGACCGAACTGCGCCGCCCGGATTTTGAGCCCAAACCGGTCGAGAGCATCGAGATCAACGGCGTCACGATGAAGATGCAGTCGGTGCTCAAGGACCGTGGCCGCAAGCGCGAGATCACGGTCACGCGGCCGGGCAGGCAGCCCGTCGAGGGAAAATTCTTCTTCCGCCGGGCCCAGCAGGCCGCCCCATGGGGGCTCGAAAAATTCCGGCTCAAGCGCGGCAAGGTGTCGGTCTCGTTTGTTGTCGGAAAACTCGACTCTATCCGGAATGCGTATGCCGTGAAAACGCCTTACGACTCGTGGGTCTTCGCCCGCTGACGCACTTCCTTTTCGCGCTGACGGCCGCTCTGGCCGCCTTTCTCGCGTTCCTGCTCCAGCCCATGGCGGGAAAAGCGCTCTTGCCCATTCTCGGGGGTGCGTCAGCCGTCTGGACGCTCTGTCTCACGTTCTTCCAGGTGACCCTCCTGGCCGGATACGCCTACACGCATTACGGCATTGGGGCGGCCGGAACGGCACGACAGGCGCCCATCCACCTTCTGCTCCTGCTCGCCTCGACCCTTTTCCTTCCGCTCGATCTGACACCACAGAAGTATCTCGGCAATCCCGCGGCCCCGCCCGAAATGCGCCTTCTGCTTGCCCTGATCACGGGAATCGGGCTTCCCTTCCTCCTGCTCTCCTCAACCGCTCCTCTTCTTCAGCGCTGGCTCGTCGAGATTGCCGGCATGCGGCCCGGAGACGTCTGGAAACTCTATAGCGCAAGCAATATCGGCAGCCTTGCCGCCCTTCTCGCCTATCCCCTGGCGGTTGAGCCGCTCCTTCCCCTCGGAAGCCAAATCCGGGCGTGGAGTGCAGGATTTCTCGTGTTTCTCGGTCTCGTGACACTTTGCATGATCCAGCTCGCCCGCTGGCATGCCCCCGGTGCCGAGGGGGCAACCGGAACCACTCTTCCAGAGGCGGGAGGAATTCCGCCCGGGCGCATCCTGTTCTGGATCTGTGGCAGCGCCCTGCCGGCGAGCCTGTTGTCGGGTGTCACGGCCCACCTTACCGTCGATGTGGCGCCCGTGCCGCTGTTGTGGGTGGTTCCGCTCGCGCTTTATCTGCTTTCGTTCATCATCGTGTTTGCCCGCGAGCAGCGGGGAGATGGGGCCGAGTCTGCCATGCCTGCGGCCTATGCCCTCCTGCTGGTCGTCCTGACAATGGGGAACACCTGTCCGATCGGATTCCGGATCCTGGCCCATCTTGCGGCATTTTTCGTGATGTGCCTCGCGCTTCACGGGCGGGTTGCGGCGAGCAGGCCCGGGCCAGCCCGACTCACCCTCTTCTATCTTGTCCTCTCGACCGGGGGCGCGCTGGGCGGCATGTTTAACAGCCTTGTGGCACCCCGGCTGTTCTCGACCCTCGCCGAGTATCCCATTGCACTTGCTCTTTCGGCCCTGTTTGCGGCTTCCATCGACTGCGGTTCCCCGCCGCCCGTTTCCTGGCGCTGGTGGATGGGACCAGTTGGCGCGGGGGCTGGCATCCTCGGGATGTGGCTGACGGGATGCCTGGGCGTGGATCCGTCCGGGCTCACGCTGATTCAGGCGCTGGGGGTGACGGCATTTCTGCTCTGGCTGGCACGGCACCAGCCCGTCTTCTGGGGAATCGCCTTCGCGGTCTGGACAGGTTGCGTTCTGGCACCTTCGGCGGAAGGGAAAGACGTGCTGTACCGCGGACGCAGCTTTTATGGGGTGTTCCGCGTTGTCGCCAGTGAGGAGGGGAGGGTTCATCTTCTCGAACATGGAAACATCCATCATGGCGGCCAGATCCGATCTTCCGGAAAAGAATATTATCCGTTATTTTATTACTCCCGTGAAAGCCCTGTCGGGCAGGTGTTTCGGGAGCTGCGGATTGGACGACGGGCGAAGCGGGTTGCCGTCGTCGGACTCGGCACCGGCGGCCTTGCCGCCTACGGCCGTCCTTGGCAACAGTTCACCTTCTATGAGATCGACCCGCTCATCATCCGGATTGCCCGCGATCCGGCCCTGTTCACCTATCTTCGCGATTCGCCCGCCCGTTGCCGGATCGTTGCCGGGGATGCGCGCCTGATGCTGGGTGCGGCCGCAGACGCGTCGTATGACCTGATCGTGCTCGATGCCTACTCGTCGGACGCGATCCCGCTGCATCTGCTCACGCGGGAAGCTATCACGCTGTATCTGCGCAAACTGGCTCCGGGCGGCCTGCTGCTGTTTCATGTTTCCAACCGGTATCTCGATCTCGAGCCCGTGCTGGGAGCGATTTCGGCATCTCTCGGACTGAGCGTCCTCGCGGCACGGTATGATCCGGGTGATGACGAACAACTCCATTATGAGCAGGATGCCCGCTACGTTTTCAGTTCAAAATGGGTGCTTCTTGCCCGGAGCGTTCCGGATTTTGGCGGACTTGCTCGGCTGCGCCCCTGGAACCATGCTGTGGCGGGTTCCGCCGGCGCTGCCTGGACGGATGACTGGTCGAGTCTGTTGTACGCTTGGCGGTTTCGGTAACCGAAATACTTTGACACGCGCGATCGGCACGGGTAAGATGGCGCCGGCCGGTGCGGATGAATCGCACCGCAGGAGAGAGATGTATGCCCTGTTCGATTCCCCTTCGGTTCCTGATCCTGGCGGGATTTCTTTTCACCGGAATTGCCTGTGCCGAACCGAGAGCTCCGGCTGACACGGCGAGCGAGGATATCGATCCAACCGCCACCGTCGAAAACGGTTTTTACGATGCTCTTTCCCGGGGGCAGGCCTCGGAGGCGCGCACGATCCTCGAGGGAGCTTTGAACGACCGGGTTTCGACCTCGCTGGTGAACGTCCCCCAGCTGATGCTGGCCCTTGCCAATTTCCTCTGCGACGCCGGGGATCTTGTGGCGGCCAAACCCTGGTATGAACGGCTCGACACCGAGTTCGGAAGCCAGATCGCCGACGAGGAAAGTCAGAAGACCTTTCACGAGCTGATCTCCGCCAAGCTCGACTGGATCAGGGCTGGTGGCAAACGGCCCTGGGCACGGCCTGACCCGAAGGAACTTGGCCGTGAGATCGCCGCAGCGCTCACCGCGACCGACACGAGTCGCCTCAGCAGCCTTCTGGCCGGGATCGACGTCTATGTCGGCTGGTGGCAGAGTGAGCTTGAGACCACGGCACGCGAGGATCTGCTCGCCTTCCTGGCGAAACACCGTGGCGCGGCGACCACCTGGTCCAATGAAGCCGAAGTTGCCTCACGCGCGGCGGCACCAGACGAAAACGTCATCTACCTGAACACCCATGGATGGACCGAGATGGAGGGCGGATTCACGAATGTCCAGTTTGCCCTTCACCGGGTGCCTGGCGGCTGGGAATGGCGTGGAATTGTCCTGGGAGAAACCCGGGAACCCTGATCCCTTCTTTCCTCCAGCGCTCTTTGTGAGTCCGGCCGTTCAGATGCAGAGAAGATCGGTGCGCCAGCTAGGACACGAGGTGAGAGAACTGGTTTTCCGGAAGCAATCACAACGTCGCAGGGCAGCAACGCCCCTTCACAAGGAGAGCGTTCGTCGTTCTGAGCATCCTGGTGTTCGGAAGCACTGAAACGACTATCGTCGGCGCGCATGGCTCCGGACGGAACTGCTTGTGGGGCCCGGCATCCCGGCTTTTCGGGGCGAAGCACCATCAGATGCGGCGGAGCCGGGATGCGGGTCAGAACTGGAGATTGTCTTCCCGGGTCCAGCCTTCTTTGCGCCCATCATTGTAGGAAATATTGAACCACATATATTTCCCGACCTGCTTGGCTGAAAGAATTTTCACGGCGACGCCCTTCGGAACTTTGCCCAGCAGCTCGGCCCGCGTGTCGGGCTTTGCTCGGACCTTGGCCGAGGGATCGGCGGTGATCGTTCCTTCCTCCGGCAGCTTGCCTCCAGTGACATACCCTTTCACGGTGTCAGCCGGCTTGGCCGGCTTCGCGACGGCGGAGCTGACGGTCTGGGCGATCGCCTGTGCCTTCTTCGTAGCCGCCTGAATGCGGGCGGCCGTCATGCTGGCGACTGCCGAGGCGGTCGCGCTTGCAACGCTCTGGTCGGTGAGCAGCTTCCCGTTATTGTCAACCATCGTTGACAAGACTTCTTGTGGCCCGATCAGGAGAAGATCATCCCGTGTCCAGCCGATCTTCTTGTTGAAATCCCATTTGATCTTGGTCCAGCCGTCATGGTGCTCGAGAACGAAGCCCTTCGTGCCCTGATTGACTCGCATCATCTCCTTGGACGTCAGGGACGGTTCAAACCGCACTTTAACGCCTTTCACGAGGGCATACGCGACTTCCTCGCCAAGGAGAGGCTTGGATGGGGTTGCTGCAGCCACCTGCTGGGAGGCGACTGGCGAACTCGCGGCGGTGCTGGCCGGCATCGCAGGAATGGTGGAAGTGACGGTGAAGCTTGCCGCGGGGGCTGGGTTCTCGGTTGCCGTGCGGACGGTTTTGACGTCGGCAGGGGCTACGGACGTCTGACTTTTCTCTTCGAGCATCCGGAACATCTGCTTCCCGGCATAGGCACCTAGGGCCACAACCGATACGATGATAATGACAATGGAAACGAGCTTGATGATTTTCACAATAAAAATACCCCCGACGTGTCCCGATTGTAGTACCGGGTTCGGGGGCTGTCAAGGGGGGGAAAGTGGCTCAACTTCCGGAGGGGACGACGGCGTCGAGGATTTTCCCGAAATTGGCGAGATAATTGTTATTGATGATCTGGCCGACAACGGTCAGAATCGAGATCAGCGCGAGCGCGACCAGCGCGATCACGAGTGTGTATTCTACAAGTCCCTGGCCGGAGCGAGGGCTCAGCCGGATGCTCATTTTTTGTTTCATAATGATCCCCCTCATAAAATATCAGCAAGACCAATGCCATCCCTATCGGATGATATGGTAAAGTATCGCACATTTTCCATCATCAGGGAAAACACCTGATGGAAATTTTTCCCGCCGGTTCGGGACCCTGTGACCGCGCGCATCCTGACAGATACGGCATCGCCCTTGGGGGGCCACCAAGATATGCTAGAATCTTTCCGTCATGACAACTGACACCGATCTCTGGAAGAGTGAATGGAGCCGCCTTGTCACGCTGCGGCGCCCCGATGGCGGGTTTCCATATTTTGAGAACGGTTCTGCCTCCGTTGAGCCAACGATTCATGCCATTCTCGCTGGGCTTGCCGGGGAAATCGAACCTCGCGAACTGGCTCCTTCGCTCGACTGGCTCGCTTCCATCGCAAAGCCCGACGGTTCCGTAACCGGATCACCCGCCGCGCCGGTCGAGGGGGCTTGGCTCACGGGGCCGTATGCCCTCGCCATGGCGAAATCCGGCAGAATTGATCGCGCCACGATGGCTCTGAAGTATCTCGAACGGTTTGCGTCGATCACCGTACAGAACACCAACCGAAGTGAACTCGACGGTTCTCTTGTAGGCTGGCCCTGGACCGAAGGGGCCTTTTCCTGGGTCGAGCCTACCGCCTGGGGAATTCTTGCCTACGAGGCTGTCGACATGCCGGATGCGCCGCGGGCCGTGGAAGGTCGGACGCTCCTGCTCGACCGTCAGATCTCAAGTGGTGGCTGGAACTACGGAAGCAAGAAATCCTTTGGAAGAGAGCTCATACCATTTCCCGACACGACATCGATTGCCCTCCTGGCGCTGGCTGGGCGAGTTCCGGCCGAAACGATCCAGCCCTCGATCACGTATCTCGAGCGGGATGCCGAAACGCAGGAGTCGCCGTATTCCCTCGCCTTGAGCCTGCTGGCTCTTGATGTTTGTGGAAGTCCCCTCGCAGCACAGATTCGGCCCCGGCTGACCGGCTTGTTCGGGCTCATGAAGGGCGACCGGCTGAATGTGGTCCATCTTGCGTTGGTGCTTCACGCACTAGGAACAAAACGGGTTATCAGGGAATGAACCGTCGATCGTTTTTGAAGTGGACTCTCGCCGCCTTCGGCGCCGCCGGCCTGGGGGCGGTGATCGGGAGATACTGGCACCGTCGCTGCCGCGTCTGGGTCCTTTCCGCCCCGGACTACCGGAAGGACTATGCCCGGGACATCTCCGGGATCATGCTCCAGGAGGAGCTTGCGCTTGTGGGCAAGCATGTGCTCATCAAGCCGAATTTCGTCGAGTGTCACCCGGGCCGCCCGATCAACACCGAACCTGCGCTGATCACCCAGGTCGCAGATGCCTGCTTCCGCCTTGGGGCGGCTTCGGTCACTGTTGGCGAAGCTCCCGGTCATCGGCGCGATCCATGGTTCTCCATCTACAATCGTACCCTTCGTGAGGCATTGCCTACCCAGGTGAGGTGTATTGACCTCAATCACGGGGAGCTCGTACGCATTCCCAACAAAGGCTGGTACACCGGGCTCGACGCTTTTTATGTCGCGGCGCCTCTGGCCCGGGCTGACGTGGTCATCAGCATGCCGAAAATGAAAACCCATCACTGGATGGGGGTCACCCTTTCGATGAAGAACCTCTTTGGCAATCTGCCCGGAATCGTCTACGGGTGGCCGAAGAACGTGCTCCACTTTCGTGGCATTCCGCACTCGATCGTTGATCTGGCCCTGACCATGCCGCCGCATTTCATCGTCGTCGACGGCATCATCGGCATGGAAGGTGACGGACCCATCCTCGGAACCCCGAAACAAATGGGCGTGCTGGTGCTCGGCCGGGACCCCCTCGCCGTCGATGCGACGGCAGCCCGCATGATGGGTTTTGATCCTGCCCTCGTGCCATATATGTCTCTGGCACTGCCTCATCTGCCGGGAATGCTTGACGACATGAACGATTATCCGGCCGAGCATCCGAAACGGTTTGCATCCCCCTTCGCCTGTGTCGACCAGTTCAAGCCATGGCAATGTGGCAATTACTGGGAATGACGCAAAAAAACAGGGGAGGATTTCTCCTCCCCTGATGTGGCCGTCACCGGCCTTGCGAACGATTAGGAACCCGTGGTGAGCTGGGTGCCGATGTAGCCGAGCATGCCGCTGACCTTACCGCCGGCGAACGACAGGGCGACGATGGCGAGAACGGCGATGAGGCCGATGATGAGAGCGTACTCAACCAGGCCCTGGCCTTCTTCTTCCCGAACAAAGCGCTGAATCAGATTCATACAAGTTCCTCCTGCTTCGATTTTGGCTTGCGTGCCACTGTGAGTTAGTGCAACCCGCGTGCCAACCTTACGGCAACCGGATCGACCTCTCACGGAGAACTATACCATAGGAGAATCGGAAAAAACCACTGTGGCTGGAAAAATATATTCGCGGTAATTATGCCTCGGAAAATGGGGAGAAGTTCCGGTGCGAAACTCCTCATTCCGGTGCCGCAGTTCTCTGAATTCCCCACTGATCGGTACTCGCGGGGAACGGCTGTTCCAGACGATAATCATTCGCGTTTCCCCCGAAGTCTTTCATGAACAGCGGGGCAGACGCAAGGCTTCCCGAGGCCGACGCGCATCCAATATGGCTGGCACCTTCGGGGAAACCGTACACATCATTCGGCCCGAAGACCGGGGGAGTGGTTTGGCCGCCGAGATTCTCGATTCCCTTGAAGCCTTGGCCTGTATAACTTCTCTGGGCAACGAGAATATTCTTCTCAATGATGGGAACACCATTCACGACCTGGATTCCATAGGGGGCATCGAATGTGTTGTACCGGATGACCGATGCCTGCTCCATCACGCGGAGGCCAAGGCCCGTAGCGGTTACAAAGAGATTGTTCAGAATGTTTACTGTGCCGCCGGTGTCACCGCACGAAAGGCCAACTGTTGCCCAGTCGAAGAAGTTGTTGCCGGAATAGATGGAAGTATCATTCCTGCTGGCATCAACGCCCGTCTGACCGTGGCTGAAACTGGAATCCTGCAGAGCCAGTTCCGTGTTATCGACCAGCTTCATGCCCGTCGGCGAGTAGGTTGTTCGGAACCCGGCAAGGGTGAGCCCGGAGCATGAGGTTGCCTCGAGGCCGAGAGTGCAGTGATCGAGCGTGACGTTCCGGAAGGTGCCGAGCGCCTTTTCCAGGGTGAGCCCGGTGTCGGCATAGGCGATCGTGACGCCGCACAGGGACGTCGATGTGTCGGCGGAGTCCGAGACCGTGATGCCGCCCCAGTTGCCGGCGGCGGGAACGGGAGCGTCAGAGGTGAAGATGATCGGCTGTTCACGGGTCGTGCTTGCGATCAGGACACCGCCCTCGACCCGGATCTCGACCTTCGCAGAATCGTTTGCCCTCAGGGAATCGGCTTCGGCCATCTTCACGACGACGCCCGGATCAATCGTCAGTCTGCCGATATCCGTCACCGTAAGATCGCCGGGGATGATGAACGGACTGTTGGCCAGAGTCCAGGTGACTTGGCCCGTAATCTCTCCGGGAATAACCATCGAGACGATCTCGGATGGACCGCTTTCGTTGCCCGCCTGGTCGACGGCTGCGACGCGGTAGTAATACTTCATGCCAGTCCTGACCGTGGTGTCAATGTACCGCTCCTGTCCTTTGGCGATGAGCGTGTCGGTGACAAGGGAATACCCGGCGGACGGCAGCTCCGAACGATAGATCCGGTAGCCTTTGAGATCCGACTCGGTATTCGCCCCCCAGAACACGGTGACCTGGTTGGGAATTTCGGATACGGCGATCGCGGCATCGGCCGGCGGTGCGGGAACGGTTGCATCCTCGAGGGTCGAGAGGGTCGTGAAGCTGTCCGTGACGGACGTTTCCGACTCGCGTCCCTGACGCGACGCAACGATTCGGAAGAAATACTGTTTCGCGGCCTTGAGCCCCGGAATCGTCAGGCGGTGTGTCGTGGCGTAAACGCCCTGGGTCTCGTTGACATACCCGCCGAAGGTGTCCGACTCGCCGAACTCGACCAGGCCGTTAGTGTAATCGGTGGTTTGCCACGAGATCACGGCGTGAGTGGCCGAAACCTCTTCGACCTTGATATTCCGATAATCGAAACTGGCCGTTTCCATCTCGACCTTCGAGATCGTGGAAATTGCGCCGGAGTAGATATTCGCTCGGAAGCTGGTCGCCCGGTAGCCCGACTTCTGGGCGACGAACACCTGCTCGCCGAAGCCGACTCCCGAGACATGAAAGGTGCCGTCGGTGCCGCTTTTCCCCCATCGGGTGGGATCGTATGTCCAGCTGACGAGCACGTTGGAAAGGGTTTTTCCGGATTTGGAATACACCGTTCCCTGGAGTTCGCCTTCCCGTGGGGTGACGTTGTTGTCGGCATCGCATCCGATCAGGGCGGCAAGCGCCCCCAGGCCGGCGAAAAGCACGACCAGGGCATGGTTCCTGAGGAATGCGCGCATCCGGTTCCCCCCGTTATTTCAGCCGCGCCACGGCTTCCTGGACAAACCGCGAGATCTGGCTGTTCTTCGGCGCATGCTGCTGTGCACGTCCGTAACAGGCTTTTGCTTCGGGCAGCAGTCCCTTTTCCTCGTAGGCCTGACCGAGGTTGAAGCACGCATATGGATCCTCGGGAGCAAGATTCACGACCTTCACGAGCACCTCG
This sequence comes from Candidatus Ozemibacteraceae bacterium, assembly GCA_036567845.1. Taxonomy (GTDB): domain Bacteria; phylum Muiribacteriota; class Ozemobacteria; order Ozemobacterales; family Ozemobacteraceae; genus MWAR01. Next base: position 22,480 of record DATCTT010000024.1, on the reverse strand, counting down.
ATCGCGGCATCGGTGTCGTGCGCGTCCATCAGGGCCATGCCGAGATTGTAAAGAGCATAGGTGTCTTCCGGGTTGATCTCGACCGACCGCCGGAAGGCGTTGATTGCATCCTGCAGCTGGCCCTGCTCGTAGAGGGAAAGCCCGAGATGGGAATACGAGTAGCCGTCGTCGGAATCGAGCTCGATTGCTCGCGAGAACGCCTTGATCGCCAGCGGCAGCCGGCCCGAGTTCTTGTAGATAACCCCGAGGCTGTACTGTGAGAACGCATCGTCCGGATTCAGCGTGATCGACTTCTTGAACGACTCCTCTGCCTTCTCGAATACCCCCAGGGCGCGGTACACCGTGCCGAGCAGGTAATGGGCGAAGAACTGTTTGTCGTCCAGCCGCACCGCCATCATCAGACAATTGAGCGAGTTCTCGAGCTGGTTGAGGTTCTTGTACACCGCCCCGAGATTCACGAGGCAGGGCACGTGGTCTTCCTTCACGCCGAGCAGCGCCTCGAAGGTGTCGCGCGCCTGCTCGATCATGCCGTTGTTCTTGTAGATCAGGCCGAGAATGAACCGGCTCTCGACGTCGTCGGGCTTGAGCCGGATGATCTTCTGAATCGCCGTCACGGCCTCGTCGAGCATGCCCTGGTTGAGATACGCCTTGCCCAGATGCATGAATGCTTCCTGGAACTCCGGATCGATCTCGACCGTGCGTTTCCAGGCCTTCATCGCCTCGTCCGAATGGCCGGTGCTTTTGTAGGCGATGCCGAGCTGCAGGTGCGCGTGCGAGAAGTCGGGATCGAGCGCGATCGCCTTTTCCCACTCGCGGATCGCCTCGTCGAGCATGCCCTTTTCCTTGAACGCCAGACCAAGTCGGTAATGGGCGCCGGCATTCTCGGGGTTGATCGAGACCGACCGCTTCCAGCGCACGAGGTTCTGATCATCAATGCCTTTGAGTCGATATATAACTTCAAGATTATAATGGGCGAACGAGTCATACGGATTCAGCGCGAGCACCTTGCGAAACTCGATGATCGCCTCGTCGAACATCTCCTTGTTCTTGAAGGCGGACGCCAGCTTGTAATGAGCCTCGGCGTTGTCTGGATTCGACAACACCTCGGCGCGGTAGCGCTCGATCAGGAGATCGAGTTCTGACCGGGTCTTCATCGGAACCGGCGGCTTCTCGACCGTGTCGCGTGCCTCGCCCTTCTTGCGCAGCTCGGCGGCTTTGCGCCAGTGGGAGACGGCCTGGTCGCACTGGCCCTTCACGTCGTAGATCTCGCCCAGCATGTCGTGGGAACGTGAGAGGCCGGCATCGAGATACAGCGCGCGCTTCAGCTCGCCGACCGCCTCGTCGAGCATGCCGCGGTCCTTGTAGGCGAGGCCGAGATTGAAGTGCAGCTCGGCATCGTTCGGGTTCACGGTGTTCTCGAGCTTGAATTCGTCGATGGCTTTCTGGGACTCGTTCTTCTTGCGCAACACCGTGCCGATATGAAAATGAATCCTGGGATACTTCGGGTCCGTCTTGAGCGCCCGCCGGAACTCCTGCAGGGCCGCGTCGTCCATCGATTTGCGCAGGAACGCCTGGCCGAGCATCACCCGGGCCTCGACCAGATCGGGACTGATGTCGAGCACGCGCTTGAGTGCCTCGATCGCCTCATCGTGGCGGCCGGCATGGAAGTGGGCGAGGCCGATGTTGAGGTGCGTGAAGGCGTTGTCGGGATTCAGCTCGACCGACTGGCGCAGCACCGAGACCGCCTCGTCATACTGCTTGAGATGGATCATCGCCCGGCCGAGCTGGCTCAGAGAATACGAGTCCTGCGGATTGAGGATGACGGCTTTCTTGAACTCGACCGTGGCCTTGCGGGCGCGGCCGATCTCGAGATACGTCGAGCCGAGCGCGAAGTGCGCGTAGGCGTAATCGTGGTTCAGATCGATCGCGTTGCGGAACCGGATGATCGCCTCGTCATACAGCTTCTTGAGCTTGTAGATCAGGCCCAGCTGCAGATGCGAGAAGGCGAAGTCCGGCTTGAGCGAGATCGCTTTCTTGAACCGGATGATCGCTTCGTCGAACATCCCCTTCTGCTTGTAGATGATCCCGAGGTTTGCATAGGGGAAGGCGTAGTTCGTGTTGAACATGATCGCCTTCTTGAACTCGGTGATCGCCTCGTTGACCATCCCCTTGTTGCGGTAGGCGAGGCCGAGGAAATTGTGCGCGTAGGCGTCCTTGGGGTTGATCGCCAGGGCTTCGCGATAGACCCCGATCGCGTTGTCCGTCTCGCCCGTCATTTCGAGCGCGCGCGCGAGCTGGTAATACGCGAAGAAGTCGCGGGGGTTGGCCGCGATGCGTTTCTTGCAGTCGATGATGATCTGCTCGTTTTTCCTGTCGATCATATGCGCCTCCGGGTGCTCAGGGAACCCAATCCAGGGTGCGGAACGGCGCTATCCGCTCTCCGCGCGCCAGCCTGAGGAGGTCATCCTCCATGTTCGGGAAGATTGGACGGTTGGCCAGCTCTTCCGCCGTGAAAAAGTCGATGCCCTCGACACGCGGGTCCACACCGGGTTCCAGCGTCGAGAAGTCGGGGCCGACGGCTTCGAAGATCGGGAACTGGATATGCCGGCCGGCCGCGCTGCTCATCGTCTCGCGCATCGCGAGAAAGTTCAGTCCGGAAACCGAAATGCGCAGCTCCTCGTGCAGCTCGCGCCGCGCCGCCTCCTCGAGAGGCTCGAAAGGCTGCTGTCCGCCTCCGGGCAGGAGCCAGTATCGGCGGCCCTGCTTGAGATGACGCACGAAACACAGCCGGCCGTCTGCATGGCGCAGCACGACCGTCACACGGACACGAACGAACGGAACGGATGGTTCGAGCATATGGTCCCCCCTTCCCGTTTATCGGCAACAGGAGCCCGGGGGTGTAGGGTTATTTCCGGAACTCTTCGCAGCCGGCGCTGCGGAGCTGGGCCTCGTCGAACATCCGGTCGATCTTCGGCTGGAGCACCTTGGGTACGAACAATGCCTTGCGGGGGGAGGCGGGGGTCGGCTGTGGCACGTTCAGCAATTGGTATTCGTAGTTGTATTTCACCAGCAGGTTGAGGGCACGCAGCAGATCCGCCGGTGTGTGAAACCGGTACAATACGTAACTCTTGCTGGCCGGCCGTTTGTGATAGATGTATTCCCCATGCAGGAACAGCTTCTCGAACTCGTTCTCGCCCTTCCAGTGCAGGGTTTCAGTGGCGCTGGTAAAGAAGACGCCGTCGGGCTCGAGAATCTGGTAGAACCGCTCAGTCAGCGCCGCCTTGGTCGCTTCCTTGAAGTAGATCATGGTGTTGCGGCAGAAGATGATGTCAAACCGGCGCTGGGGCCAGGTGTCGAGCAGGTTCAGCCGTTCGAAGCTCACCATCTCGGCAAGCTCGGGTTTGATCCGGAACTCGCCGGTGCCGGTCGGCATGAAATATCGGGTCAGCAGCATGCTGGACAGCAGCTTCAGCTCGAGCGCTGAGTAGATGCCTTTGCGGGCGCGTTCGAGAGCCAGAGAGGAAATGTCACTGGCCACGAGGGTGATTTTCCAGTTGGACGGGTCGCGCAGAACCTCCCGGAGCGTGATGGCGATCGAATACGCCTCGGCACCGATGGAACAGCCCGCCGACCAGATCGATATCGCCCGCTTCTGATCGCGCTCGCGAGCCCGGATGAGTGGCGGGAACACCTCATCCCGCAGGATATCGAAATGACGCGGATGCCGGAAAAACCAGGTCTCGTTCGTCGTCAGCACGTCGAGCAGCTCGGTGCGCCGCTCCTGGTCGAGCTGAATGGCCGTGATCAGGCCGTTCATGTCGACGCATCGCAGCTTTTCGAAGAAGGGCATGACCCGATTCTCCAGGAAGGTGACCTTGCTGGCGTCGAAGAACAGGCCGAATTCGCGCGCGAGAAAATCGCGCAGCTGCGCATACTCGTTCGGGGTGAGGGAGCGGCTCATCGCGGCCGCTCAGTCATTCTTCGTGCTGCGGGGAAACACCCGGCCTGCGACGATCTGCCAGGTGGGACGGAGGCGGTTCTCGACTTCCTTCGCGCAAGGGTCGCACACCAGACGCTCGGTGTTCTGGAACCGGTAATACGTCTGTTTCGAAATGTCATATTGTTTGATGCGCATGCAAAGCGGGCAGCGTTCTTCCTGCATATGTCCGTTCCCAGGCCCGATAGTAGCACGCCGGATGCGGATTCCGCAAGGGGGGACGGCGGTGTGCGAGGCCTGGGATCATCATTCGGGAAGGGGAATGCGCCGTTCGTGCCAGATCCCGGCCCCACTCGTGGCGACCACTTGCCAGCCCGGCGCCGCCCGGAACCAGCAGTCGAACGGGGAGTCTGGCGTCGTGAGGGCCGCCCGGGCACCGAAGCTCGCCACCCAGGAGGCGATGAGCCGGGTGTCCGAGGCCGATGCGGCATACTCGCGCATCAGTGCGTCACCCGCCAGCTCGCACCGGTCGTCGATTGAGACCCGCAGCCGCGGTTCGACGCCGACGGCCCACGAGCCGAGGTTGAACTCGGTGTAGACCGAGGCTGCAGGAGCCGTGCGGTCAGCGAACGCGCGCATGGCCGGAACCAGCTCCATCGGCCAGCGCTCCGGCGCTGGAACGGCCCAGTTCCGGCCGAGCAGCGGCAGCGCCGAGCCGGATGCCTGGAGCCAGAGACCGACTGCCAGAAGCGTCAGCGCCGTCCGATACGGCAGACGCGGGGTGGGACGGCCGTAAACCCTGCTGTAGAGCGGCTTGGCGGAGGCAATACGCTCGGGCCAGGAAGAGGCCCGATACATCTCGGCGAAGGCGATGATGGCGGTGATCCCGAACAGCGGGGTGTGGCGCACCCGGCCGACGGCAAGCAGGAACCAGACGATTGGGACCAGCCATGAAACCCGGACGGGGCGGCCAGCACAGCGGACGAGGAAGCAGAGATACACGAGGAGCAGAAGGGTCGGGGCGATGGCATCCGCATCACGGTATAACGGTTGGTGTTCCACGATCAGCTGACGCACGAGCGGGGAGTCGACGATCGTCGCCCAAGTGCGAGGCAGATCGAAGCCATACGGGCCGAGAATCGCCATCAGGCCCGCCGCCGGAACGATGGCCAGAGCGGTGAAAAGGTGGCGGCCGTTTCCGATCGGGCTGTGACGGCCGCTCAGATACAGGAATACCCAGCCGCCAACGCACAGGCCCAAAGTGCCGAGTCCGCCGAGATAGCCTCCGTGAGTGTTGGCCCAGAGCCAGAAGACTGGAAGGGTGTGCCAGAGATGGGAGACCGGACGACGTTCCGCCTCGATATCGACGAGCAGGGCGAACAGCCACGCCAGGGCTGCCATCGTGAACAGCAGCGGCCGCACCAGAAACTGCATCGATGCCGATGCCAGAGCGAAGGTCAGCAGCAGCCCTGTAAGCAGCAGATGCAGGCCGGATGCATACAGTCTGAGCCAGAGGAACGTGAAGGTCAGAGAGACGAGCAGGCTGGCGGCCAGCAGAAGGGCATCGAGCCCGGCGATCCGGTGCAGCAGGGCCATCACGATCTCGCCGAGCCACTGTTGCGCGATCCAGGGCTGGCCCTGGCGGCTGCTGGTGAAGATGTCGGAGCGTAGCAGGCTGCCCTGCCGCAACATCACCTCTCCGTAGGCAGTGTGAGAGAACGTTCCCGGGTCGTTCAGAAATGTGGTCCGGCAGAAGAAATGCAACCCCAGCCAGAGCGCCAGAAACACCAGCCGCCCCGCCCTGTGTGACAAGATCTCCCTCACACTCGCTCCCATAGACAAGATGATAATACGAACGCCCTTGGGGATACCCGATGTTTTTCGCTTGTTGCGAATCCCCCAAAAGAAAACCAACTGTCCACCGGGTTGGAACGGGGAGAGGATCGTATGAGTCCGACTGCCGACCGCTGTCGAGGCTCGTCCAGACGATGAATTTCCGAATAACCCGGTGTCATCGAAAAAATCTGTGGCGAAGGCAAGGCGAGATGAAAACATGCGAAAAACGGCGAAAGGTGGACCTGTTATGGGCAAAATGGCGAATGATTGGATTGGGTACGGACATTGGGGGAGACGATGATAATCATAGAGATAAGGAGTTGGGGATATCCCCCCTCACGGCCCGAAAACAAGGAGGCAGGTTATGGTGCGAACACGGATGATCGCAAAATCCTGGGTGGCCGACTCGCCCGACCAGCATGAGGCTGAAAGTGGACCGGTGGTGCGAGGATGGCGCTGTTCAGCCGGGCCCATCGGGGTGACGGTGAACGGAACCGATCCGTGCCGCACGGCGGGCGCCTGGGTGCGGGGTCGCTAGGAAGGCGACTTCGCGGGTACTCGAAAATGGAGGGGCATGCATGAGCGTGCCCCTCCTGGTTTCTCAGAAGCTCGAAAACTCGGTCGGGGAGCCGCGCAGATCCTTCCAGGTCAGGATCACGAACGCCGCGATATCCCCGCTTCCATCGCCGATGTCGAGCGAAGGCAGGGTGGGGTCGTACAGTTTCCGGCGGGTGGGTGGGGCGTAGGAGGGGCCGGTGATTTTGGCCAGGTTCTTGTTGGTCGCATACCGGACCTCGGAACCGAAAACGCGGTGGATCATCTCTTTCATGTCCGAATGTTGGAGGCCCACGCCAGCGCTGACGCAGGCGAGCGACCGGCCAATCTCGTCATACCGCTTCGAATAATCCGGTCCCATATAGAACAGGTTCGCTCGCACGCCACAGCTCTGGAAAATTCCGTTGGTCGTCATCTCGGGGAAGTACAGGTAATCGTCGGCCTTGTCCTGTTTCGGCTTGCCGCTGGCATCGCAGATCTTGGCCCTGAGCTGATCGAGCAGTTTGTAGACCCCGAGCTTGGGCTTGCCCGCCTCGCGTTCGAGGTAATGGGTTTCGTAGCTTTTCCGATAGGCATCCCACAGCTTTTCGTTGCAGAACTTCTCGAAGTCGGCATCCGTGATCTTGTTCGAGTTGAATGTGTCGGCGAATTCGGTGGCGAGCTCCTTTTCGCGGTTTTCGTCGCAGAGCGGGAACTTCTCGAAATACGAGGCGATCTTGTTCTTTGTGACAGCCTTGTCGGTCAGGTCGGCATCGATTTCACCGGAACCAGTAACCTTGAGCATGTTGGTTTCGGCATCCGACTCGGGGATCAGTTCCTTCGCGAGCGCGAACTTCATAAAGGGGTAGATCTCGTTTTCGAAACAGTCGATCGGGCTGCGGTAATCATAGACGATCCGCTCGTCGGCGATGACGTTGGCGGCGAAGTGGTGTTTGAACTTGGCCGGATCATCGGGGTTGGAGCCTGCCGCCAGGTCGTCGAGCAGCAGATTCTTTGCGGCGGCGGAATAGTCTTCGCTATCCATGGCGCTGACGTCGTAGTTCTGGGGGAAACTGTACCGTTCTTCCTTCCGGCTCTTGTTGTTGCGCTGATTGAAATCCCCCGCGACGAAGATGCTTTTCTTTGAGACGATCTTCACGTCGCGCGGCGGATTGCCCTTGATGACGAGGTTCGAGTCGGAGAAGATCACGCCGTTGAAGTTCGAGGGCAGAGTGACGTTGCCCTTGTGAATGCCGTTGCCGAAATCGAGAATGGCCACCTTCACGTGATCCCCGTCGTTGGGGTTCCAGCCAGGGGTGATTTTATACTTGGTTGTACATTCGGCTGCTGGGATGTATTTGCCGCCGTTCTGCGCTTGCATCATCAGGTCGGCGAACTTGGGCACTCCCGGCGACAGGCTCACCATCGCGCTCTTGTCGAGAATGCGGCCCTTCAGCTTCTCCTTGACCGAGTCGGGGAACGTGGGCACCTTGCCTGCGATCTCGGCCGGGACTTCGCCGTACCGCTCCGCTTCGGGGGAGGAGTAGGTGCCGTGGCTCGGGAAGGGGATGTTACTGGGCGGGATCGTGATGGTTTCGGCCGGCATGCCGGGCCGGGCCCGGAACTCGACCTTGGTCGGCTGCCAGAAGAAGATGCCGCCCGCGCCGCTGATGATGCTGTGCATGTCGAAAAGTTCCTGTTTTGTGCCGGGCGTGGTCGGGTTGTGCGCATCGAGCAGGATCTGGCCGATCTCGACGCCCTTGTGTCCATACAGGTTTCCCGTCGAGAACTTGTTGACGTTGTTCTCGCCGGGCTCGCCGTAGACGAGCGAGAGGAACTCCATGTCGAACATCAGGAACTCGCGGCCGGGGAACCGGCGCTGGACAATGCAGCTCACGCTTCGGGTCGTGTCGCCCACGCGGCCCATTGCATCGATCTTGAAGTAGCACTTGCTCTCGTCGATGTTCTTCGAGCGAGGGTCATCCTCATACGGGATCAGGCCGACGCGGAACCGGAACTGGCCGTCGCCCAGCGTGCCCTGATACGAACCCTTGCCGCTGGTGTTTTGCTGGCTGAAGGAGAAATCCGAATCGTTGGCGATCGAGGTCTGCCAGTCGACCTGTTGATCCCAGACCAGTTCCTTCTTCGCTGCGTCGATCTTGATGGTGTGCGTTCGGAACGAGCTGTCGAGGGACAGCTCCGTCATTGCAAACGAGATGCCCGCCTCGGCGAGGGCCAGCGCCTTCAGATTCCGGTTTTCCGAGATCGAGTTCTGGATGCGGTAGGAGGAGAAGGACTGGAGCGAGGCGATCACGACGAGTAGAACGAAGCCGAGACCGAGAGCGATGAGAATGGCGGAGCCGCGGCGGCGGGCGGCGCACCCGGATATCACACAACCGTTCATTGCGGTTCGGCCCCCCTTTCCTTGACCGAGGTCATCAGGGATGAGTCATACCGGCTGTCTTTGCCCCGGCCGGCGAGTCTTGCCCGTATACAGACGCTCCCATTCGTCGGCAGGTTCGGCTCATCCAATCGATAGAACACCAGCTCGTCCAGGCCTTCCATCACTACCTTGCGCGCGCGCTGCGCCGGCACCTGCTGACGGCGGTCGTCGAACGGCAGCGTCTCGCGCCACAGGATGTACGGCCCAGTCGCCTGGGACGGGTCGGCCTTCTCGAGCTTGTAGGTGACGCGAAGCTGGGTGTAGTTGCACTGATCCGTGGCGAGATTCTTGGGCTCGAGGGAAAAATCGTACGTGACCTTGTGGAACGAAATATAGTTTGCCGGATCTTCAGTCTTCAGGTTCTTCGCCTGGGCCATCGAAGCCTTGGGTGGCGTGCCATCAAGAACGAAGTTCGACTCGCGCAGATCGTCCGTGATCTTGTCGAACAGGCGCTGGAGCTCATCGTTTGTCTGGTGCGCCTGCATCACTGCCTGCGCCTGTTTGCGCGAGCTGGAATACGTGTAATACAGGGCCGTCATCAGCAGGGCGAGGATGATGACGGCCATCATGATCTCGATCAGATTCGTTCCGCGGCGGCGCATCGGGTCGGGCTCCTTTTCCGTCACTGGCGTTTGCTGATCGCTGTGAAGACGTCGAGCGTGTGGGTCTTGGTGTCCTGGCCCTTATACTCGACCCGGAACGAGAGATACACCATGTTCGGCCGGATCGATGCATCGTTCTTGTCGGCGGCGAACTTGATCTTCGGCTGCTTCACCTCGTAGGTGATGCCGTTGATCGTGCTCTTTCGGATATCGTCGTTGGAATTCAGGGCATACTCGAAGGTCTTCTTCTTGGTATTTTCATCAGTATTATACTGATCAGCATCGAGCAGGTCGAAAGGACAGGCCCGGGCGGCCTCGAGAATCTGCTGGGCGAAGAACGAGGCCTGGGTGTGATCGCGGGTCGCCGTGACGGTCTTTGTTTCGGAGATGATCACGTTCAGGGAGGGGATCAGGATCAGGGCAAGGATGATGACGCCGATCATGATCTCGACCATCGACATGCCGCCCCAGGGGCGGTGCGCGGCGCACTTCATCGGAACGTTGCCTCCGGATAGATGAGGAATGCGCGCCTCCGGGCGCGGTATTCCGTGAGCGTTGCCTGAATGAGGCGGCGGATTTCGTCGGCATCCTTGTCCGCATCAATCGCTTCGCGCACGGCCGGGCCGCCGAGCAGGGTGTCGAGGCCGTCTGCGGCCGCCCGGTTCCCGAGGGGGATCTTATCGGGATACAGCGAGCGAAGGCTTTGAAGGATCAGGACACCTGTCATGACAGGGTCGAAGATGGTCGTATTCGTGATGACGATCTCGATGCCGGGAACCCGCTTCTGCGCGAACAGCCCGTAATACGGCCGGACCTCGACAGGGAGGAAGGAAACCCCGGCGAGCCGTTTCGAGAGAAGGCGCGAGATGAGGGCGTCGGGATCGATCCAGGGAGCGAGGATGTAATGGAAGGGGCGGGTTGTCCCCACGCCGGTTGAAAAGATGCCCAGTTCGCCCAGGAAGCCGGTTGTCGCGTAATACAGCGGGGCTTCGGGGTCAGGAAGATGTTCGGATGGAAGGGCCCAGTGAAGGCCCGTTTCCCGGTAGGTCATGCTTCGCTGGTAATTCTCCATGCCGATGACGGTCAAATCGGCGTTCAGGCCGAACACCTTGTTGAAATACAGGGCCAGTTCACCGATTGTCAGGCCGTAGACCAGCGGAATTGGATAGACGCCGAACCTGCTGCGATACTGCGCATCGAGCACCGGCCCCGAAATCATGCTCGCACCCAGGGGGTTTGGCCGGTCGAGCACGATGACCGGGATACCTGCCTGCTTGGCCAGTTCGAGGAACTGGGCCAGAAGCGTCACCCCGCTGAAGAATCGGATGCCGATGTCCTGCATGTCGATGACGATCACGTTCGCTCCGTTCAGCTGCTCTGGGTGGGGCCGCTGGAGCGGGTCACGGATCAGGTGAACGGGGGCCTGCGTCAGAGCATCGAGTTCGATCGTTCCCGAGGCCTGGCGGATCAGACGACGGGGCCAGGGATCAGCGGTGAAGACTGCGGTGATCGTGGCGGCCCGGGCCAGCCGGTCGACCGTGTGGCGCAGCGACTGGTCATACGATGCCTGGCCGGCAAGCACGGCGACTTTTTTTCCGGCAACCATTTCGGGGTGTTCGCTTCCGAGGATCTCAAGGCCGATCCGGATCTGCGGAGCGGCGTGCGCACAGCAGACTCCCGCGCAGCACAGCAGGAACAGCGCGGCCGTTTTCAGGCAATGGCGGATTCTCTGGGTCATGATCTCTCCTTCTAAAGTATACACCTTCTCGAATCATTTCCGGCGACCTCAAATGATTACCGATTTTCCGACGAACCACACAAATGCTTTGAATGAAAACGTCGCAGGACAAACAACCGTATCTGCAGATGGAGAGCAGATGAAAGGCCGGCAACGGTGACATCCGTATCATCCTCGGGTTCGGAGCTCGTTCCACATCACACCGGCCAGACGCAGAAACACGGATCACCAGATCGAAACCAGGGACGGCTATGGGGCTTCGTGCCTTTGGGGCGTTTTCAGAGAATTCCCGGGAAACATGGTAATATGATGGGACAGCGTCATGTGTGAGAGGAGATCGAGAGATGCGGGAACCGGCTGTGAGCGGGCGTTTTTACCCAGATGAACCGACCGAACTCGAGGAAACGATCCGGCAGTGTTACGGGCACCGGCTGGGCGTGAGCGATCATCACCATCCGGCGCTGGGGCGTCTGGCCGGGATGATTGTTCCGCATGCCGGGTATATTTTCAGCGGTCCGGTCGCGAGCTGGGGTTACCGCCGGCTTGCCGAGGAGAAGCCGCTGCCGAAGCGCCTGCTGATGCTTGGGCCCAAGCATACGCCCTACGGGGCTTTGGCGGCACTGAGCGACGAGGATGCCTGGCTGACCCCGCTCGGAAGCCTCGAAACCGATGAACCTCTGCGTGCTGCGCTCGAGGAGACGGGGTGCTTTGCACGGGATAACGCGGCGCACGAACTGGAACATTCTCTAGAGGTTCAGATCCCATTCGTCCAGCATGCGATGAAGAAGCATCTGCCGCGGATCGTGCCGCTTGCCCTGGCTTTTGCCGAGTTTGAGCAGTGCGCTCGTTGGGGAAAGGCGATTGCGGGCGTCCTGGCCCGCCCCGAGTTCACGGACACCGTCTGCATCGTCAGTTCCGACTTTTCGCACGACACCCCCCGCGACGATGCCTACAGACTTGATGGCGTGGCGCTCGACGTGATCGCGTCGCTCGATGCGAAGGCCTTCCACGAGCTGGTCGTGGGGGAGGATCGGAGCATCTGTGGGGTGATCCCGATCACCGTCTTCCTGTGCGCGATGGCCGGCAGGAAGGTGCGCGCGACGCGGCTTGCCTACGCGACGTCGATGGACGTGATGGAGCATCCCCGCGGGGTTGGCTATGCGTCGGTCATTTTCGAAGGGACCGTCTGAGCCGTCGTGACGCCACTCGAGGTCGGGATTCTCGCCGGATTTGCCTGGGCGGCCATTCTTACCGTCTGGGCACTGGCCGAGATCACCAGCGGTGATCCGAGCCCCTGGCTTCTGCTCGTGGCAGCGGTTTACGAAGGGTTCGACCTAACCCCGCGCGGTATCCTGCTCGGGGCGGGCTGGGCGTTTGCCGACGGCTTCATCAGCGGGTATCTCATCGCCTGGCTTCTCTCGTGGATCTGGTAGCAGCGGGGCGGTTCAGAAGTCGAAGCTGCCGTAGACGCCCAGCATGCGCTCACGGGTGAAGTCGCGCAGGGTGTTCCCGAACTCGGCGTGAATCCGGCCTGTGTCGAACCGGTAGCTGGCGTGAAGTGTGAGGCCCACGCCGCTCTCGCGGTAGGTGTCGGGCGTGATGTTCCGCCACGAGTTTGTGACGAAGCGGGTGTCGAAGCCCCACCACCAGTTCGAGCCGACTCCGCGTTCCCAGCCGACGAGCATCTCGGCGCCGCGGAAGTCCCGTGGGGCCCAGTAGGTGTAATCGTTACCGAGGGCATCGAGCTGGTTCTCGAAACTCGCCTGGGAAAGCCGCAGTTGGAGTGAGAGGAACGGGGTGCCGTGCCGGTTGATGAAGTGCAGGATCTCGGTATCGAACCGCCGTCGTGCGTTTCCATCGGAGATGTCGGCCGTCGTGAAAGACTGCTGAAGCCGGGTGCGCTCGTGGAGATCGCCGAACACGGTCAGGGTCGCGTATTCCTCGGACATCTGAAGCCGCGCCGTGTCGAGATTCTCCTTGTAAGCCCCTCTGCCGGTGAATGCCGCGAGATGGAGCTGGCTGTTTCCCGTCACCCCATGCAGCCGGTACCCGCCGATGGTCTTGCCGCCGGTGAAGGTTTCGGGCGCGAACGTGGCGGCGATGCGGCTGCGATGATCGAGCGCGTATTCCAACGTTCCCGAGAGCAGGCGGCTGTCGGTGGTTTCGTTGCGGTTGCGGTCCTCGTAGGCCCAGGTTTCCAGACGGTACCGGGCTGACAGTTTCGGGTTGGTGAACGAGGGGTAGTAGGCCTCGAGGCCGGTGACGAACTCGGTCTGGCCGGCGTTGTCCTCGTGGAGCCGAACGCCAATCTCGGCCGTCGAGTTCAGTTGCGAGCGTACTGCCTCAAGATTCTCCCGGAGGGCATCACTTAGCGGATACAGCTGGGTCAGCCGGTCGAAGATCGCCTTCGTCTGGCCGAATTTGCCCTGGCGCAAAAACACCATGGCCAGCCCTTTGTTGGCGAGCATGTTCTCGGGCTGGATCGCGAGGGCCTGCTCGAAATACATCTGGGCTTCCTCGAGGCGGCCCTGCTCGAGTCGCAGATTGCCCATCTCGACGAGGGCGTCGAACTTGTGCACCGGCTGGGTGAGCCGTTCGAGCTGGATGTCGCGTTCGATATTCTGGAGCTGCCGCAGCTCGTTGCTGAGGGTGTCGCCGTTCGCTTCTTCTGGCACGATCAGATCGAACGGTTGTGCCGCGGCGGGGGAGACGAGAAAGCCGCCCAGCCAGAGGACCAGCAGGAGGGTGGCGCGCAAAACAGCTCCGGAACGGGGAAACAGTCTTTTTCCGCGCCGGTCGTGGGTTGACAGAGTGATGACAGGACGAGACATCACCCCCTGTATCGGCAGGTTGTGAGGAAAATCTCAGGGATCCGGGAATTCAGGGGAAAGAAAAACGCCTCCCGGCGAACCGGAAGGCGTTCTGGAGAACGGTTTGGATCAATTGCCGGTGGCCGGGGCCTCAGGGGCCGGGGTGGCGGCCGGGGCGGCCGGAGCTTCCGGGGCCTTCTCGTCGGCGGCCGGGGCCGGGGCGGCCTTCATGCGGTCCTCGATCTTCTTGCGGACTTCATCGAGCTTCGCCTTCGGCACGCTGAGAGTGATGCGGGCGGCGGTATCGACGGCCTCGACCTTGATCATGTTCAGGATCTCGGCGGCTTCGGGGGTCTGGCCGGCGAGCATCTTGACCATGGCGAGGAAGCCGTTGAGGGAGGTCATGACGGCATCCATGTTTTCCTTCTTGTCGACTTCGCCGGTGAAGTTGAAGGTCAGGTCGGCGTCATAGTTGAAGGAGAAGAACAGAGAGTTGACGGCGGCGAGAGGGGCGGCCTGCGGGTTGGCCTTCGCCTGGTCCTTGAGAGCCTGCGGGATCATGCCGACGCCCCAGAGGGTGGCGGCGGTGTCGACCTTCTTGAGGAGGCTGCCGATGGCGGCGTTGGCGGAGACGTTCTTGCCCTTCTGGCCCTTCACATCGACGACCGACTTGATCGCCGGGGCGGTGCCGAGAACGATGGTGGTGTTGTCGAGGAACACGGCCATGCCGTCGGCTTCCTTCTTGGCCTTGACGGCGTCGAGGCCTTCATACTTCTCGATGGTGACATCTTCGGCGGCCTTCTTGTCGGCCTTGATGGCTTCGAGGATCTTGGCGACTTCGAAGCTGCCGTCGATTAGAACGCCGGCATCCTGCTTCTCGGACTTCGGATCGGCCTTGGCGGCCGAGAAGACCACGATCGTCTTCAGGTGCTTGAAGGGATCGATGCCGGTCTTGGCGACGAACTCGTCATAGGCTTTCTTCTGGTCGGCGGGCTGCTTGGCCATGCCCTCGTCGATCTGCTTCTTGATCGCTTCGGTGGTGAACATCTTGCCCAGGTTCACGTTCAGCAGGAACGCGGTGTTCTCGGGAACAAGCTGCATCAGATCGCCAGCCATGGCGCTCATCGCGGTCGCGGCCAGCAGAAGGACGGTCACAAAGAAACGTTTGGTCAACATCGGTCGATCCCTTTCTCCTCTTGATTTCATCATGCGATCGTCGCCCTACGCGAACGCTCGGATGGCGGAATGATAGCCGCCGTCCGAAGGAAAGTCAAGTGCTGACGGTACCTTCGGGGAAGCGGCTTGCGCGGTTCAGCCCGCCATGGTAGCATGCTCCGGCTTCGTGCCCTGTGTTCCGCCCCGGAAGCAGCAGATCGCTGGAATCCCCTTTCAAATGCTGAAGAACGGATGACCATCATGTCAGACACGACGAGTCTCACTACCAATCTCCGCAGGCTGATCGATGAGATGCGCGCGACCGGCTTCTCGGAGCTCGACCTGCAGGCACCCCGGCTGAAGGTCCGGATGATCCTCGGCCCGGCCGTCCAGCCGGCGGTTTTCGCCACGGCGCCCGTGTTGGATACGGAGGCCGAAGAACCCCCGACGATGCCTGTTTCCCGGCAGATCCGGGCGGAGCGGGTCGGGGTGTTTTCGTTTGGCCGGCAGCGGGTCGAAACCGGCGCCACCGTCATCAAGGGCCAGACACTCGGCCTCATCAAAGGCATCAGCATCCAGGACCAGGTCATTGCACCGGTCGCTGGACGTCTGACAGCCGTTCTGGTCGAGGAAGGCCAGATCATCGATTTCGGCCGCCCGTTGTTCGAACTGCTTCCCGAGGCCTGAGAGCGGGCCGCTCCACCAATCTTTTCCCGAGGAGCCTGCCAGATATGTTCGGAAAAATTCTCATCGCGAACCGTGGCGAGATCGCCGTTCGCGTCATTCGCACCTGCCGCCGTCTTGGCATCAGGACCGTCGCCGTGTTCTCCGAGGTCGATCGCAATGCCCTCCACGTTCAGCTTGCCGACGAGGCCTACTGCATTGGACCGGCGCGGCCCGATCTGTCGTATCTGAACATCCCGAACATTCTCTCTGTTGCGCATGCGACCCAGTGCGAAGCCATCCATCCCGGGTACGGTTTTCTGTCCGAGAACCCGACGTTCGCCGAGATCGCGCAGAAGTGCGGTTTTGTCTTCATCGGTCCCGGTCATCGTGCCATGGAGCGGATGGGCCAGAAGTCCGTCGCACGCGATCTGATGATCCGCTCCGGTGTGCCGGTCATGCCGGGCTCCACCGGCAGCGTTGAGGACCCCGAGGAAGGGCTCAGGATCGCCCACAAGGTCGGCTTCCCCGTGCTGGTCAAGGCATCGGCGGGCGGCGGTGGCCGCGGCATGCGTCTCGTCGAGACCGAGGACCGGTTCCGGGCATTGTTCAGCACGGCCCAGGGCGAAGCCCAGTCGGCGTTCGGTGACGGCCGCGTCTATGTCGAGAAGTATCTGCGCAACCCGCGCCACATCGAAGTCCAGATCATGGGCGACCATCACGGCAACGTCGTCGCCCTCGGGGAACGGGAGTGCTCGATCCAGCGGCGGCATCAGAAGCTGATCGAGGAGGCCCCGTCTCCGGCCGTCGATGCCGATCTGCGGCGCCGGCTGTGCGAGACCGCCGTCAAGGCCGCGAAAGCCATCGACTACGTCAATGCTGGCACGATCGAGTTCCTGCTGGATGCCGAAGGGAACTTCTTCTTCATGGAGATGAACACCCGCCTTCAGGTCGAGCATCCGGTCACCGAGCTCGTGACGGGATACGATCTCGTCGAAGTGCAGCTCCGCGTCGCCTCGGGCGAACCACTGCCCTTCCGGCAGGAAGATATCAAACCGAACGGCTGGGCCATCGAGTGCCGCATCAACGCCGAGGATCCGGCTGGCAATTTCGCCCCCTGCCCGGGAAAGATCGATCTGTATATTCCAGCAGGAGGGCCGTGGGTGCGGGTCGACTCGGCCGCCTTCTCGGGATACACCGTCAGCCCCAGCTACGACTCGATGGTCGCGAAGCTGATTGCCTGGGGCCCCGACCGTCTGACCGCGATCGACCGGATGCGCGCCGCACTGCACGAGTTCCGGGTCGACGGCATCAAGACGACGATCCCGTTCCATCAGTGGGCGCTCGCACACGAGGAGTTCCGCGAGGGGCACCTGACGACCGGGTTCGTTGACAAACATCAGGTTTCGATGATGGCCTATCTCCAGCCCCCGACCGACGAGGCCGGAGACAAAAAGAAGGAAAAGGCGGCTGCCGCGCATGGCAAAACTCCGGAGCGCAACGGCACGACCGGCGCCTGACGTTCGTCAGTCCAGCTTCGACGAGCTTGCCGCCAATGGGGCGGGGGAGCCCGGCGATGAGACTGCCGGGCGGCCCGATGTCCTGTCCGTCGGCCAGCTTACGCGGCATATCAAGCGCGTGCTCGAGGAGGACACCCTTCTCGAGTCTGTCTGGGTACAGGGAGAAGTCTCGAATCTGGTGAAGGCTGCTTCCGGTCACTGGTATTTTTCCCTGAAGGATGCCGAGGCTGTTATTCGGGCTGCTCTCTGGGCTGGAAACCGCCGCCGCATCCGGCACGAGTTCAAGAATGGCGATCTGATCGCCGCCTGCGGATCGATCTCCGTATACCCGCCGCGCGGCGAGTATCAGCTCAGCATCACGGATGTACGGCCGGCGGGGCTCGGCGCGCTGTATGAGGCCTTCGAAAAGCTCAAGGCAAAACTCCAGGCCGAGGGGCTGTTCGACCCCGACCGGAAGAAGCCGCTGCCGTTCCTGCCGCGGGGCGTCGGGATCGTCACCTCGCCGAAAGGTGCTGTTGTTCAAGATATATATCGAGTGATACGCCGGCGGTTTCCAAACATGCCCCTGTATCTCGTTCCCGTGAAGGTGCAGGGCGAAGGGGCCGCCGCCGAGGTTGTCGCCGGTATTCGGCGGTTGGATGCGGACCCGCGGGTCGACGTCATCATCGTGGCCCGGGGCGGCGGCAGTCTCGAGGACCTGTGGACCTTCAACGAGGAGCCCGTCGCGCGCGCGATCGCCGCGGCCGAAACGCCGGTGATCTCGGCCGTCGGTCATGAGACCGATTTCACGATTGCCGACTTCGTCGCGGATCAGCGGGCGGCGACGCCGTCCGTTGCGGGCGAGCTTGCGGTGCCCGTGAAGGAGGAGTTGATCCGGGGCGTCCGGGAGCGGCGCGACCGGCTCACGCGTGCCCTGAAGAACCTGCTGGCGATGCTGGGGGAGCGGCTGGCGCGGGCACGGGCCTGCCGGTTCCTGAGAAAACCGGCGCTGCTCGTCGCCGAACGCCGGCTGAATCTCTCGAATGCCGTTCGCGAGCTCGAAGCCGTATGCACAGCGTTCCGAAGCCGCTGTCGCCACGCATGGGAGCTGCTCTTGGCGCGGCTGAAGGCCTTGGATCCGACCGCCGTGCTCGGGCGGGGATACCTGCTCGCGACGGACGAGAGCGGGGCCGTTGTGACGTCGGCCGCGCGGCTGGCGCAGGGGCAGAAGCTCCAGTTGAAGTTCTCCGACGGACGCGCGCGCGTGGCCGTCGAACAGATCGATCGGGAGAGCCCGGGAGGCACGAAACGATGAAGAAACCCTCAGATGCGAAGCAGCTCGAGGAGCTTGCGGCCCTGACGTCCGAGGCGATCGCCGCCCTCTCGTATGAGGATGCGATGGAGCGCCTGGAGCAGACCGTCGAGGCGCTGGAGCAGGAGGGCACGCCCCTCGAGCTCGGCCTGCGTCTTTACGAAGTCGGCACGCTGCTCGGCCGCCGGTGCGGACAGGCGCTCGATGCTGCCGAGGCCCGGATGGTGCAGCTGCTCGGCAGTGCCCAGGAGGCGGTCGAATCGCCCTATGACCCCGACAAGGATGGCCGCCTGACGTGAACGCCGTCACGGAATCCGCCGGAAAGGATCTCGAGCGGCGCCTCCAGGGATGTCGCCTCCGTGTTGACGAGGCGCTTGAACGCTGGCTTCCTCCCGCCGATGCTGTGCCACCGAAGCTTCACGAGGCGATGCGGTACAGCGTCTGCGCGGGCGGAAAACGTATCCGACCGGCACTCTGTCTGATCACGGCGGAAGGCTTCGGGGCTGCCGGTGAAGGGGTGCTGCGTGCTGCCTGCGCCCTCGAACTGCTCCACACCTACTCGCTTATTCACGATGACCTTCCCGCGATGGATGACGACGATCTGCGCCGCGGCCGGCCGACGAACCACAAAGTGTTCGGCGAGGCGATGGCGATTCTGGCCGGGGATGCGCTCCAAACGCTGGCGTTCGAATGGATGTCCGGCATCGGTCGGGACGGTCTGCCGGCCGACCGCGTTCTGGCGGCCGTCTCACGATTCGCCGAAGCCTCCGGCCACGCCGGCATGGTGGGAGGCCAGGTTCTCGACATCGAGGGCGAGCAGCGCAGGATCTCGCTCGACGAGCTGCGCCGCATCCACCGGCTGAAAACCGGTGCCCTTCTGGAAGTCTCGATTGGCATCGGTGGCATCCTGGGCGGTGCAAGGCCCGAAGAGCTGGCCCTGCTCTCGGAATACGGCCACCAGGTCGGCCTGCTGTTCCAGATCATCGACGACATTCTCGACGTGGAGGGCGCCGCCGCGGATCTGGGCAAAACGCCCGGCAGCGACGTCCGTCACGGCAAGTCCACGTATCCTTCTCTCCTGGGCCTGGATGGCGCGAAGCGGGAAGCCGCGCGGGCGCGTGACAACGCCGTCGCCGCATGCAGCAAGCTTCCGCGGCCCATTCCGGAGCTGCCGGCCATTGCCGACTGGCTTCTGGCACGTAATCGCTGAACCGAAAGGCAGATCATGAACCCCGTTCTCTATCCCGTGGTTGTCGCAGGCGGCTCGGGAACCCGCATGAAAAGCGAAACTCCGAAACAATTCCTCCGGCTCGGAGCCAAGCCGGTTCTCCAATGGAGTCTCGAGTGCTTCGACGCCGTTCCCGAAACCATGGAAATCACGGTCGTCCTTCCGGAAGCCTGGGTCGAAGAAGGACGAAGCCTCCTTGCCGGCTGGTCTCCAAAACATCCTGTAAAATATATTATTGGTGGGGCGAGGCGGCAGGACTCGGTCGAGGCGGGCGTTTTGAGCATTTCCGATGATGACGGGTGGGTTGCCGTTCACGACGGGGCCAGACCTGCGATCACCCCGGAGCTGGTACGTGAATGTTTCCATCTCGCGCTTGAAAAGGGGAATGCCTCGTGCGCCCTGCCGGCATCCGACACCCTGGTCGAGAGCAGCAACGGTGTCGTGACGGGAACGATCGACCGGGGCCGCGTCCACGCGATGCAGACGCCGCAGATTTTTCCCGTGAAACTGCTCCGGCAGGCCCTGAAGCTCGCCCGCAGCCAGGGTGTCGAGGGCACCGACGAGGCCGGTCTCGTCCGACGGCTGGGCGTTCCCGTCTACCTGGCCCCGGGCTCGCCGCTCAATCTCAAGGTCACCCGGCCGGACGACCTGCGGCTCCTCTCCTCCGTTCTGGGCTGATCCCGTCCGCTTGGACTATCGCACTTTTCCCGCACCAAATCATTCAATAGAATAGAGTATGTTGGTCATCGACCTGAAGTGGACCCGATTTGGTGGACGGTTCAGGGCTTTCGTAATCATGCAGCCTGCGTGTGCCGTCTTTCGTATTCCACGGGGGGGCAATAGTCCAAACCGGAGTGCCGTCTTCTGGGATTATACCAACCTTCGATGAATTCGAAGACGGCGATTCGCGCTTCGGACTGTGTCTTGAAACGGCGGCGTGCGAGAAGGTCGCACTCCAGAGTTGCGAAGAAACTCTCGCACATCGCATTGTCGAAGCAATCACCGACCGATCCCGTCGAAGGGCGGACATCCGCTTCCTTGCAACGGTTTCCGAAGGCGATTGAGGTGTATTGGCAGCCTTGATCGGAATGATGAACGACATCCGGAGGTCTGCGCTGGTGAAGAGCCATGTTCAAGGCCTGCAACACGAGTTCTGTGCGCAAGTTACCCTCCATCGCCCAGCCAATGACCTTCCTGGAAAAGGCGTCGAGAACGACTGACAGGAAGAGAAAGCCTGCCCAGGTGGGGATGTAGGTGATGTCTGCAACCCAAAGGCGATTGGGACCATCCGCGACAAACTTCCGATCGACAAGATCGGGAATCATATGCGTATCGCGCCCGCGAATCGTTGTTTGGCACGCCTTGCGACGAGTAACGCCCTGGATGCCGGCCTCTCGCATCAGCCGGGCAACCCGCTTTGGTCCGATGAGTATCCCTTCACTCTTCAATTCCGCATGGATCCGGAGTCGGCCATAGGTCTCGTGCGTAATCCGGTCAAGTCGGCCACCCAATCCGGGAAGTCGGCCAGTGTATCCGGCCTACACCGGATACCTGGCCGACTTCGAGCCGGATGGAGTGGCCGACTTCCACCGGACAAAGTGGCCGACATCAACCGGATGAGCTGGCCGACATTAACCGGATAACATAGGTCTCGCGAGAGCCTGCATGAATCTTGCGAATACGGGTGGTCAGTTCATGGTTGCGTATCGTTCGTGCGGAGGGAGGACGATTGATCCACGCATAGTAGCCGCTGGTGGAGACGCTCAGCAGACGACACATGGTGGTGACCGGATACATGTCCTGGTGCGCCTTTACGAATTCGAAGATTTGTCGGGGATCGAATTCGTCTCCCGAGCGAACCAGGCGGCTGCTTTTGACAGGATCTCGCGTTCAACACGAAGCCGCTTGTTTTCCCGCCGCAGTCGGGTCAGCTCATCGCGTTCAGTCAAGCTCAGGCCCGATGGTGACTTCGAGCCATCGCGTTTGGCCTGGGTTACCCAGTTGCGAATCGTCACCGCCGACGGCTCGAACTCCTTTGCCAGGTCTTCAGGACTTCGACCGGCCAGAACGAGGTCTACGAGCTGCTGGCGGAACTCCAGTGGATATGGGGGACGAGTCTTGGGCATGGGGGACACCTCCTTCTCAATCATAAGCGAAAAAGTGTCCACCAAACCGGGGTCACTTCAGGTCCATCCCATCCGGGATCTCCAGACACTTCGAAGGTACGAAACACGTTTTTCCCTTTAGCAGCTAGAGCTGCTAATAAAAATAGCGCTAAGAATAATACGATAGAAAATAACTTCTCTAGCGTGTCTCCAACTTTGGATGGCGCTTTGCAAGGCCACGAAACAGCCCGACCCAAAGCGCCGCTGAGGGTTTGCAGCTAGCGCGGCAAATTTTCAGCCCCGGGATATTTTTCGAAATCTTCGGCTTCGCTTGCCCTGTGCAAGCCCCGAGCGGGGGCGGGAACACCGTTCCGAGCGCCATTTTCATTTTAGCTGGAAAGCGCCTCTGTACACTCCACCGGGGAAGGATGGCTCCGGAGCCGGCTTTCACGGCTAAAATGGAAAAGGGCAAAGAGGTCCGCGCCAGGCGGACCCGGAGCCGGGAACCGGTGGCGCGTGCTTCATCGGATCCCCGGACCGGTGGCCCGAGCGGGGAAAGCACCAAAAGCCAAGGGGTGGCGCGGGTCGGGGACGGGACCCCGCCCCGGGGAGCCGCCC
>DATCTT010000023.1:0-2381 GCA_036567845.1 Candidatus Ozemibacteraceae bacterium | reverse complement strand
CTGCGAGCATCAGGCCCGCCGGCAGGGCCGTCACGGCTGCGATGGCCGATCCGGCGGGACAGCCGGCGAGAACGAGGGCACCGTGGCCGGCAAACCAGGCGAGAAAGAAGGCCGCGATCCCGGGCAGCATCGGCAGAAGGGCCTGCACACCGGGAAGGCGGAAGCCCGCAAGCGGAAAGGCGAGCGGATGCTCGCGGTAATAGGAAACGGCAACGAGGAGAGCCCAAAGCGACGAGATGAGCAGGGGAGCGTTGTAGAGGCTCTTCCCGGGGTGGGAGGTGGCGGCGGCAGGTATGGACACGGCTCAGGACCGGGGGAAAACGCCGGCGCGGCGCAGCAGGCGGCGGATCAGCCGGCGGTGATAGGCCGGAATAGCGACCGGGGCGGGCCGTTCCATGAGTGCATGCTGTGCCTGGGTTGCGGAGCCGAGATGCCCGGTCTGGCCGAAAACGTAACAGACCAGGGGAATGACCTGGAGCACGTCGCGTCGGCTCTCGCCGGTCGAGGCTGCGACGGCATCGGTGAGCTGCGAAACCGTGAGTCTGCCGTCGATCGTGCCGAGAAACGCCGTCGTGATGCGGTGGACGCGCCGGAGCTGGCGGGCCGCCTCGCGCATCCCGGTGTGGCCGTCAAACCAGCCCCACAGGCCGGTAAGCGCGACCGTGAAGAACATCGCCAGATCCTCTTCACCGGGCTTGTGTGAGACGGCGGGCGTGTCGTCGAGAAGAGTGCGCGGCACGAAGTTGATGTGATGGTGGAACCGGTGGTGATACCCCTCGGCGAGATCTTCACCCAGCGTGTTTCGGTCCTCCCCGAACGGTGTGCCGGGGTAGGGGGTGGCGAACTGGCCCAGGTAGATGGGGAAAGGAAGCTGGTGAAAAAAGGCATACCACGGCAGGCCCGCCTGGATCTGGTCGAGGAACACCTTCTGGAGCCGGTAGCCGCTGATCGTCTCGCCCGGGTTGAACGCCATGCAGGTGTAGAGCGGCGCGAGGCCGGCGTCTTTCTGCAGCTGCACCGCCTTGCGCACGTCCTCGAACCCCTGGCCTTTGTGAATATACTCGAAGGTGTCCGGGTTGACGCTCTCGACGCCCAGTTCGATGCCAACGCAGCCCGAGCGGCGGAACAGCGGCAGGAGATCGGCGTGGGCAACGATGTGCTCGGCCCGGTCGAGAGCGATCCAGCGGATATCCCCCCGGCTCTCGAAGCCGCGGGCGATCTCGGCGATCAGATCGGGCTTCAGCGTGATGTTGTCGTCCCAGAAATGGAACTGGCGGATGCCGAAGCTGTTCATGATCCAGTCGACCTCGGCCAGCACGTTGGCGGCCGAACGGAACCGGACCTTCCGGTGCCAGATCTGGGGACTGTTGCAGAACGAACAAGCATACGGGCAGCCCCGCGAGGCGAAGATGGGCAGCCGCTCGCCGCCGACGACATGGAGAGGATTGTTATATAGCCGGATCGGAAGCAGCTCGTAAGCCGGGAAGGCCAGGGCGTCGAGATCCGCGATCAGCGGCCGGGCCGGGCCCATCACGAAGCCATTGGGCGTGCGAACAACCGTTCCGGGAACCCCTGCCGCCGGTTCGCCGGCCAGGCGGTGCCGGATCAGCTCGAGCACGGTTTCCTCACCCTCCCCGATGACGGCGACATCGCCATGGGAAAGCACTTCTTCGGGCCGCAGAGTCGCGTGTACACCCCCGAACCAGATCTGCGTGTTCGGCATCGCGCGCCGGATGCGCTCGGCGAGGCGGCGGGAAAAATCGACCTGGCAGGTCATGGCCGAGAAGCCGATGATGTCCCACTCGGCGGATCGGATGGCCGCGAAGGTCGCCTCTTCGTCGTAGTCGAGGGCAAGCGCGTCGAGGATCGCCACCTGCACGTCGGGGTGGCGGAGCCGCACCTGGGCCGCGATCGAGGCGAGGCCGTAGGGGATGATGACTTTGTGGCGCCGGTTCGAGGGAAGCGGCGGCTGGATGAACAGGATGCGCAGTGCGCTTCCCGCAGCCGGCCGCGACGGAACGAATGGCGGGGTGCGGCGTGCCTGGCGGATGCGCAGAATCGGCCGGATACCGATGTCGACAGGGAATCCGCCGAACTCGGTCAGAGCCGTCTTGAGCACCTCCTCTTTGAGGGTGAAAAAGAGGGGCGACTGGGAAACGGCCCGGAACCAGCCCTGCTTGCGGATTCTGTCGGCGGCTTCGACCAGCCATTCGGTGATGGGCATCGTAACGTCTCCTGTCGTCAGGCGCGAACCGGGTTCGCTGCTTCGCTGCACCAGAGCCGGGCCGGGGTGCGGCCGGCGAGACGCTGCTTCGCGGTTCGCGCAAGATCGGTGAGCGCGCCGGGAAGCAGCGTGAAAATAAAGGGGAAAACGAGCTGGG
>DATCTT010000022.1:0-8507 GCA_036567845.1 Candidatus Ozemibacteraceae bacterium | reverse complement strand
TGATCTCGACAACCTGATCGGTTCGAACGGGGTTCCAACCCATTGGTACAACATCGTCCCCGACATGCCGAAACCGCCGGCCGTTCCGCTGCACCCGGCGACGCACCAGCCGGTGGTACCGGCGGATCTGGAGCCGATGTTCCCGCCGACACTGATCGAGCAGGAGTCGTCGCGGGAGCGGTTGATCCCGATTCCCGAGGAAGTGCGCGAGATCCTGTCGATGTGGCGACCCACCCCGCTGCGGCGCGCCCGGCGGCTCGAACAGGCCCTGGGCACCCCCGCCAAGATCTTCTTCAAGTATGAGGGCGTCGCGCCCGCCGGCAGCCACAAGTCGAACACCGCCGTTCCCCAGGCGTATTTCAACAAGCAGGCCGGGAAGAAGCGGCTCACCACCGAATCCGGCGCGGGCCAGTGGGGCTCGTCGCTGGCGCATGCCGGCTCGCTCTTCGGCCTCGACGTGACGGTGTACATGGTTCGGTCGAGCGTCGCCCAGAAACCGTATCGCAAAGTCGCGATGGAAATGTGGGGTGCGAACGTGTTCGCGAGCCCATCGGAGAACACGAACGCCGGCCGCGCCGAGCTGGGCGTCGATCCCGACTGCCCCGGAAGCCTCGGCATCGCGATCTCCGAAGCCGTCGAGGACGCGACCAGCCGCGAAGACACGAACTATGCGCTCGGCTCGGTCATGAACCACGTTCTGGTGCACCAGAGCGTGATCGGCCTCGAAGCCCGGCAGCAGATGCAGGACATGAAAGAGTATCCCGATGTCGTGATCGCCTGCTGCGGCGGCGGCAGCAACTTCGGCGGTATCGCCTTCCCCTTCCTGCACGACCGGTTCAAGGAAGGAAAGCACGTGCGCGCCCTCGCGGTCGAGCCGACCTCCTGCCCCACCCTTACCAAGGGGGAGTTTCGGTATGATCTCGGCGACGTGGCCGGCCTCACGCCGCTGCTGATGATGTACACGCTCGGCCACTCGTTCATGCCGTCCCAGCTCCACGCGGGCGGCCTGCGGTATCACGGCGTCTCGCCGCTGGTATCGCAGCTCTACAGCGAAGGGTTGATCGAGGCGAAGGCGCTCGAGCAGCTCGCCGTGTTCGAGGCAGCCAAACTGTTCGCCCACCACGAAGGAATCATCCCGGCTCCCGAAAGCGCCCACGCCGTGAAGGCGGCGATCGACATGGCCCTCTCATGCAAGGACACGGAGAGGCCGATGACGATCCTGTTCTGCCTCAGCGGCCACGGTTTCTTCGATCTGGGCTCGTATGCCGACATGCTGGCCGGCAAACTCACCGACCCGGGCTTCTCCACCGAAAAAATGCAGGAGTCCCTCGGCAAGCTGCCCTCTGTCCAGGTGCGGTGGGAATAGTAGATATATATATTATATTACAAACAATCTAATCACGCCTTGGTCTCGTGCCGGGGCGTGATGTCGTTTTTCAGAGATCTTTCCAGAATTTACAGCCGTCTTCCCCGTCGGCGTAATATCGGGGCAGCGGATTGGTCATGCGATACCCGTGTTTCTCGAAAAAGTGACGGGAAGCGGTGTTCCCGACCCGCGCCTCGGCGCAGACGGCCTGCATGCCTTCGCGCCGGAACACCTCCTCCATCGCCTCGAGCAGCCGGCCGGCCGCGCCGGTTCCCCACAGGCTTCGGTGAGCGGCGATCTTGTAGATCCGGCCCGAGGGCCGCCCCCGGAAACGGCGCATCAGACCGACGACCTCCGCGACGAGTTCCCCGGCCTCGTTCCGCATCACCAGCACCCGGCAGCCCGGCACGCGGAGAAGGCGGGCAATCTGGGCCGGCCGGAACACGTCGACAGAGGAAAACAACTCCCGCTCGAGCGCGATGATCGCCGCGCCGTCGGTTTTCCGTGCCGGTTCCAGGGGAAAAGTGTTCATGAATGAAAGGGGCGTCCGGGCTCAGCCATTCCTTGCCTGTTCCAAGTCAAAAAGGCTCTCGTTCAAACCCAGGACTCACCGAACGACGAGAGCCCGGGGGGAAGCACGAGTGGCTTTCCGGCGCAATCCTACCAAAATTATCCACCCCATACAATGAAAACGGATTGCCCGGCAGGAACATTCGATGGTAGGGATGAAGCATGCACACACCCAACCCTCCGCGGCAACACCTCGTCGTGCTCGGCGGCCCCGCCACGGCCACCCTCCCCCCGGGGAACTGGGCGACCGTCACGGCCGTCGACGGCGGCGGCAACCTGCTGCACCGGCTCGGCATCGCGGCTCACCGAGTGATCGGGGACGGCGACTCGATCACGGACGAGGCGGCGGCGTTTCACGAACAGGCGGGAGCCGTCTTCGACCGGTATCCGTGCGACAAGGATGAAACGGACTTCGAGCTGGCGCTGACCCGCCTCGACTCGACCGCCGCGGACGAGGTGCATCTCGTGGGGCTGGTCGGAGGGCGCACCGACATGTCGCTCGGGAATCTGTTCGTCCTGGGGGACAGAACCAGCCGCGGCCTGTTCACGTTCGACCTTCCGGACGGCTGCGGTGGCGTGATGGGGCCGGGCTCGCTGGAACTCACGATTCCCAAGGGAACGGCAGCCGCGCTGCTCTCGCTTTCCCCTCTGACGTCGGGGATCGTCTCCGAAGGGGTGCGGTGGCCGCTCGCGGACGGTTCGATTGGCTTTCACGAGGCCCGCGGCGTCAGCAATCTCGTCACCCGGCCGCCCTGGCGGCTCGCCCATCGGAGCGGCACCCTCCTCTGGCTCCTCGGCGGAGTCAGCCGCCGCGACATCCGCCTTTCCTGGCGGCCGGGAATAAATATAGCATGATACATATTTATTTATATGACCAATAACGACACATTCTCTCCCCTGCCGGAAGCAGAACCGGCCGCCCGGCGCGCCGCGGCCGAGTATCTTCCCGGCGATGCCATCGGGCAGCTCCGACCGCTCGGCAGCGGAAACATCCACCGCACCTGGCTGGTCACGCCTCAGGGGACGACGGCCCCGTTCGTTCTCCAGCAATTGAATACGCGGGTCTTCCCCCGCCCCGACCTCGTCATGGCAAATATCCGCCGCTATACGGATCATGCGCGACGCAAGCTCCGGGAATCGCCGCTTCCCGACGGGCGGGACTGGATCGTTCCCGATCTTCTCCGAACGCGTGGCGGGGAGGATCTCCTGCGCGATGCCGACGGCTCCTGCTGGCGGGCGCTCGGTTTCATCCCCGACACCATCCCCTGCGACACGATCGAAACGGAAGCCCATGCCCGGGAAGCCGGCATTGCCCTTGGCATCTTCCACGCGCTCGTCGGAGACCTCGGCTGCGATGGGCTCGCCGACACCCTGGAGGGGTTCCACATCACCCCCGGCTATCTCGCCCGGTTCGACCGGGCCTGCGCGGAACACTCACGGGCGAATCCGTCCGAGGAGCTTGAGGCGGCTCTCGCCGCCGTCGCGAGACGGCGGCACCTGGCAGGCGTCCTGGAAGAGGCCCGGGAAACTGGCAGGCTGCCGCTCCGGCCAATCCACGGGGATCCCAAGGTGAACAACATCCTGTTCGCCCGGTCGACCGGCCGGGCAGTCAGCATGATCGATCTCGACACGGTGAAGCCCGGTCTCGTGCATTACGACATCGGCGACGGTCTGCGCTCGGGGTGCAACAGACGCGGTGAGGAAACCGCCGAGTGGCGTGACGTGCGATTCGATCTCTCGCTGGCCCGGGAGCTTCTTCACGGCTATCTCTCGATGACCCGGGCCGTGCTGACCCCCGACGAACTCGCCTTCATCCCCCAGGCTCCGGGGCTGATTGCCTTCGAGCTCGGCCTCCGATTCCTCACAGATCATATACTGGGCAATATCTATTTCAAGGCGGCCTTTCCCGGCCACAACCTCCGGCGCGCTCTCGTCCAGTTCCGACTTTGCGAATCCATCGACGAGCAGGGCGATGCCCTCGTCGGCATCGTACGGGAGCTCACATGACCCCGTCCTCTCTTTCAGCCTCGTTTCGCCCCCTGCTTCCTTTTCCGGGAACAGCCCTGCCCGCCCCGATCGAGCTCGCCTGCTCGATCGACCGGACCGGCACCAGCCTGTGCGCCGTCTTTCTGCTGACGGGAGCCGTCGAGCAAATCGCGCTGTTGCAACCCGCACCGGTCCCGGAACGGCTCGACCGGCTCTGGGAGGCAACCTGTTTCGAACTGTTCCTTTCCCCGGCATCGGGCGAAAGCTACTGGGAGCTCAACCTCTCCCCGGCACACCATTGGAACATTTATTATTTTGATCTTTATAGAAATGGAATGCGCCGGGAAGAGCGAATTCCAGCTCTTCCGTTCCGCACACGCCGGGAACCCGGGCGGTTTGAACTGGAGCTGGATGTTTCCCTGTCGGCCCTTCTGCCGGCAGACACCCCTCTCCAGGCGGGCGTGACGGCCGTTCTCCTTCCGGCCGGGGGTGAGCCGCGGTATTTCGCCCTGGCCCACACCGGTTCCGAGCCGGATTTTCATCGCCGGGACAGCTTCGTTCTCCGGCTCTGAAAAGGGATCCGACATCAGGAGCCCGGCTCCGGCTTTTTGAGTGGCCCTTTCGGCACCCGTTTCGGGAACGGCGGTCCCGGAGGTCCAGGGGCCTTCTTCAGCGGCGGCACACGGCCCGGCCGGGGAGCCCGCACCAGGAGGTTCCTCCCCAGGAGCTTGTTCTGCCGGTTGGCGATGCCTTTCATCGGTCTTCTCCCGTGCGTGTCATCCGATCACGAGCGAGCGGAGCAGAAGAACGTTGAGAACGATGACAACGGCGGCCACGGCCCAGAGAACGAGCTTCTGCACCGTATTGTTGGCGTATTTTCCCATGACGTCGGCGGAAGAGGTCAGCAGGATCTGGGAGACGATCGTGAACGGCAGCTGAATGCTGAGCAGCATCTGGGATACGACGAGGCCGCGGAATGGATCTCCGACGAACAGGATCGCGACCAGGGCGCCAACGACGGTGATGCTGATCCCCACCTTCGTGTGCCAGTCGTCGGTGTTATAAGCCTCACAAAATATACCAGCAAATATCGTACCGCCCGCCATCCCGGCCGTCACAGATGAAGAAAGGCCGCTCATCAGCAGGGCGACGGCAAAAAGCAGGGCCGCCCCGTTCCCGAGCAGCGGCTCGAGAAGGTGCTGGGCCTCCTCAAGCTGACCCACGGAGGTTCCAGCGGCGTAAAAGGTGGCAGCGGCCATGATGATCATCGCGCTGTTGATTGCCCAGCCGACCCCCATCGAAAACAGCGTGTCGAGGAATTCATACCGCAGCTGCCGGGTGATCGTGGCTTCGTCCTCGAGGTGCCACTGCCGGCTCTGGATGACCTCGGAATGGAGATAGATGTTGTGCGGCATGACGACGGCGCCGAGAACGCTCATCACGATCATGAGGCTTCCTTCGGGCATCGACGGCACGACCCAGGCCGCGGCGGTCGCATGCCAGTCGACGCGAACCAGCCACAGTTCGATCAGGAAGGCGAAGCCAATCAGCGAGACGAAGCCGATGATCCAGCGCTCGAGGCGGCGGTACGAGTTCGAGAACAGCATGAACAGGACGAATGCCGCGGCGAGCAGGCTCCCGACGGCAAGTGGAAGGCCGAACAGCATCCGGAGGCCAATCGCGGCCCCGAGGATCTCAGCCAGACTCGTCGCGATCGCGGCAAGCACAGCGGTTCCCAGAACGAACCGACTGACGGAGGGGCGAAAAAATTTCGTCGAGGCTTCCGACAGGCAGAGGCCGGTCACGATGCCGAGATGGGCGACGTTGTGCTGGAGGAGGATCAGCATGATCGTCCCCACGCTGACCATCCAGAGGAGCGAATACCCGTACTGTGACCCGGCGGCGAGGTTGGAGGCCCAGTTGCCGGGGTCGATGAAGCCGACCGTGACGAGCAGGCCGGGCCCGACGTACCGGAGGAATTCCATCACCGCGGGGCGATGGATCACGGAGAGCCGCTGGAGAAATTCGAGAAACAGGCCCATGGGCCGGATTGTATTACAGGAGTCCGCCGAATGTCAGGTCCTGGCGGATGATGCCGCCCCCTGGTCGAGCCGGAGGCCTTTCACGAACCGGGTGAATGCGGCAACGGCAGGCTCGTTCCGGCGGTATTCGCGACAGTAGAGGAAGAACCGGTCTTCAGGGATATGGAGTTCGGGAAACAGCTGCCGGAGGCTTCCCCGGGCGAGCTCCGCCTGCACGCAGTAGGCGGGGACGAGAGCCACGCCCGCCCCCTCCATCGCGAGATGGATGATACCGCGCAGATGGTTGACCGGCAGCAGGCGGCGCGGATTCACCCCGGCACCCGCCGGCAGATGCGCCAGGAACCGCTGCCACCACTCCCCGTCGGCATCGAGGGAAAGCCAGGAGACGCGTTCCAGGTCGCCGATCTCCCGGAGTCGCGCCGAGCCGATGAGGGCGGGAGAAGCCACAAGAACGTATGTTTCCCGGAACAGGCAGGTGCGGAACAGCTCTTCGCGGGCATGAACCCGGCAGTCGATGATCAGATCGAGTTCATCGGCCAGGAGCGGCCGCACCAGATCATGGCTGAAGGTGAACTGCACGTCGAGCCGCGGATGCCGCTTCAGGAACGGGGCGGCGCCGCGGGCCAGGATGCTGTTGCCGAACTCGACCGTCGCCCCGATGCGCAGCCGACCGGCGAGATTCCGGCCGGAACTCTGCTGAAGCGCTTCCCGACAGCGGCGCAGATCGGCGAACACCCGGCCGCAGGTCTCATACAGCCGCTGCCCCTGGTCGGTGAGCCGGACGGGCGATCGGTCCCGCACGATCAGCCGGAACCCGGCGCTCTGTTCCAGCTTCCGGATCGCGTGGCTCACCGCCGACTGACTGACATGAAGGCGCTCCGAGGCTTCGGTGAAGGTCCGGGAGCCGGCCGCGACGTAGAAGGTATACAGCTGCTGCAGATCGAAGCTTTCCGGAGGAATCACGGGGTCTCCCTTGCCATGAATTTCATTCATATTTTACCACAACAGGTTTCACGGCCCGCATCCCGGATTCTCTGGCATCATGATGCCGTGCTCCGTTCGACGGAATGGGGCATCCGGCCGACTCCATCCATCGCGGGACAGCCGGACTTCGGAGCAAGGGTCCAGGAGCATGACTATGAACAACATTCACCTGTCGATTCCACTGCCGGCGAATGAGCCGGTTCTTTCCTACGCCCCGGACACGGAAGAGCGCAAAGCCCTCAAGGCCGAGCTGGCGCGCCAGTCGGCGGGCATCGTCGAGATTCCGCTGCTGATCGGCGGCAAGGAGGTCCGGACGGGCCGGCTCGTCGAGATCCGGGCCCCGCACCGGCACGATCTGGTGCTCGCGAGGTATCACCAGGCCGGCCCCGACGAGGTCAGGCTCGCGATCCAGGCCGCGCTGGACGCCCGGGCCGGCTGGGCGGCGCTTCCATGGCGGGAACGGGCCGCGGTGTTCCAGCGGGCAGCCGAGCTGCTGGCCGGGCCCCGGCGCATGCTGGTGAATGCGGCGACGATGCTGGGCCAGAGCAAGACCGCCCACCAGGCCGAGATCGACTCGGCGTGCGAGATGATCGATTTCCTGCGGTTCAACGTGCATTTCTGGGACGGCATTTTCGCGGGCCAGCCCCCGATCGCGCGCACCCCGGATGCCTGGAACCAGACCGATTACCGGCCTCTCGAAGGGTTCATCTTCGCCGTCACCCCCTTCAACTTCACCGCGATCGGCGGCAATCTGCCGACAGCCCCGGCGATGGCCGGCAACGTCGTGCTGTGGAAACCGGCCGGCACGGCGGTTCTGAGCAACTATCACCTGATGCGCGTCCTGGAGGAAGCCGGGCTGCCGGCCGGCGTCATCAACTTCGTGCCTTCGCGCGGTTCGACGATCGGCGGGATCGTGTTCTCCCACCCCGAGTTCGCCGGGCTGCATTTCACCGGATCGACTTCGACGTTCAACGAGATGTGGCGGCTGATCGGCGAGAATCAGGCAAAGAGCGTGTACCGGAATTATCCGCGGCTCGTCGGGGAAACCGGCGGCAAGGATTTCGTATTCGCCTTCCCGGATGCCGATCCTGAGGCCATCGCGACCGCCCTGGTGCGCGGGGCCTTCGAGTACCAGGGCCAGAAATGCTCGGCGGCGAGCCGCGCCTACCTGCCCGCGACGCTGTGGCCGCGCGTCAGATCGCTGATAGGCGGGATGCTGTCCCGGATCAGGGCCGGCGACGTGACGGACTTCACGAATTATCTGGGTGCGGTCATCGACGAGGCGTCGTTCAATAATATTTTTTCCTGTATAGAATTTGCGCGCACATCCGGCGAGGCGAAGATCGTCTTTGGCGGTGGCTGCGACGGCTCGAAGGGCTGGTTCGTCCAGCCGACCGTCATCGAGACGACGAACCCGGGATTCCGGCTGATGTCCGAGGAGATCTTCGGGCCGGTGCTGACCGTGTTCATCTACGACGACGCGAAGCTCGACGAGACGCTGACACTCGTCGACACGACGAGCGCGTATGCCCTCACCGGGGCGGTGTTCGGCCGCGACC
>DATCTT010000021.1:0-31951 GCA_036567845.1 Candidatus Ozemibacteraceae bacterium | reverse complement strand
TGTGGAGGGGGGCGGTGTTTCCTTGGAAAGCTTCTCGAGGAGCTGGACGGCTTCGAAATGCCCCTTCTGGGCGAGCAGCAGGATGGTTCGCCGGCAGAGGGCGGCCGTCTCCTCGTCGCGATGCGTGGCGTTTCGGGAGAGCAGAGGAATCAGGTCGGGATTCATGAAGCTGGGAAGTAGCTTCCCGCCCAGTCGGGACTTTTCCGGGTCGGACGAGTCGAGCAGGGCGCCGATCGAGTCCAGGAGATTGACTCGGCTGATATTGCTGATGAGCTGGTAGGCGCGCATTTTGAGAGCCGGTGACGGATCAAGGAGGGTTTTGAGGATCTCGGGGAGCAGGCATTGGTTGATGATGGCCAGGATCCCCTCGATCGCATCCTGTCGGACGGACTCGACATCGCTGCCGGCGAGGGAGAGCAGAAGGGGGGCAGCGGCCGGGTGGGGGTTGTTACGCAGGATTTTTGCGACCAGGGCGCGCGATTCCGGTGAATTGTCGCTGGCGCAGTGCCGGAGGACGGTCTCAGCAAGCTGCGGTGCCTGCCGCGTGGCGATGGCCCGCAGGGCGAGAAGGCGTGCCTGGGGGTCGGGGTTCTGGAGGAGTGGCGTCAGCCGCTCCATCGGAACCTGGCCAGCCGATTCGCGGAACGACTTCAGCTTTTCCAGAACCTTGAAGGCGAGCCCCTGGAGAGCCGGGTCCGACTCTTTGCCGAGATACTCTTCGAGGAGCGGTGCTGCTTCGATCTTGACTTCGTTGAAAATGATGGCGAGGGCCCGCTTGCGGATGGCGGCATTGGGCTGCGCGAGGGCGTGCCGAAGCTGCTCGAGAGTGACGTTCTGGTCTGCCATAGGTTATTATGATGACAGTTTACCCGTCGTGCCGGGCCATGTCAAAGGCGATCTCTCCCAGACGGATGGTTTGACTCCCTGACATCCATGTGCTAGGATTGCCCCCGACCGACCGTGGCATTCTCTCCTACGAGATCATACCAAGGGCCTTTGATATGCCGATTTATGAATTTTTCTGTTCGGACTGTAATAGGGCGTTTGACGTATTGTGCTCGATGAAGACCGATCTGGGCAGCATCGTCTGCGAGATCTGTCACGGGAAAAACGTCAGCAAGAAAGTATCCAGCTTTGCCACCGCGGGCTCGACCAAGAGTTTCGACCTCGGCGGCGGGGATGACCATGCGCACGGAGGCGGCCACAGCTGCGGAAGCTGCTCGTCACACTCGTGCGGAAGCTGCGGCCACTGAACGGCTGCGGACGAGATCCAAGGAAGCACCCCGACCGGTATGTCGGGCAATATACAATCAGGAAAGGGAGCACCAATGGCACCGATCAGAACCGTCATCATGGGAGCGGCAGGCCGCGATTTCCACAACTTCAACGTCGTCTACCGCGACAACCCGGCCTACCACGTGGTTGCTTTCACCGCGACCCAGATTCCGAACATCGATGGCCGCGTCTACCCGGCGAAGCTGGCCGGCAAACAGTATCCGAAGGGCATTCCGATCCGTTCCGAGAAGGATCTCATCGAGATGATCCGCAAGGAGAAGATCGACGAGGTCGTGTTCTCCTACAGTGATGTCAGCCATGAATATATCATGCATCATGCCAGCCAGGTGACCGCCGCCGGCGCCACCTTCAAGCTGCTTGGCTACGATCAGACCGCAATCAAGCTCGACGTGCCGGTCATCTCCGTCTGCGCCGTGCGCACCGGTTCGGGCAAGTCCCAGACCACCCGCCGCGTTGTCACTGCCCTCAAGAAGATGGGCCTCAAGGTCGTCTCGATCCGACACCCGATGCCCTATGGCAACCTCGAAAAGCAGATCTGCCAGCGCTTCGCCGATTACAAGGATCTCGACAAGCACAACTGCACCATCGAGGAACGCGAGGAATACGAGCCGCATATCGATATGGGCGCCGTCATTTATTCCGGCGTCGACTACGGCAAAATTGGTGCCGAGGCTGAAAAAGAAGCCGACGTCATCGTCTGGGACGGCGGAAACAACGATTTCCCGTTCTACAAGTCCGACCTCAAGGTCGTTGTTGCCGATCCGCACCGCCCCGGCCACGAGCGCGGCTACTATCCCGGTGAGGCGAACTGCTACATCGCCGATGTCGTCGTTCTCAACAAGATTGACTCCTGCTACCCCGACGATCTGAATGTCGTCCGCGAGAACATCATGATGATGAACCCCGAAGCGGTTCTCGTTCATGGCGCCAGCCCGATCTTCGTAGACCACGGCGATCGCATTCGCGGCAAGCGTGTTCTCGTCATCGAGGACGGCCCGACCCTGACCCACGGCGAGATGCAGTACGGCGCCGGATACGTTGCCGCCCAGCGCTACGGGGCCGGTGAAATCGTCGATCCGCGCGACAAGTTCGTCGGCGAGATGGCCAAGGCCCTTCGCAAGTATCCCGACATCGGCGCGATCATTCCGGCTCTGGGCTACAGCGACAAGGAAGCGGCCGATCTCGAGAAGACCGTGAACTCCGTCGACTGCGACCTGGTCATCTCGGCCACCCCGATCGATCTCACCCGCGTCATCAAGATCAAGAAGCCGCACCTGCGTGTCCGCTACGAGCTGCAGGAAATCGGCGATCCCACCGTCGACCAGATCGTCCGTGAGTTCGCGGTGAAGCACAAGCTGCTCAAGGCCTCCAAGAAGTAATATCTGACCTGATATAAAAACACCGGGAAATCCCCAGCGGGAGTTCCCGGTGTTTCGTTTGTACGCTCCCGGCCGGCACAAACGGGAAATGCGGAAGACGTGTGGCACTCACAGCCCCCGAAGCGGGGCGCGGGGCAGGGAGGGGAGAGGCGAAAGAGGAGAGGGCGCGCCCTTCAGCGGATGGGTTTGCCGCAGGAGCTGCAATAATACTCGCGCGGTGCATTACCCGCACCGCAGTGGGGACAGGCGATCTGGTCGCCGGTGGGCGCCGGGGCAGGCGAAGCGGGAGACCTCTCCCCGCTTGCGGAGGCAGGGCTTGCTGAGTCCTGCGGAGAGCCAGCCGGCCGTCTGCCGGCCAGACCCGCCCGAATGCGCAGCAAATCGGGGTTGTCCGGCCAGCGTTCGAGCGCCTTCTCGGCGGCCCGGCTGGCATCCTCGGTCCGGCCGGCCTGGAGTAGGCAGCCGATGAGCCCTGTCTGGTATTTTGCCGTATCCGGGGCGAACCGGCAGGCCCGTTCGAAAATCTTCTGGGTGTCCGGGGAGAAGTTCTGGCGACGTTCATACAGATCGGCCAGATAGAGGACCGTTTCCCGGTCTTCGGGGGCGAGCTGGGTCTGGCGCGTGAGTAGCTCGAGGGCGGCCTTGCCCTCCTGCTGGCTGGCACGGTACTGGGCGGCCAGGAAGGCCAGGATGTCCCGGCGTTTTTCGTCGAGCCGGTAGAGCTGGGCAATCCGCTCGAGACCAGTGGGGCTCGTGTCCCCGAGCTGGAAGGCGGCTTCTCCGAGAATCCGCTGCGCCGTCGGGTTTCGCGGATCCTTGGCGGTGATTTCGGAAGCCTGAGCGACTGCATCCGGAAACTGTCGCTCCCGCAGATAGGCATCCGCCAGCCACAGGGCTAGCTGCTTTCTTCTATTGCCCGATACCGTTTCGGCCAGGCGAGCCTCGAGGAGGGGAATGGCACGGCCATAGGCCCCCGCGGCGAGTGCCGCCTCAATCGCCGCTTCCGTGCGCGACTCCTTCAGCCCGCGAAACAGCGTGAGGAGGGGTCCGAGCAGCTTGAACCCGATGAAGAACAGGGTCAGGAACAGACCCCATTTGTATTTCTCATACCAGATTCGCCACAACATCGTCCCGAGCTCCGGGGCATAATCGGGATTTCGCTTCTGAAGAGCGGCAAGCGGATCGCGGGCCTTTGTATACTCCCCGCGATGGAAGGCGACGAGACCGGTATAGTAGTCGATATCGTCGCTGGCCGAGGCAATGGCGGTGAGGCCAGCCAGGTGCGTTTCCACCTCGTCCCAGCGTTCCATGCGGGCTGTCGAGCGGAGCAGGAGCGGCAGGAGCTCGGCCCGGGGGTTCAGCGGATCGTCGGCGAGCTCTTTCAGAACGGCATAAGCCTCGTCGGCCTTGTCGGCATCGAGCAGGCGGATTCCATCGGAAAGGCGCGTGCGAAAGGTTTCCAGACGTGCCTTTTCCGCGGCGGCCGCCTTCTGGACCCGCTCGAGAGAGGCCTGGATCTCGGGATCGCCTTTGGCCATTTCGAGAGCCTGCTGGAAGCTGAGGATGGCGGCTTCGAAGGCGCGTTTTTTCTCGCTTTCCTCCGCGGCTTTCAGCATCGCCGAAAGCTTCTGATTCTGCGCAATCTGTGCCTGGCGCCGGGCCAGGGCGGCTGCCCGGGCGCGGCTTTCGGCCGCCGACCGGCGTTCGAGATAGGCCGTGATCGAGGAGATCCGATCGCTGAGCTGCCGGTCCTCCGGGTCGAACTCCCGGGCGCGCTGGAGCCGTTCCACCGCCAGATCCCAGTCGCCCTTTTTCTCAGCGGCATCGGCCGAACTCGTGAAATCCCGAATGGCGAGCTTTTTCTGGGCTTGATCGATCAGACTCGCGATTTCCCCGTTGTCAGGCTCGGCGCCCTGGGCCTTCCCGAGAAGCTCCAGGGCACGCTTGAAATCGCCTGCCCGGAAGGCAGTCCGCCCCTCATCGGCAAGGTTCGAGGCGACCTGGGTGGATTTCTGGATCAGCTGGGACCGGAGCTGCACCAGGTCATCGTTCGGAATCCGGATCCGGCTGGCCTGATTCAAATAATCCCGCGCTGAACCGTGATCGCGGAGGGCCATGAACGCCTTGACGGCAAGTAGAAGGGCTTTTTGCAGATGCGCATCGTCGCCGGCCTCGAGGGCCGCCTGATTATACTGTCGGAGATATTTGGCCGTGTCGGCAATCTCCTGCCACCGCTGGGCGGCGCCCAGCATGCCATACAGGGTGACCCACGGCGAGGTGTTCTGGGGATGCGCAATACAGGCTTTCTGGAGATACTCGATCGTCCGAGCCCGGTTGCCAGCCTGGTTCTGCTCTTTGGCGAACTGCAGATAAATGGAGCCGAGGGCCTTGCGGCAGTCGTCCTCGTCCGGAGCCAGTTTGAGAGCCGCTTCCAACGCAGCCGCGGCCTTGTCCGGCTGGTTCAGCTTCCGGAGCGAGAGCCCGAGATAATACTGGGCCTCATAGCTCGAGGGGTCAAGGGAAACGGCTTTCTCGAGGCTCGCGCAGGCTTCCCGATACTGGAACAGACCGAAATAATCCTTCCCCGTCTTGAGAAAGGTGTCTGCGGGACCTGCGTAAATAGCTGAAGATATACCAAAAAAGACCCCGATGCAGGCAAGCCGGAGGGGAGGCAGGAGCCCATGTCTGACAGATGGGCGGAGAGGGTTGGTCATCGTCCCTTTACTAGCATGCTTCGGCGCCTCCGGTCAACAATCGCCCGGGGTGCTTCTCAGGGGGGAATAATGTTTGACTTGCTCCGACCCCCCTAGTATAATTGGCGGTCTTATGCTGGTCGACCTTATCCATACAGGGAGTAGTCGTCAATGAAAAGTCAGCATCGGTTCAGTTTATCGGTCATGCTCCTGATCCTGCTCTTCACCCTCATTTACACGTTCCCCTCGACAAACATGTGGGTGAAGTGCTTCGGGACCCTGACCATCGACGAGCAGCTTGCGGTTCCCTTCCGCTCGCTCGAGTTCAAGGAAGCGCCGGAAGGCAAGGCCGCCCAGGTCGATCTGCGGATCGATTCGGCCTCCTCGGTGTTTGCCGCGAATCCGAACGTGAAGCAGGAAGACGTGCTCAACAGCGTGGCCGACACCGTTCGCCGCGTCATGATGGAAGCCGGTCTGACGGCCGCCGTCGTCAATCCCGACTACTCGTCGGGCAAGGCGACGATCCGCGTCGCGGACAAGACGGCTGCCGAACTGAAGCAGATCTTCGATAACCTGAACTTCTATGCTGTGCTGCCGACCAGCCTGGCGAGCATTTTCCCCCGCTCGAAGATCACCCTCGGTCTCGACCTCAAGGGCGGCATCGACCTCGTCTACCAGGTCGACATGCAGTCTCTCGAGAGCAACGACTCGCCGAAGGATGCCGTCGATCGCTCGGTCGAGATCATCCGCAACCGGATCGATATGTATGGTATCGCGGAACCCAGCATTAAGGCACAGGAAAACAACCGCATCCGCATCCAGCTCCCCGGCGTGAAGGATCCCGAACGTGTCAAAAACCTGATCCAGTCCACCGCGATGCTCAAGTTCCACCTGGTGAAAGACCAGGCCGTCACTGCCACCCAGCTCGAGCCGGTCGACCCGACCAACGAACTGGTGCTGATCGAGCCTGCGAGCAAGAATTCGACGGCCCGCTGGTACAAGCTCAAGCGCATTCCAGAAGTCACCGGCCGCGATCTCAAGTTCGCGAAGGTGGCTTTCGACGAGATGGGGGTTCCGACCGTCCACCTCGAGTTCAATCCGGAAGGCGCCGCCAAGTTCGCGAACAGCACCGGCCAGCATGTCGGTGAGCAGCTCGCGATCGTGCTCGACAACAAGGTGCACAGTGCTCCGGTTATCCAGTCCCGCATCACCGGCGGCAGTGCCCAGATCACCGGCCGCTTCACCCTCGAGGAAGCCCAGAACCTGGCGATCGTTCTCCGCGCTGGTGCCCTTCCGGCCAACCTGATCCTGCTCGAAAGCCGCGTCGTCGGTCCGACCCTCGGTGCCGAGTCGATCCGTGCCGGCGTCCGCGCTGGTATCTTCGGCGCCCTCTTGGTCGTCGCCTACATGATCCTGTTCTACCGCTTCTGCGGCTTCCTGGCCGACCTCGCTGTCGTGTTCAACACCCTGATCGTGTTCGCCTTCATGGTGTTCTTCGGCGGCACTCTGACGTTGCCCGGTATCGCCGGTCTGATCCTGACTGTCGGTATGGCCGTCGATGCGAACGTTATTATCTTCGAGCGCATTCGCGAGGAGCTTCGCTCCGGCAAGACGGTTCGTGCGGCGATCGAGGCCGGGTTCGACCGCGCCCTCGCCTGCATCATCGACTCGAACGTGACAACGATCCTGACCGTGGCTATCCTCTACTCGTTCGGCAGCGGCCCGATCCGTGGCTTCGCCACGACCCTCGGGTTCGGTCTCGTCGCCAACATCTACACTGCCATCATCTGCGTGAAGCTGGCTCTCGACCTGATCTACGGCCGCAACAAGGCTGCGACGCTGAGCATCTGAGCCGGAAGAAGAAAGGGAATAGACGATGAAATACAACTTCATGGGGTATCGCAACCACTTCTTCGCGTTCTCCGGAACTCTGCTCGTCTTGTCACTCCTCCTGCTACTCGCGCGAGGGTTCGAATACGGCATCGACTTCAAGGGCGGCAACATCATCCGTGTCCGCTTCGACCAGGAAGTGACCGAGAACAAGATCCGCGAAGTCTTCAACAAAATGCCGGACCTGTATTTCAAGGGCGATCAGCTCGTCATCCAGGCTGTCGCCGAAGGCAAGAACCACGAGTTCATTATCCAGTATCCGGCTCCCGTCATGGATACTGCCGAAACCGGCAAGCTCCATGGCGAGATTCTCAAGAATCTCAAGGCTGCGCTTCCCTTCCAGGATGACGCCCTCGAAGTCGCGAACATTGGCCCCACCGTCGGCGATGACATGAAGCGTCAGGGGCTCTACGCCGCTGTTCTCTCGGTCATCGGCATCCTGTTGTATCTGGCTTGGCGGTTTGAGTTCCAGTCGGCCACCGGCGCCGTTCTCTCGCTGGTGCATGATCTGGTCATTGTATGCGGTTTTATCTGCCTGTTCAGAATCGAGTTCGACATCACCGTTCTCGCGGCCCTGATGACCTTGCTTGGCTACTCCGTCAACGATTCGATCGTCGTGCTCGACCGAATCCGTGAAAATCGTCGCATCAGCCGGGAAACCGACTTCGTGACTCTGATCAACGACTCGATCAACCAGACGCTCGGCCGCACCATCAACACCTCGGTGACCACCCTGTTCTCCACGATCGCCCTCCTGATGCTCGGTGGCCAGACGCTCTACAGCTTCTCCCTGGTCCTCACCTTCGGCATCATCTTCGGAACCTACTCGTCGGTCTTCATCGCCAGCCCCGTCCTCCTGCTGCTGACCGGCAACAAACTGAACCGCCGCGGCGCCTGAGCCCACCGACGGAGTTTTTCCCGAACGCCCCGGCTCCGGCCGGGGCGTTCTTATTTGGAAAAATATAATAATGGAGACTGTTGCATGAAGGCTGTCGTTCAGCGTGTTTCCGAAGCCACCCTGACCGTCGGGGGGCAGGACGTCTCCCGCATCGGCCCCGGTCTCGTCTGCTATTTGGGTATCGGCCGTGGGGACGAGGAGAAGGACCTCGACTGGCTGGCGAAGAAAACGGCCCGTCTTCGCATATTCCCTGATGCTCAGGGCCGGATGAACCTGTCGGCGGCGGATGAGAAATTGGCAATACTCGTGGTTTCGCAGTTCACCCTGTTTGGCGACGTTCAGAATGGTTACCGGCCGGGCTTTTCAGGGGCGGAGGAGCCGGCCAGGGCAAACGCGATGTACGAGCGGTTCATGGCGAAGCTCGCCGAGTATGGCATTCCCGACGTGAAGGGAGGCGTGTTCGGGGCGGACATGACCATCGCCCAGAACAACCGCGGGCCGGTCACGATTCTGCTCGACTCGCGGGAATCAGCTCGTTGACTTGAAGATCCGGCGCTGGAGACGGCGGAGGTAGTCGAGGGTCTTCTTGTCCGGTGCGTCGGGCACTCCCTGGGAAAAATCGTCCTCGGAGCGCTTCAGCGCCTTTTCGAAACTCCGCCGTTCCAGCAGGATCCGGTAGACGGGCCGGATGTTGTACCGCTCGGCAAGATCGATCAGAAGGTCGCGATCGAAGGTCTCGAGCCCTTTCTGGAGTCGTGCGGTCTCGAAAAACTCGAGATCCCGGCGCGAGGCCGGGACGGTCCCGGCACGTCGTGCGGCCGGTCGCATCGAGTAGAACAGCCAGATCAGGATCAGGAACGTTGGGAGCAGGAGGAGAATCAGAATCTCGTTCTCGTAGGGATGCGGCGAAAAATAGTCCCGCAGGGCTTTCGCCATCATTTTATAGTTTTCGCTTTGTCCGATGACGTCCATTCAGAGCACCTTGTAGCTCAGCTCGGTGACGATCTTCCGGATTTCGGGCGAGGCATCCTTCCGCAGGGTGGGCAGGAAGGGCTTCAGCGCAGCCGGTGAAAGCTTGACGGCGGCGCGCACGGCATTGAGCCGGACCATTTCATCCGTGTCACGGATATGGGCAAGGATGATTGGAAGGGCATTCGGCTGCCGGATCTCGCCGAGAGCCCAGAGGCCACTGGCCCTCATCAGGCGGTCTCGGGCGGCCAGCATCTTTTGCAGCACGGGAACGACATTGACTTTGCCGATCTGCCAGACGGCGATGGCCGCATTGGCGCGGATGCGGTTGTTCGTGTCCTCCAGGAAGGGCAGGAGGAGTTGAAGGGCCCGGGAGTCGCCGACGCTGGCGATCGCCTCGATGGCGTTCGCGCGGACGCGGTCATCGGGATCGTTGAAAAACTCGATCAGGTTGCCGAGCAGCCCCCGGTCACCGATGACCCCAAGGGTCTTGATGACGGCCGCCCGCACCTTGCGGGAGGGATCCTTCATCGCTCCGAGTAGCGCTTCCTGGCCGCGGTTGCCGACCTGGATGTTCTCCATGATCCGGGCTGCGCGAAGGCGCAGCTCGGGATCGAGGGATTTGAGCTCACCGATGAGCTGCTCGATGAAGCTGGTGTCGAGTTTGAGCAGGGCCGCGCCGGCCAGTTTGCGGACTTCCGGTGAGAGGTTGGCGAAATTGTCGAGATATCGCTTCTGGGTCATCCGGGCCACTTCCTGCAGGGCGAAGCCGCGAAGCTCCTCGTCAGGGCTGTGAACGAGACGTGTGAGATGAGGGGCCAGCCGCTCCGGGGGCAGAAGCTGCTTCAGACCGCGGAGGGCTTCGGTGGCGACCTCGGCGGCGGGGTCGGCGATCGCCTCTTCCAGGAGAGCAAGAACACGCGGGTGCCGGCTCTTCTGCGCGATTCGAACGGCGGCCAGGCGCACGGAGGGTGCCGTGTCATGCATACGCGACTCGACGATCTTGGAAAGCTGTTCCCCGCCTGCTTCCCCCGCGAATTCGAGAGCCGCGGCACGCACTTCGTCATCCTCATCCTCGAGAAGCTCGTTCAGCCGCGCGGCGAATGTGCGGGACCCCATCTGCTTGCGGAAGAAGGCCGTCCGATCGGCCGGGTCGAGGACCGAGGCGTTCTTGAGCAGAACTCGCAGCAGGAAGGGGGAGGGGAGTTTGCTCTGGCCCGAGAGAAGGAGGGCGCCGATCGACGGGTCGTCCTGCATGGTGCTCCGGATCAGCCCCGAAACATCTGCGAATGGCCAGACGGAAAGGGCTTTCACGGTATCCGCGAAGGCATTCGAGAGAAGCTTGCCCAGCACCGGCCGCAGCATCCCGGGGTCGCTCCGGGCGATATGGAAAAACACGCTCAGCAGCTCCGGGCGGATCGCGTCGTCGCCCGTGATGCGCGAATACAGCACACGACGCCAGGATTCGGCCATCGCCTCATAGGACGAGCTACGTTCCTCGCCGTGCTGCTCAGCCTTGGACTGGACCGTATCGGCGAGGGTCTTCAGGGCGTCGGCGGCCATCGTGCGGAGCCGCATCGAATCGGCATCGAGCAGCTTCAGCGCGGGCTCGAACAACACCGGATCGAGCCGTTTCAGGAGGCGCGAAACCAGCATTTCTCGGCCGTCCCCCGAAGGCATCGAAAGGGCGAGATCGAGCAGTGCCTTGCGGGCTTCGGGAAACCGGCGAATCAGGATGTCGTCGGTCAGCTGGAGGAGACCCAGGTCGAACGGCTCGAGCAGCTTTTCACGAAACGCCGGGAGAAGCTCGTCCGGGGTGTATTCCGACAACGCATCGCGCAGACGGCGTCGGATCGTTGCATCCGTCTCGTCGGCCATTTCCAGATACAGAGGGACGAAATCTGGCCGGTGAAACCGGACAAGGGTGTCGAAATGAAATCGCCGCACCTCGGGATCGGGGTGCTGAAACTGTTCGTGGAGCAGCTCGAACAGCCCGAGATCCTCGAACAGAGAGACGATTTCGAAATACAGTGTGGAATTCTGGTCTTCGGGAACGGCGCGTACCAATGCTCCCATGGCTTTCTCACCGAATACGCGGGCGATGCCGTCCCGGACATCGCGACGGATCGTCAGGTCGGTGTCGGTGAGAAGCGGAATGAGCTTTTCCAGGCTATGTTGAGTCGGAATTCGGAGCATGGCCTGAACTGCCGCGACGCGGACGGTCGTGTCCTCTTCCTCGAGCAGGCCGGCAAGATCATCGACGGCATCCTCGATGCCACGGT
The DNA here is from genome assembly GCA_036567845.1 of Candidatus Ozemibacteraceae bacterium. GTDB lineage: Bacteria > Muiribacteriota > Ozemobacteria > Ozemobacterales > Ozemobacteraceae > MWAR01. The sequence continues at coordinate 20,544 of DATCTT010000021.1, read as the reverse complement.
GGCCCGCAAGGCCAATCAGGGGCAGCAGCAGCTCGGTGTTTCCGCCGATCGCCTCGCGCAGGGCATCATGTACAAGCGGATCTGTGGCGGGGGCCTCGTGCGCTTCCAGCTGGGAATAGGCGGATTTTCTGACCGCGGGATCGGGGTCGGAGAGTTTGACGAGCAGGTCCTGCGGCGCCTGGGGAGCGGAAAAGGGCCAGATCATGATGTTTACGCCTTTGGCTTGGTGGCGGCGGCCAGAATGTCTGAGACGGCCTTGCGGACGCCCTCGTCAGGATCGAACCGGAGCGGTCTGATATAGGGAGCCAGGGTATAGGGGTCGGCGATCTTGCCGAGGCTGCGCAGCACGTTGCGACGGACGTCCGCATCCGGGTCGCGCATGCACTGGAGGAGGACGGGGAGGAAACGGGTGTCCTTGAGCTCGCCGAGGGCAAACGCTGCGGACGCGCGCATCCATTTGTCAGGGTTGCGTAGCATGTCGATGACCGGTTCGTAGATCTGGTAATACCCGAGACGCCACAGCGTCGTGATCGCGTTCGCGCGCACCCGGTTGTTCTTGTCGTAGAGGCAGGGGAGGATATCGTTGACCAGCGACATGTCTCCGACGACGGCCATGGCCTCGACGGCGTTGGCCCGGACCCGGTCGTCCTGATCCTTCATGAACTCGACGAGCATGTTGGCGACGGAGGGGCCGCCGATCTTGCCGAGCCCCATGATGACGACGGCCCGGACATGCGGATCGGGATCCTGGATGGCGACGATCAGGTTCGTCTTCAGCTCGGGCGGAATGTGATCGCAGAGCACTTCGAGAACTTTCGCCGCGAGAATGCGCGTCCGCTGGTCGGAATCCGACAGGTTGCGGGTCATGTCCTCGAGGAAATTGGCGTCCATCTTGATCAGCGACGTGCCGATCGCATATTTCGTCTCGGGAGACATATGGTCAAACCCGTTCATGAACTTGCGACGGGTGATGAAAGCGATGGCCGCGTGGGCCGCCTCGCGGATTCGCGTGTCTTTCGTCGCGAGAAGGCGTGTCAGCGCGTTGAGGATCTTGGGATGGTCGCGCTGTTTGAGCATCTCGATCGTCTGCAGGACGATCTTCTGATCCGTGTCCTTGAGATACTCGATCAGGGCCTCGGTGCCGGCCTCGTTCTGGAAATGTTTCAGCGTGAGGAGCTCGAGGATCGTCTTGCGGACCGAAAAATCGGGGTCCCGCATTTTCGAGACCAGGATCGAGAGAGCATTTGGTGATCCGCTTTCGGCGAGGATCTGGAGAATGCGGGAGCGGAGGCTGGGGTCGTTGTGATAGAGGACTTCCTCGATGAACCGCTTCAGCCGAGGATCCATCATGAGGTTGATAACCTCACCCTGGATCTGCTGCGGCACTTCCATGAAATGCTCGAGAAGCAGCGAGTTCAGCGTCTCGATGATGAAATTCTCGGTGGGGTTTGCGAGCAGGAGCAGCGCCGTCCGGCCCGTGGAGAGCTCCTTGTAACAGCAGGCGTCGATCAGGAGCTTCTTGCGGATATCGGGCTCGAGTCCCTTGAGGAAGCCATTCAAATAGGTTTCATTATATTTGTGGATCTTGGGAAGATTGCGCAGGATCACATCGGTGTGGTGGCGGCCGATGCGCAGCAGACACTCGGACATGATCATGCTGGACTGGACATACGAGTCGGAAAGATGCTCTTCGAGGGGCTTGACGAACGACATGATTTTCTCGAGCATCGCCGGCTCGTTGCGCGCCTCGGGGGCCATGCCATCGAGCTCTTCCGCGAACTTCTTCACGATACCCTGGATCGTGTTGGTCACGATCGGCGGGATCGCCTTGAACTTGTCGAGCAGATACGGGAACAGATACTTGTAGGAAAGCGGATCCTGCAGCTGCTCCATGATCTGCATGATCTTCAGACGGTAGGTTTCGCTCTTCCGGCCGAAATCCTCGAACACCTTCTTGAAAAACGTGTCCTGATGGATCTGGAGACACTTGAACAGCGGATACCACATCTGCTGATCGACGGAGGGAAGGTTCTTGACGGCCACCTCAAGGAACGAGACATCCTTGATTTTGTCGAGATGCTTGCCGAACTCGACCTGCGTGATGCGCTTCTCTTCCTTCTTGCTTTCGATGACTTCCTCTTTGAGGATGTCCATGAAGATCGGGTACAGTTTCGGGTTTTGGAGATTCACCAGCTCTTCGAGATATAGGATCTTGTCCTTGGGCGTGTAGCCCGACCACTTCTTGAGGAAGCTGTCGATGAGTCCGGACTTTTCGATCGAAACCTGGATGATGTTGCGGATGCCGGGATCCGCAGTCGAACACAGAACTTCCGTCAGCGGCTTCACCCGCGCCTCGTCGACGCTCTTGAGAATGTCCTTGAACGTCTCGCGCAGGATCGTGTCAGGATACTTGATCAGCTTGAGGATGGTGCGCAGATCCTCGGCCGATAGGGCGTCGTGCTTGGCGGCGAAGATTTCGAGGATCCGAAGCCGCACCTCGAGCTTTGAGTTTTCCTCGAACTTCTCGCACAGGAATTCGACGAAGAGATTATTCAGGCTGACGACGAACTCGTCGAATGCCCCCTGAGACACGCTCTTGTCAGGTGACAACAGGCGTGCGAACGCTTCACTCGGGTCGGTTATTTTTCTGGTGAACCAACTCATCGGCAGACCGGCTTCCCCAAAGTTCGATCACTCCATTATCGGCAAAAGGAGATCCGAAAGTGAACGCTCCCTCTCTTCGGCTCATATTACTATATTCCCCCGTGGGGGAGAAACACTTTCTTCACGGCTGGGGCTTCTGCCGGCCGAACGACCGACGCGCTACCGACAGCCAGATGCCGGCTTCGGTGAGGAAGACGATGGGAATCGAGACGAGCAGCTGGGAAACGACGTCTGGTGGGGAAAACACAGCTCCGACCACGAATGCCGCAACGATCGCGTGTCGTCGGTGGGCCCGCAGGGTATCGACGGGCAGCAGACCGATTGCATCGAGGAACGCGAGCAGCAGGGGCAGTTCAAACAGGATGCCCGTGACGATCATGAACATGATGACGAAGTCGATGTATGCCCCGTAGGAAAAGGCCGGCTGAAAATTTGTGCCGTTTGCTGCGATCAGGAAGGAGAGCGCGGGGGGGAGGACGACCCCCCAACAGAAAATCCCGCCGATGAGAAAGCAGCAGAGGGCCGGAAGCAGCAGGAGCATCGCCCAGGGCCGTTCCGAATGTGTCAGCGCAGGCGCGACGAAGGCCCAGATTTGCCACACCACCACCGGAAAGGCCAGGGTGAACCCGGCCCAGGCTGCCAGTTTTACCGTGGTGACGAAGCCCTCCGTCACGCTCAGGGTCACCAGTTGCAGGTGTGGGGCCGCCTGTCGGAGCGGAAAAAGTGCGAGCCCGATGAGACGGTCCGATGCCGCCCAGGCGGCCAGAAAACCGGCTGCGACCGCGGCCAGTATCCAGAGCAGCCGGCGACGGAGCTCAGCCAGATGCTCGATCAGCGGGACATCAACGGCGTGGGGCTGCTGCATGAGCGCATGGTATCACATGCCGATCCGGGTGTTTGCAATCGATGAACCGCTCTGATAAGATACGCTCATCAATCCACCGCATCCGGGAGAAAAGCCGTGTGGTTCATTAAGAAACTGTTCTGGTTGTGCGCGTTACCGTTTGTTGCGCTGATGGGCGTGCTGATGTTCGCCTTCCCCGAGGAGATGAAAGAGTTCAAGAAGGACCTCGTGGACATGGTCGAGAACAGCTGGCTCCGCTGGATCGGCTTCGTTTCCTTCGTGTTCGCCATGGTACACCTGGTCAAATTCTTCGACGGCAAGCACACCCTGGTGCGGCTCTCCTGCCCTGAAGAATAAGCCGGCAGATCACTCGTATTTCAGCACCTTCACCCGGAACGATTTCACCCCGGGCGGAGGGCTTGGAATCTCGATTTCGAACAGCGCGCTTTCGCTGGGGAACAGGCCGCGGTCCTGAAGACGGAGCGAGCCTGTTTCCCGGCGCAGCTCTTGGCCGTTTTCGTCGAGCAGGAGCCCCACCAGTTCCACCCGCCTGCGAAGGGCGTCAGAGACGTTGCGCAGCTCGCCGACGAGATACAGCGTATTGAACTCGGTGTAACTGTCGACTTTGTTGATGGCAAACACCGGCTTGAGATCCCGGTCGACGACGGGGCTGATCCGCTCCTCGCGCGAACGGGCCACATACTCGGCCTCGACGGCGCGATCGTAGAGGTTCCAGGCCTCGATATTCATCGGCTCGAGGCGGAGCGCCGTCCGGACCGCCTCCTTCGCTTCAGCCGCACGCCCTTCGGCCAGCAGACTCTGCGCCTGGGTCAGGAAGGTGCGTGCATCCGTGGCTGCCCCACCCGATGCCGGACCTGTCTGCCCTGCACCCCGATTGAGCGGGAGGGTGCGACCCGGCCCCGACGGTGCTGGCGACGCCCCCCTGGCGGAAGGCGCGCCACTCTGACCAAGCACGGTCAGCGTGAAGGTTCCGAGAAACAGGCCGGTGATCAGCCATGGACGATAACGACTCATACGGAATCTGCTATCGGCAGATTGGATCCGGGACATGAGCCCCGAACGGATCAGAACCGGCGGGTGGCGAATGCCTTGAGGACGATCGAGAAAAACCGCTCGAATCCCGTGAGGAGAAGGCCTTTGCGCAGCATCTGAAACGCTGCGTGGCCGGCCTCGTTTTCGCGTTCATGGAGCATGCCCGACAGGGTCGAGGGGGTCACGACCATGTGCGTCACCCGCGGCTGAAGCGTCGGGGGAAAATACGTCTGGATGGCCGTCCGGATGCGACTTTCGGGAAAGTCGCACGGCGAGAGGATGACGAACATGTCGAGGGACGGGGAATCGGAGTCCTCGTCATCGGACGGGGCGATTGGCTCGGCCGGCACCGGCTGATCGGGATCGGGAGCCCGCAGCCGAGAAAACGCCTGAAGGTTCAGGAGGATCGCCCCATGCAGATGCTCGCCAAGGGCTTCCTCAAACAGCAGCTTTGTTTGGGCCGCGATACGGGCGGGGAGGGTGTCCTCGCGGAGGAAGCGCCATGTCGCCTGGGAAGCACCGGTTGCGAGCACCGATGCCGTCATCGGATTGTCCGGGTTCAGGGCGCAAAGCTTCGCCTTGCCCTGTGGAACGATATCAATCAGCCCGAGTTCTCCCATCAGGTGAACGCGATTGTATGCGGTCCCGTATGGAATGCCCAGCTTCCGGGCGATCTGATGGATCGACAGGACGCCGGTCGGATGATCGAGAAACACTTCCGCGAGCTGGATGGTCAATTGCATGGGCGCCCATTATACCAGACCCATCCGGCGATGCAACGAAAAATTGATAATGCAGCTCTGGATGCGGATCTGAGAATGGTAAGCAAATTTTATGCTCAGGGCGTTGACGTACCCTGAGCTGGATGTTATAATGCACGACCCGTATTACTGGGTTGGGGGAAGATGGCGAATCGAACGGACTGGTGGGGAGTTCTGCTGACATTGGCACATCACGCCTGCGGAACCGAAAGCGCGACGAACGTCGGGAAATCACCCGCGTCTGCTCCTGCTGCCCCCGTCGTGCTGTACGCCCGCCCCGTTCCGCTGTTTCATCCGCTGTTTTGACACGTCCCGTTCGCACGCGCGTGCGAACGGGATATTCGCATGATCTGGGAAGGAGTAAGGCAGACAATGGTCACTACGCAGACAATGGGAGCCGAACGAATCCTGATGGCCGACGATCGGACGTTCCGGGATATCCCGAACCTGATCGACATTCAGCTGAAGTCGTTCGAGTGGTTTCTCCAGCCCGGTGTTTCTCCCGCGGACCGCAAGAATCACGGTCTCCAGGAAGTGTTTCTCGAGGTGTTCCCGATTCAGGATTACGTCGGGAACCTGTGTCTCGAATACAGCGAATACGGCCTCGGCCTGCCGATGTGCAAAAACTGCCCCCAGCTCAAGCTCAACAAGAAATGTCTCTACGATGACTGCAGCTTTCCCGAGAAGGACTGCGAGATCGCGTTCATCGGCGACACCCCCTTCCGCGTCAAGCACAGCCCCGACCAGTGCCGCAAGCGCGATTTGACCTACTCGATCCCCCTGAACATCAAGGTTCAGCTGATCATGCAGCAGACCGGTGAGGTCAAGGAGCAGGAGATCTTCCTCGTGAACCTGCCCTGCATGACCGAGCGTGGCACCTTCATCATCAACGGGGCCGAGCGCGTCGTGGTCAGTCAGCTGCACCGCTCCCCCGGCGTCTACTTCAGCTTCAACCGGGCCAAGAAGCTGTACTCCGCCAAGATCGTCCCCTACCGCGGCGCCTGGATGGAGTTCGAACTCGATCTGATGAAGGATGCGATCTTCGTTCGCCTCGACCGCAAACGCAAGATCCCGATCACGACGTTCCTTCGCGCCCTTGGCTTCAGCACCGACGAGGAAATCCTCGAACTGTTCGACAAAAACGAAACGATCGTCAGCTCCCTCAAATTCGACAAGCAGGCGATCAGCGGCGAAGAGGGACCCGACAAGGTCGCGAAGGCCGTGACCGAGTCCCTCAAGGTCATCTTCTCGAAGCTGCGCCAGGGTGATCTCTTCGTCGAAGAGAACGCGCGCACCCTCATCCGCAGCCTGTTCTTCGATCCGAAAAAGTATGACCTCGGCTTCGTCGGCCGTTACAAAATGGACAAGAAGCTCCGCCTTGCCGACCGCCTTTCGGATCAGATCGCCTTCAAGGACGTCATCAATCCCGCAACGAAGGATGTCCTCGTCAAAGCCGGCGAAAAGGTGACCAAAAAGCTGGCCGACATGCTTGAAACAATGATGCTGCCGATCTTCATCGAGCTCGGAGATGCCCTTAAGGGATATCGCATCATGTATAATCAGGGCTACACCAATGTCCTGATGCGCCAGGTCGTTGGCAACCTGACCATGCTTGCCGGTCGCACCGCCTACGAGTCCGTCGTGGATAGAAAAAGCGGCGAGATCATCGTCGAGAAGAACTCGATCATCACCGAGGATGCCGAAAAACAGCTAATGGATCTCGGTGTCGAGGCCGTGCCGGTCGTGAAGGATCGCGTCCTGTGCTATGAGGACATCATCGGCGTCATCCGGTATCTGATTGATCTCTCGAACGGCATCGGCCGCCTCGACGATATTGACCACCTGTCGAATCGCCGCATCCGCTGCTGCGGAGAGCTGCTCCAGAATCAGTTCCGTATCTCCCTCTCCCGCATGGAGCGCGTGATCAAGGAGCGCATGACGATCCACGATCTCGACAGTTACACCCCTCAGCTGCTTATCAACACCCGGCCGGTGTCGGCCGTGGTCGACGAGTTCTTCGGCAGTTCGCAGCTCTCCCAGTTCATGGATCAGACCAACCCCCTCGCCGAGCTGACTCACAAGCGGCGCCTCTCGGCTCTCGGGCCGGGCGGTCTCAAGCGCGAGCGCGCCGGCTTCGAAGTCCGCGACGTGCATCCCACCCATGACGGTCGCATCTGCCCGATCGAGACCCCTGAAGGTCCGAATGCCGGCCTCATCGCCAGCTTGGCCGTGTATGCCAAGGTCGACGAGTATGGCTTCATTACGACCCCGCTCTGCCCGGTCGAGGATGAAAACGGCCGCGTGAACTTCAAGAAGCTCGAATACAAAGACGCTTATGATGAGGATCGGTTCATCATCGGTCAGCCCGATGTCCGCCTCGAGTATGATCGCAAGAGCGGCTACGGCCGCATCGTGAATGACGTCGTTCCCGTCAAGTATTTCCGCGACGACTACGAATTCGAGTTCGCCGACCGCCGCGAAGTCGAGTATGTGAAGTTCTCGCCCCTCCAGATGGTCAGCGTCGCCTCGGCTCTGATCCCCTTCCTCGAGCACGATGATGCCAACCGCGCTCTGATGGGCACGAACATGCAGCGCCAGGCTGTTCCGCTGATCCAGACCGAGCCACCGCTGGTCGGAACGGGCCTTGAGTCCCGCGCTGCCCATGACTCGGGCGCCATGGTGCTTGCCCGCAGTGCCGGCACCGTCGAGTACATCGACGCGAACGAGATCCGCATTCGCCGCGCCAGCCGCCGCAAGGACGACGAGAAAATCGCTCTCACCGAGCAGGCGTTCCGCAAGAACCAGGGCCGCAAGATCATGGACACGATCGTCGATCCGCTCACCGGGGAAATCATCATCGAAGCCGGCCAGCCGCTCGACATCACCTACCTCTCGAAACTCTCCTCCCTCTGCACCGAAGTGCGGCTGCAGCAGGAATCGACCGACACCTACCGTCTCCAGAAGTTCATGCGCTCCAACCAGGGCACCTGCATCAACCAGAAGCCGATCGTGAAGATCGGTGACAAGGTCCGCCCCGGCGACGTCATCGCTGACGGTCCGGCGACCGCGAAGGGCGAGCTTGCCCTCGGCCGCAACGTTCTGGTCGCCTTCATGCCCTGGGAAGGCTACAACTTCGAAGACGCCATCATCCTCTCCGAGCGCCTGGTGAAGGACGACGTGTTCACCTCGATCCATATCGAAGAATATGAAATCGACGCTCGCGACACCAAGCTTGGGCCGGAAGAAATCACCCGCGATATCCCCAACGTCGGCGAGGAAGCCCTCAAGAACCTCGACGAGGAAGGTATCATCCGCATCGGCGCTGAAGTCGAGTCGGGCGACATCCTCGTCGGCAAGGTCACCCCGAAGGGCGAGACCGAGCTGACCGCGGAAGACAAGCTCCTCCGTGCGATCTTCGGCGAGAAGGCTCGCGAAGTCCGCAATACCTCGCTCACCGTTCCGCATGGCGAGAAGGGCAAGATCGTCGATGTCATGGTGTTCTCCCGCGACAACGGCGATGAACTCCAGTATGGCGTGAACAAGCTGGTCCGCGCCTTCGTCGCCCAGAAGCGCAAGATCACGGTCGGCGACAAGATGGCCGGACGGCACGGCAACAAGGGTGTTATCTCCCGGATCGTGCCGGTCGAGGACATGCCGTATCTGGCCGACGGCCGCTCGATCGACATTATCCTCAATCCCCTGGGCGTCCCCTCCCGCATGAATGTCGGACAGGTTCTCGAGACACACCTGGGGTGGGCTGCTGAAAAGCTCAACAAGTGCTACGGCACCTCGATCTTCAACGCCGGCCGCGCCCTCAAGAACGAAGACTACGTCATGAACGAGCTGAAGAAGGCGTATGACAGTGACCCGCACCACTTGGTCGACCAGGAGGGCAAGGCTCAGCTGTTCGATGGCCGCACCGGCGATCCCTTCCACAAGCCGATCATGGTGGGCATGATCTACATCCTCAAGCTGGCCCATCTGGTCGACGACAAGATGCACGCCCGCTCCACTGGCCCATACAGCCTCGTCACCCAGCAGCCGCTCGGCGGCAAGGCCCAGTTCGGCGGACAGCGCTTCGGAGAAATGGAAGTGTGGGCCCTCGAGGCCTACGGCGCCGCCCATGTCCTGCAGGAGCTGCTGACGGTCAAGTCCGATGACGTGGAAGGCCGTGTCCAGGTGTATGAAACGATCATCAAGGGCAAAAACATCATGAAGCCCGGTATCCCGGAGTCCTTTAAGGTCGTCGTTTCGGAGCTCCAGAGTCTTGGTCTCCAGGTCGACCTGAAGAAGGGCACCAGCGGCGTCTCCCTCACGGAGGGCGGAGAACGTCCGTTGCTGATGCAGGAAACCGAAGGCGACGACTGGGAAGACGAGACTGAACGTGAAGAGGCCGAGGACATCGATGATGTCGGCACCGAAAGTGACGACGATGATGACGATGACGATCGGTCCGAAGACGACGACATCGACGGCGAGTAATTCGAACATTCCCGGTCAGGCGAGCGAATAAAGGAGAATCTGCCCCATGTTGGAAATGGATAAATTCGATGCCCTTCAGATCAGCATTGCGTCGCCGGAAAAAATCCGGTCCTGGTCCTACGGTGAAGTAAAAAAGCCTGAAACCATCAACTACCGGACCCACAAGCCGGAGCGCGACGGTCTCTTCTGCGAGCGCATTTTCGGCCCCCAGAAGGATTGGGAATGTTTCTGCGGAAAATACAAGAGCATCCGCTATCGCGGCATCATCTGCGAGCGGTGTAATGTCGAGATCACCAAGGCCGCCGTGCGCCGTGAACGGATGGGCCACATTCAGCTCGTGACCCCGGTCGGTCACATCTGGTATTCGAAGGGCAGCCCGAACTACATTGCCCTGCTGCTCGACATCACGGCCCGCGACCTCGAGAAGGTGTTGTATTTCCAGAGCTATATCGTCATCGATCCGGGCAACTTGCCCCTCTCGAAGAAGCAGCTGCTCTCCGAGGAAGGCACGGGCGGCGAGATGGGCTACCGCGAACTTCGCGAGAAATACGGCGACATGTTCACCGCAAAGATGGGCGCCGAAGCCATCAAGGAGCTCCTGGCCGAGGTCGATCTCAAAAAACTCGAAGTCGAGTTGGCCAGCCAGCTCAAGACCTCGACGGGAACCAAGCGCGCCCACCTGCTCAAGCGCATGGAGCTCGTGAAATGGTTCGCTGGCTCGATCAGCCGTCCCGAGTGGATGATCCTCGAAGTCATCCCAGTCATTCCGCCTGATCTGCGCCCGATGGTGCAGCTCGATGGCGGTCGGTTCGCTACCAGCGATCTGAATGACCTGTATCGTCGCGTCATCAACCGGAACAACCGTCTCAAGCGCCTCGTGAAGCTTCAGGCCCCCGACATCATTATCAAGAACGAAAAGCGCATGCTGCAGGAAGCCGTCAACGCCTTGATCGACAACGGCCGCCGCGGCAAGCTGGTGACCGGCCCGAACAACCGCCCTCTCAAGTCCCTCACCGACATGCTCAAGGGCAAGCAGGGCCGTTTCCGCCAGAACCTCCTCGGCAAGCGCGTCGACTACTCGGGCCGCTCGGTCATCGTCGTCGGTCCGAACCTCAAGACCCACCAGGCTGGTCTGCCCAAGAAGATGGCCCTCGAGCTGTTCAAGCCGTTCGTCATGCACCGCCTTGTCCAGAAGGGCATTGCCCACAACATCAAGAGCGCCAAGAAGATGATTGAGCGCGAGAAGTTCGAAGTGTGGGACGTCCTCGAGGATGTCATCCGGCATCATCCGATCCTGCTGAACCGTGCTCCGACCCTGCATCGCCTCGGCATCCAAGCGTTCGAACCGGTTCTGATCGAGGGGAAGGCCATCCAGATTCACCCTCTGGTCTGTACTGCCTACAACGCTGACTTCGACGGTGACCAGATGGCCGTCCACGTGCCGCTGCTGCTCGACGCCCAGATCGAAGCCCGCATGCTGATGCTCTCCAGCAATAACATCCTCAAGCCGGCAGACGGCCGCCCGATTTGCCACCCGACGCAGGACATGACGATCGGCCTCTTCTATCTCACGATCGAGAAGCCAGAGTATGCCTGCCCGAATTATCCGACCATGGAGATCCGGCGCGAGAAGGGCACCACCTGGGAAAAACTCCTCCTCAATCCCGGCCGTCCGTTTAATCTGCGCCTCGCCGAGGAGCTGAAGGATGGCGACAAGACGGTCCTCGAGGCGGGCGCGATCCTCGATTCGAAGGAAGTCGCCGAGAAGATCGAGAATCTCGACCTTTCTGCGATCCGCGTGTTCAACTCGCCGGTGTTCTTCAGCACGGCCGAGGCGATGAACGCGGCTTCGACCTGCCATGAGAGCCAGTTCAATCTCCAGTACCCGATCTACATCCATCGCAGCGCCTTCCCGGGAGAAAAGATCGCCTCCGTCCTTGGAAAAACCGATGCCAAGGGAAAGACCGGGAATTACCTGCGCACCACGATCGGCCGCGTCATCTTCAACGATGCCCTGCCGAAGCTGTTCCCGTATCAAAACGTCCAGGTCAAAAAGGAAACCGTCAGCAACCTGATCAAGCGCCTCTTCATCGAGTATCCGCTCGATGTCGTCGGCGTCACGCTCGATCAGCTCAAAGCTCTCGGGTTCAAATACGCCACCTGGTCCGGCCTCACCATTTCGATCGTCGACATGGTCAACCCGCCGAAAAAGAAGGAAATTCTCGACCAGGCCGACAAGAAGGCCGAGAAGGTCCGAGAGCGGTTCGATAAGGGCGAGATCAGCCGCGATGAGCGCAAGCAGGCCGAAGTCAACATCTGGACGAAAGCCACGGAAGACGTTTCCGACGATCTGCTCCAGACCTTTGAATCGACCGCCAACATCGGTGAGTTCAATCCGGTCTACATGATGGCGTTCTCCGGAGCCCGCGGTAACATGCAACAGATCCGTCAGCTGGCAGCCATGCGCGGCCTGATGTCGAATCCGCGCGGCGACATTCTTGCCTTCCCGATCAAATCGAACTTCCGCGAAGGCCTGAACCAGTCGGAATACTTCATCTCGACATACGGCGCCCGCAAGGGTCTGGTCGACACGGCCCTCCGCACCGCCGACTCGGGATATCTCACCCGCCGTCTCGTCGACGTTGCCCAGGACGTTGTCATCACGATTCTCGATTGCCGCACCAGCCATGGCATCGAGATTGGGCCGATCCGGCAGAACCGCACGTCGAACAACATCATGGTCGACGACATCATGGTTCCTCTCCGGTATCGCCTTGCAGGCCGTGTTCTCGCGAAGCCGATCTGCCATCCGGTGACGAACGAGGTTCTCACGTTCGAGCTGGCCGGCGAGCAGGTCAAGCTCGAGGCTGGCCTCTACTGCACCGACGAGATCGCCGCAGAGCTCGAAAACCATGTCGAGTTCATGGTGCCCCTGGCGAAGGTGAAGCCCGGCATGATCGTTGCTGAGCAGGTCATCGATCCGAAGACCAACCGCATCATCCTCCGGCCCGACCGGCCGATCAATGAGTATGTCCTGCGGCGCATCGAGGATTCGGTGATCCCCGAGCTGAAGATCCGTTCGCACATCTCGATCCGCTCGCCTCTCACCTGCCGCGCCAAGAGCGGTATCTGCCAGGCCTGCTACGGCGCCGATCTTGCGACCGGGCGTCTGGTCGATGTCGGTGAGGCGGTCGGCATCATCGCAGCCCAGTCGATCGGCGAACCCGGCACGCAGCTGACGATGCGCACGTTCCACCTTGGCGGCGTCGCCCTGGCTCAGCGCTCCTTTGTGAAGTCCCGCACGGCCGGCGTCGCGAAGTTCGACACCCTGCGCCTGGCCAAGGTTTCGGACCGCACGAAGTTCGAGATCGGCTCCGGCACCGAGACGTTCGACAAGACCGAGTTCGGCAGCAACATCCGCACCGTCGTCGTCGGCGGCCACCTGACCATCGAAGGCAAGGGGAACCGCAAAGACCGGCTGCACATTCCGGTCGGCGCCGAGATGCGCATCGAGAACGGCGACAAGGTCAGCCCCGGCAAGCCGGTCGCCGAATACAACCCGAACAACGTCGTTTCCGGATACACGGGCGAAGTCGTGTTCGAGGACGTCGAAGTGAAGGACGGCATGGTCGTCTCCGAGAACGCGGTCATCCGCATTCTCACCCAGCAGTTCGATGCCGAGCGGAAAGACTTCATTATCGAGGACTACAAGATCCCGCAGGGCTCGACTCTCAAGGTCGAGGACAACGAGATCATCCACGCCGGCAACGTCCTGGCCGAAATGTCCGCCGAACAGCACGCCGCCATTGCCCGCATCGACGGCACGGCGAAGTTCGAGAACATCCGCGTCAAGAACAAGCAGGTCATCAGCGACAACGGCATGCTGTTCATCTATCCCGACGATGCAAAGAAGGGCGAGGTGAAGGAGTATCCGCTGCCGAAGGGCGTGAAGGAAGCGAAGGACATCTCGCTCAAGACGGGCGGCATGATCCTCAATGTGAAGAACGGCGACACCGTCCAGCCCGGTGAGCGGCTCCTGTCGGTTGTTTCGGAGATGGACGGCATCTGCACGATCAGCAGCAACGGCACGCAGATCAACATCTCCCGCGATGTGGTCGAGGAATACGAGTTCAAGGGCGAGATGGCCGCGGCCATCGACGAGAAGAACAAGTGCCTCAGCCTGATTGCCCCGATCTCGGGCGTTGTTCGCGTGATCAACGAGAAGAGCGCTGCCAACAAGACGCTCGACCGCAAGCGGGTCATCGTCAAGAACGAGATCGAGTATCTCGTCCCCCGCGGCGTCATTCTCCGGCCGAAGGAGAACTGCAAGGTTCCGAACGGCCAGGACGTCAACGAGGGAAGCGAGCTGACCACGAAGCTGGTCGTGCAGGCCGAGATTGATGGCGTCGCCGAGATCATCCGCACCAGCGGCGAACGGCGTGTCAATCTGATCAGCGACGACATGTCCCTGCTCAAGTCGGCCACGCTGGCACGTGAGCTGGTGAACCGTGACACCGACATGGTTCTTGCGGCTTCCGGCACGGTCATCGACGAGGATCTCCTCCAGATCATCGACGACAACCGGGACGGCATCCGCGAGGTGTACATCACGGCCGGTGAGCAGGAAGCCGTGAACGTGAAGGGCACTGACCAGGTCCAGACCTATCCGGTGCCGAAGGGCGGCAACATCGTCGTCGAGGACGGCCAACTGGTCAAGGCCGGCGACAAGCTCGTCACCGACATCGATCCGATCATCAGCGAGATTTCCGGCAAGGTGAACTATATCTACGGATATAACAAGGTCATCTGCGAGGAGATCATCGAGAAAATCCTGGTCTATTCCGGCGTTGAGTTCAGCTTCCCGGCGTCCCTGGCGCTCAAGTTCCCGCGCACCGTCGTGAAGGATGGCGAGCTGACGATCGTGCCGATCCCGTTCGAGAGCTACGAGTCGATGTCGGCCGAAGAGACCGGCGGCGGCGAGGGCATCCGCATCCGGCAGCGCGTCACCCGCGAGAAGAAATACAAGATCACCAAGGAGATGGCCACGGCCCTCTCGGTTCTGGTGAAGGACGGCGAGCAGGTGCGCGAGGGGCAGACCCTCGCCGCGATGACCGCGAGCAACAAGGGCGTTGCGATGCTCGAACGCAAGGTCTCCAAGGAAGGCAAGTCGAAGAGCACGATCGAGCGCATCATCGTGCAGCCCGGCGAAGCCCACCAGATTCTCGACGGCGCCGAGCTGCGCATCGAGGATGGCGACAAGGTCAAGAAGGGCGAGATTCTCGCGAAGTGGGGCTTGGCTCTCCGGAAAACGACGGACATCATCCAGGGTCTGCCGCGCGTTGCCGAACTGTTCGAAGTCCGGCGGCCGAAGAAGGAAGCCGTTCTGGCCGAAGAGTCGGGCGTGGTCAACGTCACCGGCAACTCGATCACCATCAAGGATCCGCTGACAGGCGTCGAAAAGCCTGTCCGCGTCCAGTATGGCGTCACGGGTCTGGTCGTTCACGATGGCGAATATATCGAAGCCGGCGACTCGATGACGGATGGCAAGGTGTTCCCGAAGAAGCTGGTCAAGGTCGTCGGTCTGCCGGTCGTGCGCCGGTATCTGATGGACGAGATCCAGCGGGTGTACCGCGATCAGGGTGTCAGCATCAACGACAAGCACATTGAGATCATCGTCCGCCAGATGCTGCGCAAGGTTGTCATCACGGATCCGGGTGACTCGGAGTTCCTGCCGAACGAAACGATCCACGTGAAGAACTTCGAGGAGCGGGTGCATGTCCTGAACCAGAGCAAGAAACGGCCCCCGATGGGATACCCGATGATCCAGGGCATCACGAAGGCCTCACTGACGACGGACAGCTTCATTTCCGCCGCCTCGTTCCAGGAAACGACCCGGGTTCTCACCAAGGCCGCGATCAAGTCGAAGGTGGACTGCCTGCGCGGCCTGAAGGAAAACCTGATCATCGGCAAGCTGATTCCTGCCGGCACGGGCATCTCGGCGTTCAAGAACATCAACTTCAAGAACCTGCCGGTCGAGATCGAAAAGGTCGAAACGCCTTCGGACGAGCTGTTCCCGACCGATTCCACCGAGAAGCGTGACCAGGAGATCAGCAACCTGGAGTCGGAGCTGTTCATCACCACGGCCGACAAGGAAGAGAGCCGGGACGAAGACTGATTCACGGAACCTCTCAGCAGCGGGCCCGCAAAGAGCGGGTCCGCTGTTTTCCGTCCAGGGGTACGGGCGATGGGTACCGTCGGAAGCGCGCATCCACCGAGAGTTTGCACGGCGCCCGGCTCGGAGCGGGGGGCGGAGTGGGGTGGGGCAGCGAAAAAGAGCATTGACATGCCCCTGAAGGTGTGATAATATCAGGACTTACCTCCACGAATATTGGAGAAATCATCGGTTTCTCGGGTAAAAACTGGGAAATACTCTAGAAGGAAGGTGTTCAACGTGCCGACCATCAACCAACTCATCCGGAAGGCGCGGCAGGCTGTGCGTTACAAGTCATCGTCGCCGGCCCTGTCCTGTTGTCCGCAGCGGCGCGGCGTCTGCACCGTCGTCAAGACCACGACGCCCAAGAAGCCGAACTCCGCTCTGCGCAAAATCGCCCGCGTTCGCCTGACCAACAAGGTGGAAGTGACGGCGTACATCCCCGGTATCGGTCACAACCTGCAGGAGCACTCTGTTGTGATGATTCGCGGCGGTCGCGTCAAGGATCTCCCTGGCGTTCGCTACCACATCATCCGCGGAACTCTTGACTGCGCCGGCGTTGCCAATCGCAAGCAGGCTCGTTCGAAATACGGCGCCAAGCGGCCCAAGAAGTAAGGAGAACAGAAGATGCCTCGTCGTGGACATGTCGTCAAACGCGATTTGACGCCTGATTCCGTCTACAACTCCAAGCTCGTTACCCGCTTCATCAATAATCTGATGGAACGCGGCAAGCGCAGCATTGCCACCCGCATTTTCTACACTGCCGTCGAGAAGCTCTCCAAGAACAACAACAACGAGAATCCTCTCGAGCTGTTCAAGAAGACGATCGACATGGCGAAGCCCATCGTCGAGGTTCGCAGCAAGCGCATCGGCGGCGCCAACTACCAGGTGCCGGTCGAAGTGAAGCAGGATCGCGCGATTGCTCTCGCTTTCCGGTGGATCCTCGGCTTCAGCCGGGCCCGCAAGGAAAAATCGATGGCCGATCGTCTCGCCGCTGAGTTCGGTGAAATCGTGAAGAACACGGGCGCGACGATGAAAAAACGTGACGAAGTGCACCGCATGGCCGAAGCCAATAAGGCGTTCGCCCATTACCGCGTGTGATTTGTCGTTGGTGAGGCCGCTGCTCCGGCCAAAGGAACCCTGTCATGACCGCTCGTGAATCCATGAAGAAAGTGCGCAATATCGGCATCATCGCCCACATTGATGCCGGCAAGACGACCACGTCGGAGCGCATCCTCTATTACACGGGGCGGAACTATAAGATGGGGGAGGTCCATGAAGGCACTGCCACCATGGACTGGATGATCCAGGAGCAGGAGCGCGGCATCACCATCACAAGCGCCGCCACCAAATGCCGGTGGCAGGATTGCGACATCAACATTATAGACACACCCGGCCACGTGGATTTCACCGCCGAAGTGGAGCGGTCGCTGCGTGTTCTGGACGGTGGTGTCGTGGTGTTTTGTGCCGTCGCGGGCGTACAGCCGCAGTCCGAAACCGTCTGGCGGCAGGCGAACAAATATGGCGTTCCGCGCATCGCGTTCGTTAACAAAATGGATCGTGTCGGTGCCTGCTTCCCCCGCGTCGTGAAGCAGATCAAAGAACGCCTGCTTGCCCGCCCGGTTCCGATTGTGATTCCCATCGGCGCCGAGGACAAGTTCATCGGCCACGTCGATCTGATCGAGATGACCGCTCATGTCTGGCCGGAAGGATCGGAGAAGCTCGGAACAAAATACGAGGTTCAGCCGATTCCCGAGGAGATGAAGCAGCAGGCCGAAGAGGCCCGGGGCTTTCTCCTCGAGAGTCTGTCGACCTATAACGACGAGATCCTCGAGAAGTACCTCGAAGATCAGCCGATCGATCCGGCGGTCATCAAGGCCACGCTCCGCGAGGCGACCGTGAGGAACAAGCTGATTCCGGTCATCTGCGGATCGGCATTCAAGAACAAGGGCGTTCAGGCTCTGCTCGATGCGGTCGTCGATTATCTCCCGTCCCCTCTCGACATCCCGGCCGCGACCGGCACGGATCCGAAGACCGGCGAGACCGTTGAGGTCCCGGCCGATCCCGATGCACCGTTCGCTGCTCTCGTGTTCAAGATCATGACGGATCCCCACATCGGCAAGCTGGTCTATCTCCGGGTCTATTCCGGCACGCTCGATGCGGGCACCCAGGTCGTGAACGTCACCCGGACCCAGAAGGACCGGATCGGCCGCCTGCTCCAGATGCATGCCAACCAGCGCCAGGATCTTACGTCCATCAAGGCGGGGGATATTGCCGCGGTTGTCGGGCTGAAGCGGGTCGGAACAGGCGACACCATCACGACCGGGGATTACCAGATCCTGATGGAGTCGATCAAGTTCCCCGAGACGGTTATATCGGTTGCTATTGAACCCAAGACCCAGGCGGATCTCGCGAAGCTCGGGATGGTTCTCAATTCCCTCATGGAAGAGGACCCGACCTTCAAGGCGAAGATCGACCAGGATACGGGCCAGACGATCATCGCGGGCATGGGCGAGCTCCATCTCGAGATCATCGTCGACCGCATCATCCGCGAGTTCAAAGTGCAGGCCTCGGTCGGCAGACCCCAGGTCGCCTACAAGGAGGG
Source organism: Candidatus Ozemibacteraceae bacterium (assembly GCA_036567845.1). GTDB lineage: Bacteria > Muiribacteriota > Ozemobacteria > Ozemobacterales > Ozemobacteraceae > MWAR01. The sequence goes on along the minus strand of DATCTT010000021.1, from coordinate 1,924 downwards.
CATCCGCCGCTCCTCGAAGGGCGAGTGCCGGTATGTCAAGCAGACGGGCGGCCGGGGCCAGTATGGTCACGTCGTCCTGACGATCGAGCCGGTCGAGCGCGGCAAGGGCTTCGAGTTCGTCAACGCGACGGTTGGCGGCGTGATTCCCCGCGAGTATATCAAGGGGGTCGAGCAGGGTGTGAAGGATGCGTTGGCTGACGGTGTGATCGCGGGGTTCCCGATGGTCGACGTGAAAGCCTCGCTGATCGACGGTTCGTATCATGCGGTCGACAGTTCGGATCTCGCGTTCCGCAATGCGGCTTTCGAAGCGACGAAGGATGCGCTCATGAAGGCTTCGCCGGTTCTTCTCGAGCCGTTCATGAAGGTTGAGATCGAAACCCCCGATCAGTACATGGGGGACATCATCGGCAACGTGAATGCGCGGCGCGGCAAGATTCTCAATGTTGAGATGCGCGAGGACATCCGGGTCATCGACTGCCAGGCTCCGTTGTCGGACATGTTCGGGTACTCGACGCAGCTGCGTTCGCTTTCGCAGGGGCGTGCCACCTTCACGATGGAAATTTCCCACTACGATGTCGTTCCTGACTCTGTTGCAGAGAAGATTCTCGGGATGTCTGGACGACGGACGCCGCAACAGATGGCGGCAGGTTGATTTTTCTGGTATACTGTAATTTCTCACCCACGGTTTAACGTCGGAAACATATCCAAGGAGGATATCACGATATGGCCAAGCAAAAGATGCGGCTGTCTTTGAAGGCGTTCGATCATCGCCTTCTGGACCAGTCGGTCGCACGGATCTGCGACACGGTTCGCCGCACCGGGACCCGGATCTCCGGCCCCATCCCGATGCCCACCGAGATTCGCAAATACACGGTCCTGCGGTCGCCCTTCGTAAACAAGGATTCGCGCGAGCAGTTCGAGATGCGCATTCACAAGCGCAACATCGACCTGTATAGTCCGTCCTCCCAGACGGTCGATTCTCTGATGAACATGGACCTGCCCTCGGGCGTCAACATCGAGATCAAGATGCTGTAATTCCTGAGGAAAAGGAGGAAAGCAATGGGCGTCAAGGCAATATTGGGAACCAAGCTGGGTATGACCCAGATTTTCACGGATAATGGTGATGTCGTTCCGGTGACCGTCATCAGTGCCGGTCCCTGCACCATCATCCGCAAGGGTGAGAAGAACGTTCAGGTCGGTTATCGCGAGATCCGCAAGGAAGCGGTGGCCCGCTTGCTGAACAAGCCGCTGCGCGGCATGTTCGAGAAGGCCTCGGTGAAGCCGTTCCGCTTCGTGCGCAGCCTGCCTGCGGACGAGATTGAAGCGATCATGCCGAACACCGAGATCAACGTTTCGATGTTCAAGGAAGGTGAGACCGTTCACGTGACCGGCACCAGCAAGGGCAAGGGCTTTTCGGGCGCGATGGAACGCCACCATTTCAACGGCCAGCCGAACACCCACGGTGCTTCGGACCGCCAGCGCTGCACCGGCTCGACGGGTTCGGGTCAGGAAGCCAGCCGCACCTGGAAAGGCAAGCGCCTTCCCGGTCAGATGGGCAATGTCCGGCGCACCGTGAAGGGCCTGAAGATCGTCAAGGTCGATGAGCAGAAGAACCTGCTGCTGGTCCGGGGATCGATCCCCGGCGCGAGCAACGGTCTCGTCATCATCCGGCACGCGCAGTAACGGAGGACACAATGGAAACCAAACTGTATAACATGCAGGGGACGTCGGCGGGCTCCGTCACGCTGAGCGATGCCGTGTTCGCCAACAAGTCGCATCCCCAGACCATCAACGACGTCGTGAAGGCCCAGCTCAACAACGAGCGTCAGGGCACCGTGAACACGAAGACTCGCAGCGAGGTCAGCGGCGGTGGCCGCAAGCCGTGGCGCCAGAAGGGCACCGCCCGCGCCCGCGCAGGCAGCAC
>DATCTT010000020.1:0-12493 GCA_036567845.1 Candidatus Ozemibacteraceae bacterium | reverse complement strand
CGATCGCCAGCGCCGGCGGCGTGTCGGGGACCCACCTCGGGAAGAAGAGCGGGTTCCGGGTCAGCACCACGGATCACCGCACGATTCTCGAAGATGCCGGGATCGACACCGTTGTCATCACCACCCAGCACGGCACCCATGCCCGGTTCGTCTGTGAGGCGCTTGCGGCCGGCAAGCACGTGTTCGTCGAGAAGCCCCTGTGCCTCACCTGGCAGGAGCTGGCCGACGTCGAGGCGGCCTACGCGGCGGCGGCGGCGAAATCCCCGCGGATGCTCATGGTGGGCTTCAACCGCCGGTTCTCGCCCCTGGTGAAGACGGCCAGACGCCTCCTCGACACGGTCAGGGAGCCCAAGAGCATCGTCATGACCGTGAATGCCGGTGCCATCCCTGCCGACCACTGGACGCAGGACGAGGAGACGGGTGGCGGCCGCATCATCGGTGAGGGCTGCCATTTCATCGACCTGGTCCGGTTCCTCGTGGGATCGCCCATCGTCGATGTGCATACCGCGGCGATGCGCCGGGGCGATGCCTCGAATCCAGCGGATACGGTCATCGTCACGATGACGTTCGAGGATGGCTCGGTCGGTGTCGTCAATTACTTTGCGAACGGCCACAAGGATTACCCGAAGGAGCGCGTTGAGGCGTTCGTGGGCGGGAAGATCCTCGTGCTCGACAATTTCCGTGCGCTTTCCGGCCACGGCTGGCCGGGTTTCCGGGGCGAGTCGCTGTGGGCCCAGGACAAGGGCCATGCCGAAGGGGCGAAGGCGTTCATCGAGGCCGTGAAACGCGGTGGCGATGCGCCGATTCCGTTCTCCGAAATCATCGAAGTGACGAAAGCCACCCTCCGGGCCGCCGGCATCGAGCCGGCCAAAGCCTGATGCCGTGGCGGGTTCCCGGCGTCTGACGCGCGGATGATCGCCATGATGCGCCGGGTTGAACGGCTGTTCTGGACGCTCGTTCATCTCCGGCCTGTCCAGCTCTGGGGGCGGATCGCCTTCCTGGTGAAACGCCGGTTCGTCCGCGTTCCGGGCATCGCCGGGATTGCCTTCGAGGCCCGGATCATGCGGGATGCGTTGGAAACGCCCGGAGACGGAGCGATCCCGTTCACGTTTTTGTCCGAAACCCGGGAGTATCAGGCTGATGCCGTCGATTGGGAGCCGCTCCGCTCCACGGGAGCCGGCAACGGCGTGCCGGTCAAGCTGTGGCGATATCATCTGCATTATTTCGACTGGCTGCATCGCGGGCCGGTCGCAGGCGATCCGGCCCTGGCCAGGTATCTCATCCTGGACTGGATGGCGCGGTGTGCCGACGATCTCACCGAGCCCTGGGAGCCGTACCCGGTCTCGCGCCGGCTCAAAAGCTGGGTGCGGTGGTTGCGCAGGGAAGCCGGGGCCGATGCCGGCGGGGCGTTCCTGGAGCTGGCGAGGCGTTCGATCGTCGCCCAGGTCCGGCGGCTGGAGCTGGATCTCGAGGTTCACCTGCAGGCCAACCATCTGCTCGAGAACCGCCTCGCCCTCGTGATCGCCCTGGTGTGGCTGGCCGAGACGGCCGAGAGCGATGGTGCGCGTTTTTCCCGGAGCCTCGCCGGGCATGCCGGTGCCCTGGCCCGGGAGATCGAGGCCCAGATTCTTCCCGATGGCGGTCATGAGGAGCGGAGTCCGATGTACCATCGAGAAATGATGGAGGGCATCGCCGAGGCCGCATCGGCCGTCCAGCGATTCGTGGCAGGTCCTGCCCGGCTGGCTGCCGGAGACGCCTGCGTGGAGCTTCTCGGGGTGTGCGAAGCGGTGCTTCCGAAGATGCGGATATGGCTGGATACTTTGAGTCATCCCGACGGCCGGATCGCGCAGTTCCATGATGCCGCGCTGTGTACGGGTGTGGGAAAAAACAAAACAATATCTTCTTCTGACTCTGACTGCTGGCTTCCCGACTCGGGCTACTTCGTGAGCCGGCGGCGGAACGGCGCCTTTATCGCCCTTTGCGCTCATGCGCCGTCGCCACCGCATCAACCGGGTCACGCCCACGGGGATCTGGGCTCTTTCGAGCTGTCGCTGCGGGGCTGCCGCGTGATCGTGGACACCGGGACGGGCTCGTATCAGGACCCGCTTGTCAGGCGACTGTGCCGTTCGACCGGGGCACATAACGTCCCGATGATCGAGGGAAGCGAGCAGAGCGACATGTGGGGCGATTTCCGGGTCGGCCGGCGGGCCGTTGTCCAGGGCCGGCGCCAGGTGACGGCTGGGTTTGAGCTCGGGTGGAGGGACATGAACGGAAACGCCTTCCTGCGACGCGTCACATGGGAACAGGACGCTCTCACGATCGTCGATCGGCTGGTCGTCCGTCGGATGCCGGGACGGTTCGTCTCGCTTCTCCATCTCGCGCCGGGGATGAGGCCCGAACGGGGTCAGCCGATCCGGATTTGTCGGGACGGCCGGCCGTTCTGTCGCATGACGACGGAAGCGCTGGTCACCATCGAGCCGTCGGTGTATTATCCCGATTTCGGATCCGGCCATCCAACCTTCGCTTTGCGCCTCGACGCGGGAGACTTCGATGAAATCAGCTGCACCATCGCCCCGGAACCCTGAACGCATCCTCGTGATGTCGCAGTTCTACTATCCCGACATCACGGCCGCGGCTTTTCGCATCAAGGAGACCGTGGATCTCCTCGTCGCGAAGGGGTATCGCGTCCATGTGATCGCTGCCCGGCCGCACAAGGCACAGATCGCGGGGGAACGGATCGATGACGGCCCCGTGCAGGTCTCGCGCGTGCCGATCATCCCCTATGCCGGAAAGGGGAAGTGGAACTACATTGCTCACTATCTGTCATTCATGGCCGCCGCGATCTGGGCTTCCTGGAGCCACCCTTCGCGGTTCGATATCGTCTGGGCCTCGAGCCCGCCGATGTTCACCGGCATCGCCGGCTGGATCGTGGCGAAGCTGAAGAAAGCGAAGCTGGTGCTCGACGTGCGTGACATCTGGCCGGATTCCGCGGCCACGACGGGCCAGATCCGGCCGGACAGCCTGATGTTCAGTCTGGCGAAGCATGCGGAACGGTGGATGTACCGTGCCGCCGACCGGATCACCTGCGTGGCCGGGCCGATGGCCAAATATATAGAAAGCTATGGAGTTAGGGCTCCCGCGGTCGTCTACAACGCCATTCCCCGTTCGTATCTCGATGCGGCCGAGGCTGTGTCCCGCGAGGTCGGGCCGGACTCACCCGTAGATCGGCCGCTGACGGTCGCCTACGTCGGAAACATGGGCTACTGCCAGAGTCTCGATATCGTCGTCGAGGCGGCCGCACGCCTGCATGCCGCGGGGGACCGGCGGATCCGGTTCCTGTTGGTGGGCGAGGGCGCCGAAAAGGCAAAGATCGAGGCGCGCATCCGGGAGGCCGGGTTGGACAACGTCGAGATGCGCGGCGCTGTTCCCAAGGCCGAGGCGCTCCGGATCTGCGCGTCCGCCACGGCCCTGGTGCTGCTGCTGAAGGATGACGGGACGATGGACAAGACGATTCCATCCAAAGTGTTCGATTATCTCGCGGCCGGCCGGCCGATCCTGTTCGGTCTCCAGGGCGAGTCTCGCGAGATCCTCGGGACGAGTGGCGGAAACATCCCCTTCGACGCCGGGGATCCGGATTCCCTCGTCGCGGCCCTGCGGACGCTCGCGGGAGAGCTTCCCCGGCTGACGGCGGCTGCCGCGGGACACCGGGATCTCGTGCGGGCGCGGTTCATGCGCGAGACGATGACCGACCGGCTCGAGGCGGAATTCCGAAAGCTTTTACATGACTCCATCCCAGAGACCTGATAGAATTGAACCGGGCAGAGCGCGGTGCTGCCCGGAAGCCTCATGTGGGAGGGACCTTCGTGGGTGATACGAACAAGGTTATAGAGAGTCTCGAGAGGGTGATTCATCTTGGAGAAACGCTGCTGACGAACTTCGACATCGAGCAGCTGCTCGTCCAGATCGTCAACAGCATCAAGGAACTGCTGAAAGTCGAAGGGGCGACTCTGTATCTCGTCGACCCTGTCGAGAAGCTGATGATCTCTCAGGTCATCCTCAGCGACCGTATGGAGCAGATCGTTCTCAATATCGACAGCTCCTCCATCGCCGGTTTTGCCGCCCTGAACCGCCGCACCCTGCTCATTCCCGACGCATACGGCGACCTTTCCACGATCCATCCTGATCTGCGGTTCAACAAGAAGATCGACGAGGCGAACAAGTTTCACACCCGGAACATCCTCACGCACCCTCTCGTCGTCAACAATGAGCTGCTTGGCGTCTTCCAGGCGGTCAACAAGATCGATGGGGATTTCGATGCCGAGGACGAACGCATCCTCCGGAATTTCTCCGTGTTCGCGGGAATCGGCATCATCAATGCCCGTCTCGTCATGAAAGTACTTGAGGAGCAGGCGAACCTGCGGGATGTCATCGAGTACATCGACGAGAAGGTCATCATTCTCGACCGCGACGGGAAGATCGAGCATCTGAACCGGCCGGCCATCGAGGATCTTCCCCCGGGCCACAACTTGGTGTCTGCGAAGGGAAAACAACTTACCGACCTGAATCCGCAGTATTCGGCCCTGATGGGCGAGGTTCACAAGCTCGTCGAGAGCAACCTCGACAAATCGTTTTCCGGGGGCAAGCAGCCCTACGTAATCCTGACCGTTAAGAATTCGGCCCAGTTCGTCGAGAAGGCCATCCTCATCCTCAAGCAACCCGTTTGCGGCTCGAATGAGCTCGCCGGGGAGGCCCCGCTGAATCCGTCCTGATGTCTTGATATAATATCTATATATATCGCAAGGAATCTGAGATATGAAACCCGCCAAGACCGTGAAGTCTGCAGCACCCGTGAAAAAAAACGTAGCTCCCGCGGGCAAGGGAAAGATGCCGGCAAAGGCTCCCGCGAAAAAGGCGGTTCGCAACCCGTATCTCGCGGGAACGCGCATCGACCCGCGCCCTGCCGCCCGGGATCTGAAGGCCGCCGATCTGATCGACAACCTGTTTCTCTCCTACAACGCCGGCCGGCTCCGCGAGGCGTGCCAGCTGTATGCCCGCAAGATGCTGACGAACGATGTCACGATCGGCATGAGCCTTGCCGGAGCCCTGACCCCGGCGGGTCTGGGCCAGTCGGCGATCGTGCCCCTCATCGAGGCCGGTTTCGTCGACTGGATCATCGCGACGGGGGCGAATCTGTATCACGACACGCATTTCGGCATTGGCGAGGAGTTGTATGCCGGTTCGCCGTTCTTCAGCGATATCGACCTGCGCGACAAAGGAGTCGTGCGCATCTACGACGTGGTGTTCGATTATCACGTGTTGCTCAATACCGATGCGTTCTTCCGTGAGATCATGCGTTCCGAGGCGTTCCAGCGGCCGATGGGGACCGCGCATTTCCACCACTTGGTCGGCAGATTCATCCATGAGCGCGAGAAGGCCCTCGGCCTGAAGGGCGTAAGCATTCTGTCGGCCGCCTACCGCGCCGGCGTGCCGGTGTACACGAGCAGCCCGGGCGACAGTTCTATCGGCATGAACATTGCTGCCCTTGCCCTCGAAGGCGGCAAGCTGGTTCTCGATCCCAATGTCGATGTCAACGAGACGGCGGCGATCGTGCTCGACGCGAAGCGGTCGGTCGGCAAGAGCGCTGTTTTCATCTGTGGCGGCGGCTCCCCGAAGAATTTCATGCTCCAGACCGAGCCACAGATCCAGGAAGTGCTCGGCATCAAGGAAGAGGGCCATGACTACTTCATCCAGTTCACCGATGCCCGGCCCGACACCGGCGGCCTCTCCGGTGCGACCCCCTCCGAGGCCGTGAGCTGGGGGAAGGTGCGGCCCGACAGTCTGCCCGACACGGTCGTCTGCTACCTCGACTCGACCGTTGCCCTGCCCCTGATCTCGACGTATGCCCTGAGTCGCGTGAAGGCTCGCAAACAGAAGCGGCTGTATGACAAGCTCCCCAAGCTGATGGAAAAGTTGTCTGCCGAATACAAGGCGGTTCGCAAAAAGGGCATCCGCTGAAATTCAGTTTTTTCTCGAACCCGCAGGGGGCGCGGCTCAGGCCGTGCCCCCTGCGGCTCATCGGGAAAACGCGTGGTCGATCACGGCGTTCCGGGCGGCCTCGTCCAGCGGGGTGATCCCGGGAGTCGCCACGGGGCGCCACCAGGAAATATACTCGATGTTTTTGTGGATACTGACGAGCGGTACAGGATTCAGGCCGCACAGGAGGAGACCGTGCTCCCGGAACGCCGTGCAGAGGTCTGCAACGATTCGGTGATGGACCGCCGGATCGGTGACCAGCCCACCGGGCTGAATGTCTTGCGTCGCGGCTTCGAACTGAGGCTTGATCAGCAGGAGCAGGCTGCCCGCCTTCGCGAGCCGGCGGACGGCTGGGCCGATGATGGCGCGCAGCGAGATGAACGAAACGTCGGCCACGATCAGATCGAAGGGGCCCGGGAGCTCGCCCTCGGGCAGGGTCCGGAAGTTCGTCCTTTCGACGGGCGTTACGCGCGGATCAGCCCGCAGCCGTGCGTCGAGCAGCCCGTATCCGACGTCGAGGGCATGAACATGAGCCGCGCCGCGATGGAGCAACACCTGGGTGAAGCCGCCCGTCGAGGCGCCGATGTCGAGGCTGCGGGCTCCCTCCAGGCGGATGCCGAACGAGGAGATCGCGGCGTCGAGCTTGACGGCCCCCCGGGAGACGAAGGAACCGCGTTTCTCCTTCCGTTCCAGGGGCGTGTCGGCGGGAATCAGCTCGCCGGGCTTGTCATACACGCGATCGCCGATCCGCACCTCGCCGGCCATGATCAGCCTTGCCGCCGTCTGAACGTCAGCCGCGAGGCCGAGTTCGACAACCCGCCGATCGACCCGTATCCGCCTGCCCATGAGCCGTCCTCCCGCCGGGATGTTCCGGAGTTTTCCCGCTTTCCGGATGACGTATTCCCCCGGAATCGCGTATCATATGATATCCGAAGTGCGGATTTTGCGCATCCCACTGTATCTCCGTGAATAAAAGCAATACGAATATATCAACTAATGCATATTTGCCTGGGACGGGTGCTGCAGCTGCCGTCGCCTGCCGTGATGCCCTGCGCGCGGAAACCGCCGCGCTCAAGGGGTTCGTCGATCAGGCCCGCCAGTATGCCGGAGTGCGAACCTGGAAAATCGACCTGGACGGCAATCGTCTGTGGGGCGAGGTGCCGGGTGATGCAGAGCCGCTCGGCACCTGGATCCATCCAGCCGATCTGGGCCGGTTTTTCCGGAGCGTTTCCCTGTTGACCCGCGACAGGCCCGGCATGGCCCTTGATATCCGCATCCGGGGCGAGGGAAAAAGCTGGCTTCGGTGCAGCTTCCGTGGAACGGCGACCAGGTTCACCGCGTCGGGCCGCCCGGCCCTTCTTCTGGGTATCACCCAGGGAACCCCGAACGCCCGCTGCCAGGGTCAGGCTCTGGTGAAGGCCGGGAGGCGGATCCAGGAGCTGCTTCAGGACACGCTCATCATCCTGTACCGGCTGGATTTTTTGGGGAAGGCGATCATCTATAAGAGTGCGGCGTTCGACCGATTCGGTTTCGAGGATGAGATCTCGACGTTTGACGAACTGGTCCAGTCGAACCTTGGTATGCTGCATCCTGACGATCGTGCCGGTACAAGCGATGGCGTGGCCGGGCTGCTGAAGGCGAAGACCGCCGTTCCCGTCACCAGACGATTCCTCTACCGGCGGCGAAATCTGCAGGGGAAATATCGCTGGCTCTATGATTCGCTGACCTGCATTCCGGATGCCCGTGGAACTGTGATCACCCTGATCGGGGCGGCGATCGACATCACCAGCATGAAAAGACGGGAGGCTGAACTGCGTGCTGCCGAGGAGAAATACCGCCGGCTCCACCTGCTCAGCCGGGATGTCTTCTGGAGTTCCGGGCTTGACATGCAGTTCGACTATATCAGCCCGTCGATTACCGACCTGCTCGGATACACGCCGGAAGAGGCAATTGCGCTGGGACCCGAAAAAACCCTTGTGCCGGAGTCGTATCAGAGTGTTGGCGAGCTTGCCCGCAGGTTCAGCGATCAGGAGCGGGATGGCCACGGCCGGGATCCGACGTTTTGCTTCGAACTGTGGCAGCGGCACAAGAGCGGTCAGCATATCCTGACCGAGGTCGTCGCCTCGGTTGTCCGTGATGAGGCTGGCAGTCTCATCGGATTCTGCGGCGCGACACGCGACATCACGGAAAATCACCGGATGAAGGAAATACTGAAAAAATCCCGCGACGATCTTGAGCAGACCGTGCTCGAGCGGACGAGCGAGCTTGCCGCCGCGAACGAGCACCTGCAGCTGGAAATCGAACGACGCCGCCAGGTCGAAGCCGCCCTCTTCGAGATGAGCGAGGCCGAGCAGCGTTCGATTGGCCATGATCTGCACGACGGCCTGTGCCAGCAGCTCGCCGGGATCATGTGCCTCTGTCAGGCTGCCCGCGACCGGCTTCTGGAGATCGGAAGTATCGATGCCATCCAGATGGGGCGCATCCAGGATCTCCTGGGGGCGGCGCTCAAATACGCCCGATACATGGCGCGCGGACTGAGCCCCCTGTTCACCGACGACCTCAGCCTCCGCGCCTCCCTCGAGACCCTGGCTGTCACTTCGTCCGCCATGTTCCGGGTTTCCTGCCGGTTCCTGCCCGCCCATGGCGGAAGGATCAACGATCCCGGACAGGCGTTGAACCTCTACCGCATTGCCCGGGAAGCCGTTCTCGGGGCAGTTCTCGACCGGAGTGCCCAAATGATCGAGATCCGGCTCAGAAGTTCGGCTCGGAAGGTGCTTCTCGCGATCAGGGACAATGGGAAAGAGCCTGTCGGATTGCGGGTTGCCGATGATGTGCTCGGGATGATTCCGTATCGGGTGGAGTCGATGGACGGCATCGTCCGGGTTCGGTCGGATGGCGCCCGTGGGACCCTGATCCGCTGTCTGGCTCCGCTCGCCGTCAGAAGGGAGACTCTCCGTGACGTCGCGGAATGAGACGGAAACGGCCCCATCCAGGCTGGTAACGGTTCACGACGAGATCGAGACGGCCCGGGCAGAGCTCGAGGAGGCTCGGGAATATGCGGCGCTGGTGACGGCTGCGACAGGTCTCGAGCCTGGCCGCAGCTTCCTGCTCGAGCCTCTCGAGCCTGGCGAGGAGACGAATCTGTTCCAGGAGATGCTCGACCACACCGACATTCTGCTGTACCGGTTCGATCTCCGTTCGGGGTGTTACAGCTACTGCAACCGCCGGGGACTCGAGTATCTGCCGGTCCTCCGATGCGCGGACAAGAAAAAAGAACTTGATATAATGGAGGAAAATATATATCCTGGGGATGCGGCACGCGTTCTCTCTGCGATCCTGGGTGGCGTGCAGCGCACGGGCTCCGCACCCTACCGGGATGAGATTGAATATCGGAGACGGGGCAGTGATGGCAAATATCGCTGGGTATATGAAATGCTGACCTTCCTCCCGGGCGAGAACGGGACCGCCGCCGCCCTGATCGGGGCAGCTCTGGACATGACGGAGGAGCGCGCTGCCCAGGCCCAGTTGCGCGACGACGAGCGCAAACACCGGCTGCTGACCGAAGTGTGTGCCGATGTGATCTGGATCGTCGGGAACGACGAGCAGCTGATCTACGTGAACGGGGCCGTCGAGTCGATGTTCGGATACACTCCCGAGGAGTTCCGCCACCTGTCGATCGTGGATCTGGCAGTGCCGGCAAGTCTGGCGGAGAACGAATACTCGCTTTCGAAGTATATCGAGATGGAAGCGGCTTCCCCGGGGACGATCGGGACGAAGAAAGTGGAAAGCGAATTCCGCCGGCGGGACGGCACGAGGTTCTGGGGGGAACTGATCTTTTCGGCTTACCGCGATGATCAAGGCCATCTTCTCGGGTTGTGCGGCTCGCTGCGTGACATCACCGAACGCCGGAAGGTGGAGCAGGAGCTGAAACAGGCGCACCGGGAGCTCGAACAGCGCGTCCGGGAGCGTACCGCCGAGCTCGAGGCGATCAATGCCCAGCTGCATGCAGAAGTCGCACGGAGGCGCCGGATCGAGCGGTTCATGCTGCATTTTCCCGAGAAGGAACGAGCTGCCATCGGCAAGGAGCTCAATGATGGCCTCTGCCAGGAGCTGGTTGGCATCCGATTCCTCTGCGATGCCGTCCGGGAGAACCTCCTTGGGCAGGATGACATGGTCATCGAGGAAGTGAGCGGCATCCGTGATCTTCTGAACGATGCCGTGAAACAGGCAAAAGCCATGGCCCGAGGGCTGGATCCGATCCTGATCGATCCGCAGGGCCTGGCCTCATCGCTCGAAACGCTTGCCGAAACGACTTCGACGCTGTTCAATATCTCGTGCCGCTTTGCGGGTGGCCCGGGAGGGGAGGTCGAGGATCCGGACCTGGCACTGAACTTTTACCGTATCGCCCAGGAGGCGATCCACAACGCCATCCGGCATGGGGATGCCCGGAACATCGAGCTCTCCCTGACCGGCACAGGTGGGGAAATCTGTCTCACCGTCACCGACGATGGCTGCGGGATTGCCGCAAGGCCAGCCAATCCAGGCGGGCTTGGCACAAAGATCATGGAATACCGGATGCGCGCGATGAGCGGAACACTTCAGTTCCGGGAACGGGACGGAGGGGGGACGATCGTCGCCTGTGCGGCTCCGGTGAGAAAAGGCCGCCGGCTGCGGGCCGGTTACCGAAGGGAGAAACCAGCATGACGGAGTGTTCGGCCATTCGTGTGTTTGTCATCGACGACCACGGCGTGATGCGGATGGGCTTGCGGCAGCTGCTGACCCGCAGGGGGTTCGAGGTGTGTGGGGAAGCCGAGACGGCGGCGGACGCCCTGACCCGGATAGGGAATATCAGGCCTGACGTGGCCCTTGTCGATCTCTCGCTCGGCCGGGACGACGGAATGGCGCTGCTCGAGAAGATTCGCGATGCCGTGCCCGATGTGCGACTCATTGTCTACTCGATGCATGATGATCCGCTTTACGTCCGGCGTGCCATCACATCCGGCGCCCGGGGATACGTCACGAAGGACGATGCCTCGAGTCATTTGGTTGACGCGATTCGGGCCGTGCATGCGGGGCAGCAGTTCTTCAGTGAATCCGTCGCTGGCCGGCTGGTCCAGTCGATTGCGGCCGATGCCACAACCGAGTCGCAGCCCGCGCTTTCGAAGCGGGAGCAGGATATCTACAATCTGCTTGGCGACGGATTTTCCATCAGCGAAATCGCCGAAATGCTCCATGTGAGCCGCAAAACGGTCGAAACACATTGCGGCAACCTGAAGTTGAAGCTCCGAGTCAAATCGATGCGCGAGCTTTCCCGCACCGCGATTCAGCATCGGACCGCGAACCGGAGGTAAGCTCCCGCCCCCGCGAATACCATAGGCTCGGGTATTTCCCTGAGGAAAAATCAGGCTTTTGCCCGATACCGGATTCTTTCGGAGGTTCGTATGCTAAGAGTGAAAGCTGATCCACCATTTTCGCATCGGCTTTCATAAGCCAGTAGCTTCATATCCTTCGACCCCCCTTGTAAAAGGGGGGTAATTTGTTTTTCTCGGAATTTCCGGTGAGAGCGTATACTGCTTCCGGCGGGGGTATTCCCCCGGGAGCGCGGAAGTATGGAATACACACCTTCGGCAGGTCGGAAGCCGCCGGAAGGCGGGGAGCTGGGGGGCGGAACCGCCCTGCGCGGGTTGCTCGGCCCGCTTCTGCTGTGCCTTGCCGTCGTCTGCCTGGCCCGTCTCGTCGCCTGGCAGAACGCCCGCATCGCCGAAATGACTGCCGAAAACCGCTGGTTGGAACAGGCGCGAGGGGAAATCGAGCGGTTCCGGGGCGGCTGGACCTACGCCCACCAGGTCGAGGCCGGCATGGACCGGCTTCGGCGAAGCGTTGCCGAGCTTCTGAAAAGCCGGACTCGGCCGGCCATCTCGGGCGGCGAGTTCTCCCAGTTGTTCCGGCAGGCCATTCCAGCCACGCATCGGCCTCCGGGCACCCAGGTGTTCGCCTTCCGGCTGAACGCCATGGGAGTGCCAGAAACGATGAGCGGACCAGGGCTCGAGACGGCCATGGGCCGCATGGTCGGCGGGCTGTTGGCTGCTGCGCTCGATCCCGACGCAGTTCCGGCCGCTCGCCGCGCCTCCCTCGATCGGCAATCGACGGGCCTGTTCGGGGAGCTGATCACACTCGACGTCGTCGCCCGCCTGCGGCGTGGCAAGCTGACCGGCGCCCGCTGGCGCGGGGGCGATTCGCTCATGCTCTGGAACGCCGTGGAGACGAAGCGCGAAACCCTTTTCTGGATCGCTCTATTCCCCCGGAATGCCGTGCTCACCTCTCGCCCCGTTGAAACGGCACTGCGGAAGGGGGTGGCGCGCGGGCGTGGCCGTCTCTGGCCAGTTCTTGCCCCGCTGTTGCCCGAAAACGGGGCCGTGCGGCTTCGGACGGCTTCGGATGCTGTGCCGGCCTGGCCCCT
>DATCTT010000019.1:0-4149 GCA_036567845.1 Candidatus Ozemibacteraceae bacterium | reverse complement strand
TGATGATCTTCACCCGGACCCCGGCTTCCCGGCAAGCATTCAGAGCGCCGGGCACTTCGGGCCGGATCGGATCCGAGATCGAGACGAAGCCGAGCCAGACCAGATCCGCAGCCAGGGTCTGGAGCTTCCGGTCGGAAGAGGGCGGGAGGCCGGGGCGTGCCGCGATCGCCAGCGTGCGCATGCCCCTCGCCTGCTGCGCTTTGAGCAGCGCCTGGATGGAACCGCGATGGGAATTGATCGGCACGATGCCGCTGGCCGTCAGCAGCCGCTCGCTGCGCTCCAGGACGATTTCGGGGGCGCCTTTCACGTAGAGCACGGAAGCGCCGTCGATGCCGGAAACCCCGAGCGTCGCCATGAACTTGCGCTCGGTCGAGAACGTCCACTGGTATTCGAGCCTGAACGCCTCGCGCAGACGCAGATACTCGCAGCCGTTTCCGGCGAGCCAGGTCAGCAGGGCGCCCTCGGTCGGGTTGCCGATCGTGACGGGCTTCGCGGGATCGCTCAGATCCAGGTTCGCGGTGCTGTTGGCGGCGATCGCCTCGGCGAACAGCTTCTCGGCCTTCGACGAAAGCCCCTTCTTCACGTCGGCCCCCTCGGCCAGCCAGGGGGCATGAAGACCGCCGACGGTCATTCGGTTCTGGGTCAGGGTTCCCGTCTTGTCACTGCAGATCACGGTGGCGGCGCCGATCGTCTCGCAGGCGTGCATGCGACGGACGAGGTTGTTGGCGGCCGTCATGCGGCGCATGCTGTAGGCGAGGCTCAGGGTGACACTCATCGCGAGCCCTTCGGGCACGGCGACGACGACGATCGTGACGGCGATCATGAAGAAGTGCAGGAACTCCTCGATCGCATGCAGGGGAAGCCACTGGGCGGGAGCCTCCGGGATCATCCCCAGCAGATACAGCGGAACCAGGCCGACGACAAACATCGCCAGACCCAGGCCGAAGGTTTTCACCCAGGCGAGCATGCCCTCTTCCTTCAGGAGACTCGGAGGCTCGAAGGCGCGGCCGGCCAGGTGATACGCATCGGCAACGATCGGAATCCAGATCCGGACGAGGCTTGCCATGACGCTCACACCCAGCAGGATCGCAAACACCCATTGCTGCCAGGTCAGAGACAGCTCGCCGGCGAGAAAATCGCGGCCGACCAGGGCGGCGAACGTCAGGGCGGCAACGCCGAATCCGATGACGCCGATCACCTTGCTGAGCCGCTCGAGCTGCCGGTTCAACGGCGTCTCCTCGTCGGTTTCCTCGGCGGCGGCGCGGGCCGTGCGGCCGATCTCGGTTCCGTCGCCAACCGACGTCACCTGCATCAGCCCCCGCCCATCCGCGACCATCGTGCTCCGGAGGACGCGGAACGGCTCATAGGCTTCGGAAAGGGCCTCGGACTCCCGTGCCGCCGTCTCGCCGGTCTCGATCGTGCGCTTCGTGACGGGCACGGACTCGCCGGTCAGCCGGGCTTCGTCTATCTGCAGCGAGACCGCTTCCAGCAGGATGCCGTCGGCCGGAACCTCGTCGCCCGCCTCGAGCAGCACGAGATCGTCGACGACGATGTCCTTGCGCGGCACCGTGTGGTATCCGCCGTCGCGGATCACCTTCACGGGCACTTCCTCGGAGGTCTGGTTCAGGATGTCGAACTCGCGGCCCGCCTTGTATTCGTTGATGAAGGCGAGGGTCGTCGCAAGAAATATAGCCATAAGAATACCAATTCCCTCGAGATAGGTGCCGTCGACGAGGCCGACGACGATCGCGATGCCCGCAGCGATCATCAGGATGCGGATGATCGGGTCGTCGAACTTCTCGAGCCAGAGTTTCCACCAGGGATCCCGTTCGGGGGGAGTTATGATGTTTGCGCCGTGGCGGCGGCGGCTTTCAAGAACCTGTTGTTCGGTCAAACCGGATCTGGTTGTTTTCACGTGATCACCCTTACTGGAGCGAACGGCTCCGACGCATTCGAAATGCGGGGAATTCAAAAAACGGCCCGGGCATTATATCCGGGCCGGGGAGAGTATATCCCGCATCGGGACCGGAATCAAGAGAGGATCAGCCGGTTGAGTGGCAGACAAACAGGAGAATGCGTTACACTCGGAGAGGGAAGAGGGATTTCATGAGTAACATGCAGTATGACCCGATGAAGTGGGACAACCCGCCGCCGCGCGAGCCCGAGGCGCCGCCGAAGCAGTTCAATCTGCCCGAGGACGACCCGCCCCCGACGCCGGCCGGCTCCGCCTATGCCGTATCCCAGCTCATCTCGATCATCGTTTTCGGCATCATTTTCGCGATGCTGGCAACGGACACGATGACAATCCGGGCGATGCCGGCCTTCGACACTTCGGTGACCTCGGTGCCGCCGCCCCTCTGGAGCGGCACCTGGAACCGTTCGCAGATCGGCCGGATTGAAACCATGGACGGCATCGTGCTGCGGCTCCGGCCCGGCCTGGCTTCGCGCGTGCGGATCGGCCAGAGGCTGTTTCACACACAGGGAAGCCCGTTCATCGGGATCGGGGGGAGCACCTACCTGCTGTATCACCCGTTCCTTCTCGCCGGCTTTGTCCTCGCAGCCATCGTCGTTTTCTGTTTTTGGCTGGAAATCGATACCGTCCGAGAATCGGTCGATTGGCTCATCGGCATCGATCCGACCGATCCTGTCAACCTTTCATTTCGTTTCGCCCTGCTTGCCGGAGTCTTCGCCCTCTGGCTGATTCTCTAACCCTTTCAGGGAGCCCACCACCATGTCTTCCCCCTCTCCGGTCGCCTCGCCCGAGGTGAGACTCGAACGACTGACCACCCCATATATATCTCAGTTTATAAACTCGGGGGGGCCGCTGTTTTTCCCTGTCGGCACCCTCGAGGCCCATGGCCGCCATCTGCCGGTCGGCACGGATACCCTGTGCGCGGAAGGCGTCGCCATCGAGCTTGCCCGCCGGCTCGGTGGCGTGTGCGCGCCGCCCTTTGCCTACGGTCTGACGAATCTGCTTGCCCAGACGGCTCCGGGCAGTTTTTATCCCGAAGAGATGTGGGGCGAGTTCATCGAGACGACGCTGCGCGGCTTCCGCAGGCACGGATTCCGAACCATCATTGTGGTAAACGGCCACGGCGGGAATCGGCCGCCGCTTCAGGGAGTCGTCCGGCGGCTGGTTCGCGAGCGCGAAACAGCACTGTGCGTCGTCCACTGGTGGAAACTCGCCGAACCTGCCGCGCAGCGGATCTACGGTGGATTGGGTGGCCATGCTGCAGTCGAGGAAACGGCAGCCATGGTCGCGCTGCATCCCGACACCGTCGTTCCGGCACAGTATGTTCCTGAAAACGATGACTATCAGCCCGACGAGGGATTCTGGTGCTTCCCGCCGCCCGGCGAGGTGCTGTTGTATGGCGGCGATCCCAAGGGCCGGCCGGATTTCACCCCCGATCGGGCCCGTGCGTTTCTCGACGCGACCCTCTCCGACATCGAGGCCCGGCTGAAACGCTGGCTGAATGCCCTGCACCGCCTCGATGGCGGCCTCCGCCCATAAGTCGGCAAGGGATAACAGCTCATCGACAGATGACACAGATTCCTCAGAAACGCCTGGATTGAAGCTGATCTGCGACATCTGCGAACCGGTTCCTCCGTGACACCTTTCGGTTGAAAGCAACGCACGACAGAGACACGGAAACACAGAGATAGATGATGATATATTTTCAAACTCCGTTTCTCTGTGACTGGCATGTCGAATTTCCTTGGAACCACCACAAAGATACTCCGTTGAAACAACTCTCGGTTTCAGGGACGCATCCGCAGATGGAGGGCAGATGAACGCGGATGAAAACGGGAAAGTCTCTGTGCCTCCGTGTCTCTGTGGTTTGTTCTCTTTCGAGCCTTCGTTTCGTTGAGGGGCACCGCTCTTCTCGCGGTGCCGAGAAAGGGTCGAAATACGGGGGAAATTGGCGTAGAATGCATCAGCCGGGGAACCGGCCAGCCTCTCCGTTGGAGCGTCTCATGAACACACGATCACGCGTGATGGTAATCGGGCTCGCCCTGGCCGCGCTCACGCTGCCGGTCGCCCCCCCGCAGCTTTCGGCAGCCCGCCTCTCCCTCGCTGACGGGAATGTCGCCGAGGCCGACGAGGTCCGGTTCGACGGCACCCACTTCGAGCTGCGCACCGGCAGTCAG
>DATCTT010000018.1:0-24173 GCA_036567845.1 Candidatus Ozemibacteraceae bacterium | reverse complement strand
TGGCGTCTTCCTTGGTCCCTCGATCTTGTTCTCAATGAGCACCGGTCTTTCGATCGGTTCCGCGGAGGTTTGTGACCTCGTTGGTAGGGTCTATAATACCAGCCTTCGTCTTCGGAGTCAACACCCTTTTTTCATTTTTTTTGCAACTCCTGAAACATCTGCATTCATGCGGGTTCTATTTCCACAACGCCTTTCCCGTCACCCCTCCCGGGTGTACCTTCAGCCCGTTTTGCCCCTTTTGCGGGGTACTCGCCCGAACGAATCTCCCAGATCGCCTTGTAAAGTGGCTTTCGCATCAACCGATGCGGGTCTGAGCGGAGGCTTCCCTGTATTTGATCATCACAACGGATGTACTCTTCTCAGGGTGGAAAAAGTAATACACTTCGTCCATCAGACGCTTTATGAGAAAGATCCCCCGACCGCCTTTTCCCCAGTCCTTCACTTCGGCGAGCTTCTCAAAATACTCGGGATTGAACGTAATCCCCCCGAAATCCGTCACCTGGAGAATGCAGCAGCTCTCGCTGACCGTCATTCCCACCTCGATGACCGGCTGACCCATCAGGCTGCCATGATCGATGGCATTGGCCATCGCCTCTTCGAGGGCCAGCGAAATGTTCATCGTCAGACGTGGGGCATACCCCAACTGTTCCAGGCGTGTTGCGACGCGGTCGCGGATTTTTCCGATCTCTGACATGCTGCTGGGAAGCCGGATAACCTCGTCGAACGCATATCTCCGGCGTTGGTACCCCGATTTCAGCGGCGCCATTTCATCTCTCCAGCGGCAGGGACAGTCGGACCGTCACCTGGTGGTTGTCGGTTCGGCAAATCGCGATCGTCCCCTTGTGGGCGTGAACCACATGACTCAGAAACGCCAGATCGAGATCGAGAGCCGAGCTTTCCCCGGAGAGGATCCGGTCGACCTGGGCATTCCAGTCGAGAATATCCTCCGGAATCCGCTCCCCCACTCGCTCGCCCTCGAAACCGATGGAGATCTCCACATGACCGGGTTTTGCCTCTGCTTTCCAGACATTTCTGCCGCCACCGGCCAGGACTTTCCTGGCTTTGCGGAACAGCGTTCGGTATATCTGAAGCATCCGGCCGCGGTCGAATCTTCCCGCAATCTGTCCATGCGCGAGCAGGTCACCATCGTCGATGACAATGCCCGCCTTGGCAAACCTGTTCGCGAACCGGTCCCGGACCCTGACGTAAAGATCCGTGAGGCTGCAGTTTCCCCGCTCGATCCGGAGCGGCCCGCTCTTCAGCTCGGTCAGGGAAATGAGATGCCGCATGGACTCCCGCTGCCTGCAAAGCAGCCTTCGTACCGTCTTTTTTCCCCGATGACGCCAGGCCTTTGCCACCAGCCGGTTGTGGTGGTGAAGCATGAGGGCATAAAACTGGGAGAACCGCCGCTCGATCGCGCGCTGGTCGGAAATATTGCGGATCGAGACGATGACTTCGGCCGGCTTCCCGTCGGCGTCCCTGAGTGTCACGAACCGGTTCGAGAGGATCATCTCGTGCGGCTTGAGGAGAGCGACTTCGGACGTGCCCCCCGCGGCATCGCCCGTGCGGATCACGTTGCTGATGTAGGTGGAGAGAGCGTAATTCTGTTTTCCTTCGGGAAAAAACATCGACTCGACCGCCTGGTTGTACAGGATCGGGTTGCCCGCCGTGTCGACGACCATGATGCCGTCGGTGAGGGCCTGGAAGATGCCCCTCACGCGACTGGTCTCGATCATGAGATTTTTCTGCAGCCGAAGCCGCTCGACCGTGACCGAGGAGTGGTCGGCAAGCACCTGGAGCGCCTCGAGGTCGGATTCGGCGAATTTCGTCGCACCGATGCGGTTGTACACCTGGATGGTCCCGATGATCTCCTCGCGTACCTTGAGTGGAACGCAGGCCATCGAACTGTGTTCCTGTTGCCCCGTCGGCGGGGCGGCAGCGCGTGTCACGGGGCTGATATAGCCACCGCTTTCGATGCGGCGGCCGATCCCGTCCTGGGCAACCTTTCCGGGAATGCCTGAACCGAGCGGTACGGCGATGGCTCCGCGACGCGCATGGTCATCGCGCGTCGAGCCGACGAACCGCAGCTTGCCCTCCTCGATCAGGGCGATCGAGGCGTGTTCCGCGTCAGTGAGCTTGCGGGCTGTTTCGACGAGCAGCGTGTAGATTCCCTCGAGGTGCTCCTCGACACAGATCCGACGCCAGGTCGCGATGAGGATCTCAACCTGGGCCGTCGTGAGAGAGGCTCCGCGGTCCTTTCCCGTCTCAGACAACACGACCTCCGCGCATCCTGCAAAATATCTCTCTATTATATCTCGCTATATTCAAAACCCCGCACGCTGTGCGGGGATGGGAACGAGACGGTCCCCGGAGACCGGGGACCGTGAAACGATCACTTCTGCTGGAGAAGTTCCTTGATCTTGTCTTCGAACAGCTTGAGATCCTGGGGCCGGTAGCCGGCGTGGATCATGGCGATCTTGCCCGCCTTGTCGATCACGACAGAGCTCGGAGTGAAGGTGAAGCCGTATTTCTCCGGAACCGAGAAGATTGGGTCGAGAAGAACCGGATAGTTGATGTTGTTGTGAGCGGCCCAGGAGACAAGCATCGGCTTGCCGAGCAGATCGACACCGACAGCAAGGACTTCGACGCCAGGGTTCTGTTCCTTGAGGGCCTTGAGCGCCTTCGCTTCCTGGAGGCAGGAGTAACAGGCGCTCTGGATGAAGAACAGAATGATGGGCTTGCCCGTGTAATCCTTCAGGCTCTCCATCTTGTCGGTGACGAGGTTCGGCAGGGAAAACTCTGGAGCCGGATCACCGATTTTCAGCTCGACCTCGGGCTCAGCCGCCGTTGCGGCATCGCCACCGATGCTGACCATGCTCGTAGGATCCTTGCTCTCGGCGGCTTGCGTCGCCAGGGGGGCACTCATCAGAAGGCCGGCCGCGATTCCCGCGCCGCAAAACGTCCTGAAGATCCGCTTCATCATGTGTCTGACACTCCTTGAACCAGGTGTTGGGCGAAGTCTAGCACAATGCCCAGAGTCGGTCAATCCAAATCCCGAGGCTCCGGCCACGCGTGGCGGGGTTCGCCAAAAGCCGAAATCGTTGCGTCACAAGAGACATCGAAGCACGAAGAACGGCGGAATGACCGAGGCGAAAACACCTCGGAAAACGTCTTCAGGACAGAGAGCACAAAGGGCACAGAGGGTTCACGGAGAAAATAGAAATCGCTGTGAGACCTCTGTGTCATCGTTTGCACTGGGGATGAGCGTTTTCCTCGCCTTCGGTCCTGAAATGCTTGATTGTTCCAACGGAGTATCTCCGTGGTGAAGCGGCTCCCATCTTCCGGTGTGGCAGTCTGGGGAAGTCACATGACAGATGTCGTGATGGACGGGGCTGTGGTAGGATGGAGGGCTGCAACACATCCACACATGGAGGAATGGGAATGAACCTGTTCATCAAGGATATCAGCTATTTCTGGGCCGGCGGGGATGCCCCGGTCCTGGAACATGTCTCCCTGCTCGTCGAGGGCACGAAGATCGCCGCCGTAGGCACGGCTGCCGAACTCGCGTCGAAGGCAGAAAGCGCGCGCTCCATTTCCGGCGAGGGGATGATCGTCATTCCGGGCCTGGTGAACACGCACCATCACTTCTACCAGACGCTCACCCGCAACTTCCCCAAGGTCCAGGACGCCGAGCTGTTCGAGTGGCTCGTCAACCTGTATCCCCTCTGGGCCAAGCTAACGGCCGAGGATTTCCATCTGTCGACAACAGTCGCCGCGCTCGAGCTGCTCAAGAGCGGCTGCACGACGGCCGTCGACCATTCGTATCTCGTGCCGGCCGGCCAGTCGCACCTGTATGAACGCCAGGTCGAGGCGGCAAAGCGGGCCGGCCTCCGGTTCCATCTGTGCCGCGGCAGCATGTCGCGCTCGAAGAAGGACGGCGGCCTGCCCCCGGATTCCGTCGTGCAGACCGAGGCCGTCATCATGGAGGAGACGGACCGGCTCGTGAAGAAGGTTCATGAGGCGCAGCCGGGTGGCATGACCCGCATCGTCGTAGCCCCGTGTTCCCCCTTCTCGGTGACGAAAGAGCTGATGGTCGAGGCCAAGCGGTATGCGAACAAAAACGGCCTCAAATGCCACACCCATCTCGCCGAGACACACGACGAGGACGACTTCTGCATCAAGATGTACGGCTGCCGGCCGTTCGAGCTGATGGAACAGCTGGAATGGATGGACGGCAATTCGTTCTACGCTCACTGTGTGCATATTTCGGGAACCGAGATCCCGCGCATGGCGAAGGCCCAGGGGGGCGTCGCCCATTGCCCTACCAGCAACATGCGCCTGGGATCGGGCATCGCACCGGTCGTCGAGTATCAGAAAGCCGGCGTTCCTGTCGGCATCGCGGTCGACGGGTCGGCGAGCAACGACTGTTCGAACATGATGCTCGAAGTTCGCAATGCCCTTCTGCTGCAGCGCGTGAAGAACGGCGCCAAGTGCATAACCGCGAAAGACGTGCTGAAGATGGCCACACTCGGCGGCGCGAAGGTGCTCGGCCGCGATGACATCGGACTGCTCCAGCCCGGCTTCGAGGCCGACTTCGTCGGCTTCCGGCTCGACTCGCTGCGCCAGGCCGGCAGCTCGACCGATCCGCTCGGTGCACTCATCTTCTGTGCTGTTGACACGGTCGATCTCTCGGTCGTCCACGGCGAGCTGCTGATCAACGACGGGAAGTTCACCCGGTTCAGTGACGACGAGCTGTCCGAGATCGTCCGGCTGCAGAACCGCCGCAGCCGCGAGCTGTATTTCGGCAAGGCCTGACCCGCCTGTCTAGAGGGATTTCACCCCAGCGACGCGGGGGCGGGCTTGAGGCCCGCCCCTGCAGAAAGAGGGGATGCACATCGCTCCCCATTCTTTTTGACAATGGGCGGGGGGTATGATAGATTTCGACCGTTCCTTTTCCCCCGAGATGAGAAAAGGGACAGAATGACAAGGAACGGGATGAACGGTGTGGTCCCCTGCACCATATATTCCATGATATGAAACAGGAGCGGCGAACGTCTGAGACGGATCGCCGTTTTGGCATTGGTCAAGAGGGATACTTTTACCCGAGGTGAATGGATGAAGATCATCGGACATGCTACGGTAGCGACGCTCGGCACCAACCATCAGGTGATCGAGGACGGCGCGGTCGCTTTCGACGAGAAGAAGATCCACGGCGTCGGAACGACGGACGAGCTGAGGAAGCGGTTCCCCAAGGCGAAATTCGAGAGTGCGAACGGGCTGCTGCTGACGCCCGGCCTGATCAATGCGCACATGCACCTGTATTCGACCTTCGCGCGCGGCATCGCCCTGAAGGACGCCCCGCCCGAGAACTTCGTGCAGATCCTCGAACGCCTCTGGTGGCGGCTCGACAAGGCCCTCAAGCCCGATGATCTGTATCTCACCGCGATGATCCCGCTTCTGGAAGCGGCCCGTTCGGGCGTCACGACGCTGATCGATCATCACGCGAGCCCCCATGCCATCGGCGGTTCGCTGAGCACGCTGCAGCAGGCCTTCCGGAAATGCGGGCTCCGCGGCTGTCTCTGTTACGAGGTTTCGGACCGTGACGGTGCCTCGCGGCGTGACGCCGGTCTCGAGGAGAATGCGAACTTCATCCGGGGCATCAAGCTCGACAGCGATCCCGACATGGCGGCGATGATGGGGCTGCACGCGAGCATGACGATCGAGGATTCGACGCTGGCCCGGGCCGCCGAGCTTGCAAAGGGCCTCAAGGTCGGGTGCCACATCCACGTCTGCGAAGACAAGGCCGATCTCGAGGATGCCCGCCGGCGCGGCTTCCGTTCGGTCGTCGACCGTCTGCACCGGGTCGGGCTCACCGGCCCCGACAGCATTTTCGCGCACTGTGTCCATGTCGATGAGATGGACATCCACACCCTGGCGCTGACCCGCACCAACGTGGTGCACAACCCGCGCTCGAACATGAACAACGCGGTCGGCTGCGCGAACATCGAACTGATGATGAAGGAAAAGGTTCCGGTCATGATGGGCACGGACGGCATGTCGCCCTCGCCACTGCCGGATTTCGCCCTGGCGAACATCCTGCACAAGCACCAGGCCGGAGACCCGCGGAAAGCATACGGGGAAGTATGGAAAATGTATTCCCAGAGCAATCCCGCCCTGGCCTCGAACATCTTCAAGATGCCGATCGGCGTCCTCGAGGAAGGCGCAGCCAGCGACATGGTCATCTGGAACTACATGCCTCCGACCCCGATCAACGCCGGCAACACCCTGGGTCACATGTTGTTCGGCCTCACCGGCGCGACGGTCAACACGACGATCTGCCGCGGCAAGAAGATCTACGACGACGGCAAGCTCACCTTCCTGGCCGATGGCGAGGAAGCCGAGATGTGCGCGAAGTCACGCGAACTGGCCCGTTCCCTGTGGGAACGGTTCTGAATACACGAAGACAAGGAAAGCGAGCATCACATGAAGATCGACAAGGGCATGATTGAAAAGATCCAGGCCGAAGTCAAGAAGCATGAGCCGGCGATGATCCAGTTCATGCGGGACATCTGCGCGATCCCGAGCTATGAATCGAAGATCGGCGATGTCGTGAAGCGCATCAACGACGAGATGAAGAAGCTCGGGTTCGACGAGGTGTTCGTCGACAAGATGGGCAACTCGGTCGGCCGCGTCGGCAACGGCCCCATCAAGATCGTGTTCGACAGCCACATCGACACCGTCGGGATCGCTGATCCGACCCAGTGGAAATGGGACCCCTTCAAGGGCAAGGTCGAGAACGGGATCCTGTATGCCCTCGGCGCCTGCGACGAAAAAGGCTCGACCCCCGGCATGGTCTACGCGCTCAAGATCCTGAAGGATCTCAAGCTACTCGACGGCTATAGCCTGTATTATTTCGGCAACATGGAAGAGGAGTGCGACGGCATCGCTCCGCATTCGCTCGTCGAGACCGAGAAGATCAAGCCGGATTTCGTCGTCATCGGCGAGCCAACCTGCATGCGCATCTATCGCGGCCACCGCGGCCGCGTCGAGCTGAAGGTGACCACCAAGGGGCGCACCTGTCACGCCTCGGCCCCGGAGCGCGGTGACAACGCGATCTACAAGATGACCCCGATTATCGACGAGATCAGCAAGATGTCCCACATGTTCAAGGATGACCCGTTCCTGGGCAAGGGCTCGATCGTCGTTTCGAAGATCGAGTGCAAGACCCCCAGCCTGAACGCCGTTCCCGACGAGTGCACGATCTACCTCGACCGGCGCCTCACCTTCGGCGAGAATGAGGAGTCGTCGATCAAGGAGCTCGAGTCGCTGCCCAGCATGAAGAATGGCAAGGTCGAAGAGCTTTTCTATGACGTGCCCAGCTATACCGGCTTCGTCTTCCCGGTCAGCAAGTATTATCCGCCGTGGGCCCTGGATCCAAAGCACCCGCTGGTCTCCGCGGGCGTCGAAGCCTACAAGGCCTGCCACGACAACAAGGAGCCGGTCATCGACAAGTGGGTCTTCTCGACCAACGGCACCTACTGGATGGGCAAGGCGAACATCCCCTCGATCGGCTTTGGGCCGGGCAATGAGGTGCACGCGCACACCGTCAACGATCAGGTGCCCCTCGCCGAGGTCGTGAAGTGCGCCGAGTTCTACGCCATGCTCCCGCTGGCGCTCAAAAAGTGACGTCTCAATAGCCATAGATATCTTTCTATGACACCGAAAGGAAAACAGGAATCCATGATCGAACAACCGAAGACCAGCAAACTGGCCGTCGTCGCCGTCGGCGGCAACTCCCTGATTCAGGACGAGAAGCGCCAGAGCGTGCCCGACCAGTATCAGGCTGCGTGCAACACGATGGTACACATCGCCGACATGATTGAGGCCGGATACAACGTCGTTGTCACGCACGGCAACGGGCCGCAGGTCGGTTTCATCCTGCTGCGCAGCGATCTGTCGATCTCCCAGATCCATCCGGTTCCGCTCGACTCCTGCGTGGCCGACACGCAGGGCGCCATCGGGTATAATTTCCAGATGGCCTTGGCGAACGAGTTCAAGAAGCGCGGCATCAAGAAGAACGTCGTGACGGTCGTCACGCAAGTCGTCGTCGATAAGGACGACCCCTCCTTCCTCAAGCCCACGAAGCCGATCGGCAAGTTCTACAGCGAGGCCGAAGCCAAGTCGCGCAAGGAGAAGGAAGGCTGGGACATCATGGAAGACGCGGGCCGCGGCTGGCGGCGCGTCGTTGCGTCCCCTCTGCCCCAGGAGATCGTTGAGGAAGACTCGATCAAGACTCTGGCCGAGCGCGGCTTTGTCGTCGTTGCAGTCGGCGGCGGCGGCGTCCCGGTCGTGCGCGATGAGAAGGGCATGCTCAAGGGCGCCGCGGCGGTCATCGACAAGGATTATGCGTCGGGACTGCTTGCCAAGAATCTGAAGGCTGATGTATTCATCATCTCGACGGCCGTCGAGAAGGTGTATCTGAACTACGGCAAGCCCGATCAGAAGGCCCTCGACAAGTGCACCGCGCTTGAACTCGAGAAGTACATCGCGGAAGGCCACTTCAAGCCGGGCTCGATGCTTCCCAAGTGCAAGGCGGTCCTGAACTTTCTGCGCGCGGGCGGCAAGCACGCGATCATCACGAACCCCGAGAACTTGGCCCGCGCCGTCAAAGGCCAGGCCGGAACGCACGTGTACCCGTGATTCACACCCCAGGAACACTCCAAAGGCACAGAGACCCAGAGATTTTTATATTCCCGCTCGACCGTTCTCTGAGTCTCTGAGCCTCTGTGGTGATCTCAGGTTTGTTCAACATTACCAAGTAACAGGAGACCATCGTGTCGAAATACGCGAAAAAATTCGAACTCAAAATGCGCAAGGACGTCCTTGCCAACACCGTGAAGCGGTGCCATGACAAGCATATTCTGATCCCGACCTACGCCCAGATGAAGAACCCGAAGCTGATTCCCGAGAAGGTGCAAAAGAAGTTGAAGGGCGTCGGGCTGTGGGACGTGAACCCGATCAACCTGTTCCGTATCAACTGGCACAACGATGTGAACAGTGGCACGTTCGGCGGCGTGAATTATTTCGAGCTTCCCTCGAAGATCACCGGCGTGAAGGCCCGCATCGTCGGCCTGATCGGCAAGTATTTCCCGACCGGCGCCCACAAGGTCGGCGCGGCGTTCAGCTGTCTCGTTCCGCGACTCGTGAGCGGCGAGTTCGATCCGACGACCCAAAAGGCCGTTTGGCCCAGCACTGGCAACTACTGCCGTGGCGGCGCCTACGACTGCGCGCTGCTCGACACGCCCGCGATCGCCATCCTTCCCGAGAACATGAGCAAGGAGCGGTTCGACTGGCTCCGCAAGATCGGCACCAGCGAAGTTATCGCAACCCCCGGCTGTGAGTCGAACGTGAAGGAGATCTACGACAAGTGCTGGGAGCTCATCAAGACCCGCGGGGACAAGGTCGTGATCTTCAACCAGTTCGCCGAGTTCGGCAACTATAACTGGCACTATCATGTCACCGGCGCCGCCGTCGAAGAGACGTTCAAGGCGATCGCCAAGCCTGGCAACAGGCTTGCTGCCTGGGTTTCCGCAACCGGTTCGGCCGGGACGATCGCAGCCGGCGATTACCTGAAGACGGTGTTCCCACACAGCAAGATCATCGCCTCCGAGGCGCTCCAGTGCCCCACTCTGCTCTGGAACGGGTTCGGCGATCACCGCATCGAAGGCATCGGCGACAAGCACGTGCCGTGGGTCCACAACGTCCGCAACACCGACGGCGTCGTGGCCGTCGATGACGAGAACTGCATGCGCATCCTGCGCCTGTTCAACGAGCCGGAAGGCCACAAGGCGCTTCGCGATGCGGGCGTTTCCGAAGACGTCATCAAGATGCTGCCTCTGATGGGCATCAGCAGCATCAGCAACATGCTCTCGGCCATCAAGACCGCAAAGTTCTTCGAGATGGACGAGAACGACGTGCTGTTCATGCCGTTCACGGACGCCGCCGAGATGTATGCCTCGCGCGTGACCGAGCTGCAGCAGTCGCTCGGGAAATACAGCTCCACCCAGGCGGTCATCGACTGGGAGCGCTACCTGCTCGGGGAAAGCATCCAGCACATGCACGAGCTCGGCTACCACGACCGCAAGAAGCTGCACAACCTCAAGTATTACACCTGGGTCGAGCAGCAGGGGAAGACATTCGAAGAAATCAACCAGCTGTGGGATCCCGAGTTCTGGGTCGAAGCCGCAGCCCAGGCCGCGAAGTGGGACAAGCTGATCGAAGAGTTCAACGCCCAGACCAAGGTTCTCGACATCATCTGACCACATCTGTTACCATGGAGGCCCCGGACCCTTCCGGGGCCTCCTTATTTTT
The DNA here is from genome assembly GCA_036567845.1 of Candidatus Ozemibacteraceae bacterium. Classification (GTDB taxonomy): domain Bacteria; phylum Muiribacteriota; class Ozemobacteria; order Ozemobacterales; family Ozemobacteraceae; genus MWAR01. The sequence goes on along the minus strand of DATCTT010000018.1, from coordinate 13,802 downwards.
TCCACGCCCCGTGGCTTCACGGCCCGGCATGGAGGCGCGCGAGAAACAGGCATGAGACGGAACGAGCCGTCATATAATATCGTAATTTATATTTCACTCGGCACATCTGTGCGAGCGACATTCCGGTCTCTTGCCCGGGGTGACCGCACGAGGCGTTCCCCTCTCGACGGGAGGCGCCGGTGACGGACGGGCGGGGCTGCAAGTTGCCGTACACCCTCGCGTTCCGGCTGCCGGCCGAGAGCCGGAAGCTGATCGCCATCTGGCACCGGAGACTGAACGGCATCTGTTCCAAGTTCGATCCGCTCGATGTGGCGCATCTGACGGTCAAGTATCTGGGCTACCCAGGCGATGGGATGACGGAGGGGGATGTGCGCAACCTGCTGCCGCGCATCGCCGAGATCGCACAGCCGTTCCTTCCGATGAAGGTCTTCGTGCGAGGTCTCGACCTGTTTTCCTACGAGGCGGGCAAATCCCCGCTGGTGTATCTGAAGGTCCTGCCCAGCAGGGATCTCACAGCCCTGCACGAGGCGATCCGGCAGGGGCTGGGCAAGGCGATCGACGCGTTCCCGCATGCCGACGGAGAAAATTTCAAGCCGCATATCACGCTCTCGAAGCAGATCGCCGGCCAGGACCTCGACCGCCTTCTCCAGCTGATCCACCGGTCGCACAAATCCGCGAAGCGCATGTTCAAGCTGGCGGATCTCGTCGTCTTCACCGCGAACGACGTCTATCAGGTTCTCCCGAATCTTTCGCTTCCCAAAATCGACCACCGCAGATATTGATCCAGCCCGAGGGCTTCCCCCAACGATGGAGGAAGGGGTCGTGAAACCGGTTGCTGTCTCCGAGGAACTCCCCAGCGCTTGATCTCGGTTGGGTAACTCGGCATCGATCCGGAGCAGCGGCTAATCTTCAATGCCATGGCCGATTCGGGCAAGCTCGACTTGGTCAGCCCCCCTGTATGCCGTCCGGGACGGGAAAACCTTCACCTCGCGCGTTATTCCCTGCCCGGGCCGCCTGCCCCTTCAGCGGCCCTGCCGTCTCGCTTCCGAGACAAGACGATCCTGCTGATCCAGAACGTCCCTGAAGGCAATGGATGGGTTAACAAGGATCGGATCCTGCTTAAGGACATTTTATACGATAATATCGTTTTATTTATATTCCCTGTTCACGGCTCATACGTGGAGGGGGATGTCGGTTCAAAGGGGTATTTTTGAAGACGACAGCATGATCTCGAGTTCGTGGATCCGGTCTGGGAGAGAGAAGCACCGATCGGCCGGAATCTCTTCGTCGAGAATCATCAGCAGGATCTCGCCGGTTCCATCCGGCCGGCCGTCGACATGCACGCGAATCGGCAGATCGAGGACCGCAGCAGTTTCGGGCTGAGCCAGATCAGGAATCCCCACGATCTCCAGACAGGTGTTCCGAACCCGGCGCCGCTCGTCAGGGCCAAGTTGTTGCGGTTCGATACCGATCTTCTCCAGGATCTCCAGCAGTTGTTGCAGATCGCGATAGAAAAGTGAAGCCTCGTACCGATCCCGTTCGTTGGAGATGTGCGAGCCGCCCCCCGGAATGTCGGCAGCCTTGATGCGACGAAACAGATTTCTTTCAGGAGATGCAGGCGGTTTGCCTGCGAAGGAGGCAACAAAAGCCTCGGCGGATGTCGCTGATTTCAGAGACTGCCGGATTCTTGCCTCATCGTAGGAGCGCTCATGGCCAAGCGGTGTCACTTCGCTCCCCAGATACGTCGCAGCAAGGATCCGCGGGAAAACGACTTTCAGCTGCTCGATCTCACGGGGCTGACGAAACAGATGGGCACCTTCGGCGAGGATGAGCCGGAATATCGGGAGTTCCTGGGAAGAGTGTGACCGGTCAACCTCGCTCTGGACGGTTTCGAGCTGTTTCCGAACCCTGTTCGACGTGACAAGCCGCGCTAGTTCCGGCCAAAGCTCGATCTTCGCATGAACCATCGTTCGCTCTTTCTCCCACCCCCGACCCACGGATGGCCACCATCACGACCCAAATATAGCTTACATAATCCCGTCATGCAATTCGGGAGAAGTCCCGGGCGCTGACTCCCCTCCTATCGGCCGGAACAGACCGCTGCCGCTATTCGGCTCAGGAAAACAGCTCGATGCCGCGGTCGAGAAACCGGAGCTTTTCCCGGAGGTCGTCGATAAGGTCGGAATCGGGATCCTCGCGGCTCTCAAGCTCGTCGAGGGTTGCCTTCAGGCGGTCGCGACTGCGGGTCATGGCCTTGAGGAGCGTGCCGTCGGCGCGGATCTTCACGGGCTTCGCCACCCGTTTCCGGGAGAACGAGACGACCTTGCAGAGCCCGTTCGGATCGGCCGGCGGAACGACCACCAGATCGACCGCCCGGCCCTCGGCCAGGCCCTCGATGTCATTCGCAGAAATATACATTTCACGCGAACCGTCGTCGGGAACGATTGCCGCAACGCCGGATGTGATGCGGTCGACCACCCCGATGAGTTTGTGCAGTTTCATCGCCGAACCTCCCTCGCCGGATGCAACAAGCATACCGTGAACGCTCCGGGGTGTCACGATGATATTGACCTCGAGGCACCGCCCCGCTACCATGTCGACATGAAACCAGCCGTGGAAGGGTTCCCGTTCGAACACACCCCGATCCGCTCGATTCCCTGCGTCGTTCTCGATCTCGAGACCACGGGATTCGCCCCACCCGTCGCGAAAGTGACCGAGGTGGCCATGATTTCCCTCACGGGCGACTCCGAAGAAGAGTTCCACACGCTCATCGACCCGGGAGTGCCGATTCCACCCAATATCACCGATTTGACCGGAATCACGGACGAGATGGTTCGCGGCAAACCGACGATGCGGGAAGTCCTTCCGGTCATCGCCAGCCTTCTCCAGGGCAGCCTCTTCGTGGCGCACAACGTCCCGTTCGACTGGTCGTTCATCAGCCATGCCTGGCGTGAGTTCTACCAGGTGCCTCTGCAGATGCCCTCGCTGTGCACCCTTCGCCTGTCGCGCAAGTATCTGGGCCTGTCCTCCAACAAGCTCGGCGTCGTCGCCCAGCATCTTGGCGTGACGCTGACCGACGCACACCGCGCCATGGGTGACACCCTCGCGCTGAAGGGCGTGTTGCGCGAGTTGTGGACGGTTCTCGAACGGAAAGGGCTGAAAACAGGCGGGGATCTGCTTCGCGCGGGACTGATCTTCCCCACCGTCCCTCCGGCGCGCTGACCCCGACACGCGCTTTGCGGTCCCCTGCGTCACGCCGGGCAGTCTCCCCGCGTCACTCCTGACGCATGGGTGTGGCCCCGGCGTCCGCTCATCTGCGCCAGATGACGCACCAGGCGCGGATTGGCCGCTCTTTCTCCTGCTGGTACGGATGTTGCGCTTCACCTGCTCGCCCCGCCCCGGAGTTCGCCGCAGGCCCCGCATCCCGCGCCACAGGCTTTTGAATTTATTCCGACCTCATTATTATTCGCTCTGCGCCCAGGGAAGCCAGGCAGGCCGCGGACACCGCCGACGGGAGTGACACCGTAAGGAGGTCCGGCCATGACACGTCTGATCGCTCTGGTCACCATCCTGGTCTCCATCACGCTCCTGGTGCCGCCCGTTCAGGGCATGCACCTGTATGGAACCGCCGGCGAGCTGCCGATGCTCGAGCAGCGGGTGCGCGTGACGATCGACAATCAGGTCGCCGTCACCCGGCTCGAACAGAGCTTCCTCAATCCTGGCACCACGGCACAGGAAGCGTCCTACCGGTTCCCTCTCGGCGAGAAGGCATCGGTGCAGGAGTTCGGCCTGACCGGCCCGAACGGCATTCGCAAGGTCGGAGCCATCGAAGAGAAGCAGGAGGCACAGCAGACCTTCCAGGCCGCCCGGGATGCCGGGTTCATGCCCGCGATCGCGCAGCAGGCGGACCCGAACAGCTTCGAGACGAAGGTCGGCGCCATTCCCCCGAACGGCCAGGCCAGGATCGACCTGACCTACAGCGAGGTGCTCGACTACTCGAGCGGCATCATCCGATACAATATTCCCATGAATATTTCTCAGATCCAGCAACGTAGTCTCGACTTGGTCTCGGTCGTGATCGATATCCGCGATCAGAAAAGGATCGTCGGGGTGAAAAGTCCGTCGCACCAGATCGGGACCCGTCGGATCGACGACCATCACTGGCAGGTCTCGTTCGAACGGACGAAGGAGCTGCCGGCCGCGGATTTCCAGCTCCAGTATGAGGTCGAGGCCCAGCGGATGGGGTTCAACTTCCTCTCGACGAGACCCGCTGACGGAGAGAAGGGGTATTTCATGATGATGCTCGCCCCGCAGGAAGTCGTCGACGCCGCCGATATCGTCGCGCGTGACATCGTTTTCGTACTCGACGTGTCGGGCAGCATGAGCGGCTACAAGCTCGCGCAGACCAAAGCCGCCTACAATTTCTTCATCGACCATCTGAACGCCGACGACCGGTTCAACGTGATCTCCTTCTCGACCGAAGCGGCCGTCTGGCAGCCGGCTCTCGCCAATGCCGGTCTCGAAAACCGGGCCGCGGCCAAGGCATTCGTTTCGAGCCTCGAGGCGATGGGCGGCACCAACATCGACATGGCGCTTTCCCGCGCCGTGGGCCTGTTTGACGGGTCGCCCTCGACCAAGGCCATCGTGTTCCTGACCGACGGCGAGCCGACCTCCGGCGAGACCCGGTTCGAGGCGATCGCCGCGAACATGAAGAACCGTAACACCGCCGGGATCCGCACCTTCACCCTCGGTGTCGGCGGCAATGTCTGCACACAGCTGCTCGACAAACTGGCTCTGGAGAATCGCGGCGAATCGATCTGCATCCACGAAAACGACGCTCTCGAGGCGCAGTTGACGGGCTTCTACGAAAAGATCAGCAAGCCGCTGCTCGTGGACCTGGCCATCGACTGGGGTGGAATCAAGGTGTCGGAGCTGTATCCCTCGACGATCCCGAATATCTACAAGGGGTCCCAGGTCGTCATCGTCGGACGGTATGAGGGAAGCGGCGTCGCAAGTCTGACGCTCAAGGGCATGCTGAACGGCTCCCCGCAGCAGTATCCGGTTGCGGCATCCTTCGTGAAAAAGAGCGACGAAAACAAATTCGTCGGCCGGGTCTGGGCGAAAACGAAGGCCGACGCCCTCATTCAGGAGATGCGCGCTTACGGCGAAACGCCCGAGAAAAAGGCTGAAGTGATCAGCCTCAGCAAGACCTGGCAGTTCACGACTTCCTACACCTCGTTCGTCTCGGTCTCGCACGAGCAAATCGCCGCGGTGCAGCCGAACCAGCCCGCAAATGGCTGGAATCAGCCCCTGCCTGTCCAGGCCATGGCAGCCCCGGTTCAGATGCCCGCCCATGCATCCACGGTCACGATGCCGCCCCAGGCAGGTCAGGCGCGGCCGGTCGTGACGGTCGTGCAGCGGCAGGAGGCCAAGCCAGTGGGTACGTGGGGCATCAGCGGCTTCTTCCCCGCCGCCGTTCTCGTGCCAAACTTCCGCAAGGCCCGCGAGCAGAGCCGTGAAAAGGCCTGCTATGCGAACATGCGCGTGATCCTCGGTGCCGTCGAGATGTATAACATGGACCATCCACAGCCGCTGCGCATGGTCGATGAGCAGGTCATCGACGGCTTGGTGCAAAGCAACTACCTCAAGGGTGGGATCTCGAGGCCCGAAGCCCGCTGCGCCTATCTGAGCTCGGGAGATCTGTGCGGAACGGGTGTTGTCTACTGCGCCCTGCACGGAGCGGTCGAGGGAAACGATCCCGCCACTGTCCCAGCAATCCAGTATCAGGATGCCACTCCCTGGGAAACCAGGCTCTGGAACCAGGTTTTGAACCCGATCGTCAGTCTCGCGATCAACCTGCCGATCTTCCTGCTCGGCCTCTGGTTCACCTGGAAGATCGTCACCCTGCCGTTCGTGCTCCTGTACTCACTGTTTTTCGGCAACGCCGCCCCGGAACCGGCACACGACCCGCACGATGCGGGGAGTGAGCTGCCGGTGCTGGCAACCGCCCCCGTCGACTCCAGCCCGCTCGTGCATGGGCAGGAGATCCCGTCCGAAAAGCTCGACGTTCCTTCCATGAATAAAAATCAGTAAGAATATATCAGCCGCAATCGGAGGTTCATATGACACGGAACATCGCCCCCCGGCAAGGCAACGGCCCCATCACGCCGGCTCCGGTTGCGGCGTCCCCGGCCGATGAAGCGCCCGTGCGGCGTGGCGGGCTTTCCGACACCCTGATCTCGCTCTCCGGATTCCTGGTGAACCTCTATATCGTGTACACGGTATACGGAGGTCACATCGAGGATCCCGAGCGAAGCCTGGTGTTCATCGCCTTCACCGTGCTGCTTCTCGCTTCGCTGCACCAGCGCAGCATCGCCTGGCTGTTCGGCGGCATGGCGGTCTGCTATGCCCCTCTGATCCTGCTCAAAACCGGTCTTTCCCTTGCCGCCCTGGCCTCGATTCTTGCCGTGACAGCGATGGGAGCGGGGCTGGGGCTGGTCCCCCTCGGGCGGTTCATCGGCGCGGCCGAAGCCACCTGTTCCCTTCTGGGCGCGGCGTATTGCCACCGGCACATTCACCGGCGCCTGCTGAAGACGGCGCAGAAAGGGTCCGGCAGGGAACGGATCGGGGAGGCCGACCTGCAGGAGTTCGTCCGTCTCGAGGCGGATGTGGCGCGGGTCAGAAGCTTCTTCGACGGCTCCGACCCCTCGCTCGAACGGGTTCTCGGAGAGACTGTGCGCCAGATCGAGGAGCTGCAACGCGATCATGCGCGGCTGATTCTGCGCGGTGCCCACCTGCGGAACGTCCTCGAGCAGACGAACCGCTCACAGCTGGCACAGGAGCTGAAGGAGATCAGCGGAGAGGCTGCCGCCTCCACCGACCTGGTCATCCGCTCCCAGCTCGAGGCCGCGGCCGGAATGAAGCGGCAGCGTCTCGAAGAGCTCGACCGGCTCGACGTCTGTCATCGACGTATCGCGGTCCAGCGGCTTCAGATCCTGGAAACCGTTCGGGGCACGTATGACCGCCTCAACGCGCTCACCTACACCGACGTGCAGACGCTCCAGGTCTCGTCCGATGCGATCTACGCCGGCCTCGGAACCGTTCGAAACGAACTCGCCGCCCTCGAAGAGGGGCTTCGCGAAGCCGAATCGATGCGGTCCCGCTGAATCGGCCGGGTTCATGCTATACTGGAGGGCAAACACCCTGGTTTGAGAGGGAGGGTCACCGCAGGTGTCTGCGCCGTCCGAGGCCGGGAAGCTGCCCTGGCATAGACGTCTGGCCACGCGCGTCATCCTGACAGCAATGCTCGCCGGACTCGTTCCCATGCTGCTCGTCGGCGGGGCTCTCGCCTGGCGGCTGCATGACGAACTCGTCGGCCAGGCGATCAGCACGATGAAGACCCGCACGGGCGCGATCCGGAACGGTGTCGAGGCCGTCATCGGCAACTACGAGCGGCAGGTTTCCCTGCTGGCCGCCACGCCCGAAATCCAGCGGTTCGACCGGGAAGGCCAGCTCGAGGCGATGTACCGGTTCATGGACCTGAATCCGCTGTTGTTCAGCATCTTCGTCTATGACGCAAGCGGAACGATCACCAATCTCGCCTATCGGAACCGGGATCGGGGCTTGGACGAGTTTTACATCGGCCGCACCCTCGTGGGGGCGAAAAGCCCCTCCCTCGTCGCCGCCCAGCAGGCCTTTCTGACGGCCGTCAGAACCGGGAAGTCGACGTTCGCCGACAAGATCGTCACCTCCTCCAGCGCCGATTCGATGGTGATGCAGGTGCCCATCTTCGATTTCGAGACACTGCGGCGGGTCATCGGCGTTCTGAGCTGCGCGATCAACCTCGACAGCCCCGAGCTGATGGACATCTTCAAAAGCTACCCCCTCGCTTCGGGCGACGTGCTGCTGCTCTGCGACCGCAACGGCAGCCTCATCACCTCGCGCGGCCACGATCTTCCCGAAGGTCTGACGGGCATCGCAACAGGCACAGTCACGGCATTCTCGGCGGAGCCGGTTCCCATCACGCTCGAACTGTCGGGCCGGCCCTATCTCGGGGTCGTCACACCCGTCTCCCGGTTGCACGGGTATCTGCTGGCGGCACGGCCCCGGGAGGAGGTGCTCGGCCCCCTGATGCACCTGCTCGAGGATCTGGCGATCCTGCTGAGCCTCGGCCTGGTGCTGGCGGCGGGGTTCGGCGCCCTGCTCGCCCACCCACTCGCGGGGCATCTGAACCGGCTCTCGGTCGGCATCCGGGAGGTCGGAAACGGAGCCGTGACGCACCGGCTGCCGATCGAGGGGAACGACGAATTGGCCGAGACATGCCGCGCCTTCAACGACATGACCGCCACGCTCGAAAAGCACCGGCTGATGGATGAAATCTGGCGCCGTGAGTGGAACGGCCCCGACAGCGGGTCGAAAACCCCGTGACAACGGCGAAACCGGCTCCCCAGGCCGCAACGCAGAGCCGCGTACGGCTTTTCTGGCTTCTCGGGGCCTTTTTCCTGATCCAGAAGGGAACCAACAACGTCCTCTACCTGACCTGGCTTTCCGGGCTGCTGAAGAATCTCGGCTCGACGATGCTACCGTGGGCCTATCTGGCCGGCAATCTCGCGTTCATCGCGCTCCAGTATGGCTTCGTACGCCACCTGAAGGGCCGCGAAGGGCACTGGTTGCTGTCGTTCCTTTCCCTGCCGATTCTGCTATTTTCCCTGGCCACCAGCCTCACCACCGGCTTCGCCACCGGAGGAGTCCTGCTTATGGGCCTCGTCGGAGCGATGCTCGTCGATCTTCTCACCAACCAGTCGTTCTCCGCCATGGCGAACCAGATGCTCAGCATCCAGGAGGCCAAACGCCGCCTGCCAGCCATCTACGGGGCGGGAAGCGCAGGATATATATTGAGCGGCATTCTCATGAAAGCCCTTCTTGACTTCGTCGGAGCCGGACCCCTGCTCTGGCTGAACACAGCCGTTCTCTGCCTCGGCGCCGTCATCCTCCAGCAGATCAGTCTGTTCGACTCCCCGAAGGACGGGATGGCCACCTCCAAGGCGGATGCGCCGAGCACGGCCCAGACCATTCCGGAACCGGCCCACACGACGCGGGAAGTGGGCCACCGGCACCCGGATGACGCAGTCCAGGCGGACCCGCCGGCCTCCTCGTTCCGACAGCCGCTGGCCGTCCTGCTTCTGGCCTCGTCTGTCTTGATCGTGTTCAACCGGTTTCTGATCGATTACCTGTTCTCGGTTTCCGTGATGACCCATTTCGAGGACGCGGCCGCGATCGCCTCGTTCCTTGGCCTGTTCGGGGCCGCGGCAGACTTCACCGTCATCGCGCTCCAGATAACCGTGATGAACCGCGTGTTCGCCAGCCTGCCGATCGGCCGCATCCTTCTGCTGACCCCGTTCCTGCTGACGTTTCTCTGCCTGGCCGCCACCGTGCATCCGGCCTTCATCGTGGTCGCCGTGACCCAGTTCGTCGTGCTGCTCAACAGCAAGAACTTCACCGTGCCCGCCACCACCCTGCTGCTCGGCGCCTTCCCCGCTTCCACCCGTGGCGGCTACCGGCGCGATATTTCGACCGTCTCCTCGGCGGCGAGCATCACCGCTTCTCTCGTGCTGCTCGCAGCGCGCGACCGCGTGCCCGTGGGAGGGCTGTTCCTGATCGCAGCCGTCTGCTACGCCCTCATGGTGTTCGTGCACTCCCGCATCGACGAAGGATACGCGGCAACACTGCGCGAGACGCTGGCTGGTACCGGCACCGCCCCGGATGATGAGAATCTGCGCTCAATCGGCTTTCTGCCCGAAAACGAGCGGCTACTGCGTCTTCAGGAGCTGCTCGCCCAGGAGGATCCGGCCATCCGCCTCGAGGCGATCGTGGAAATCGAGCTCCTGCCCGACAGGTCCCTCCGGCGTCTTCTTTTCCCCCGGCTCTCGCTTGAGACGGACAGCCGCTGCCTGACGGCGTTGGCCCGCCTCGCCGTGGAACGGTTCGGTGCCGATGCCGTCTCCCACATCGCCCGACTACTCCAGTCGGCCGGCGACACCCGCCTCCAGGCGGATCTCCTCGAGGCCCTCGGCCGCACCAACGGCGGGCTGCCGGTGGAGGAGCTGGCCGCGATGTATCTCGAACACGACCACCACCGGGTCCGGGGAAGCGCCGTTCTCGCCATGCTGCGTCTCGCGCGCGACGCGGGCGGTATCGAGGCTGGACTGTCGACCCTGTCGGGGATGGCCCGCTCACCCCGTCCCCTGTTCCGGGCCTCGGCCGCTGCCATCATGGGCGAAACAGCCCTGCCTCTCTTCCTCGAAGCGATGGAAGCCCTCGCCAACGACCCCGACACGGATGTTGCGATCATCGCGATCCGTTCCCTGGGCCGACTTCCGACCTCGGGCGGGCTCGCGGCGCTGAACCGGCTTACCACCCACTCCGATCGTTCCCGCGCCGCACTGGCCGCAAAGCTCGTCGAAACGGCTTCAAAAGAGCGTCTGGCACGCATCCGGTCGCTCATGGATGGCCTGACGGCCTCGGAACGCCAGAAACTGGCCCACACGATCCGCTCGATCGGAGGCTCGGCCGGCCTCGACATCGTCGGCCGCATCCTCAGTTTCGACCACCCCGAAGCCCGGGAGGGGCTCGTTCGGCTCCTCGAACAGGCCAACCCGGAAACCGTCGAGCTGCTGCGTGCCTGTCTCGTCACCTACGCCACGCCGTCGGGAAGCCCGTCGACAGCCCCCCTGTGGGACGCGTGCCGGGTGCCCCGGCTGTCCGAACTCCCCGAATGGGCCGCCGCCATCCCCCACCTCCGGCAGATCATCGGCAGCCGCCCCACGGTCGCCACCCAGCCCCAAGACGACGACGGGATGCTCGGAATGCTCCATCTCCTGATCCGCGAAGCCGAGTTTCTGGCTTGCCTCCGGAGAAGCGGTCGTGCGGGCTGGTCCGCCGGGGAAGCGGCGACGGCCGTTTCTCGCTGGAGCAACCGCGCCCTTCTCTGCTGCCGCATGGCCCTGCTGGCCGGGCCCCGGCCGGAAATCCTCCTCTCGGCGTTTGACCGACTGCGCAGCTCCGATGGGTTCACCAGCTCCGTCGCCCAGGAGCTCCTCGAAACCAATCTGCCCCACGCGGTGAGCGCCGCGATCCTGCGCATCCGAAACGCTCTCACAGAGCTGGCCCGCCCGGCCGGCGCCGATGCCGCCCCCCCGGACACTGCCACGGACGCCTCCCCGCTCGTTCCGGCCGAGGAAGCCGCACTCCTCGCCTATCTGCGCCCGCAGGAGAACCACTCATCATGATATCGCTCCCCCCCCGCCCTTTCCCCCAGCAGGGCCGCGCAGCCATCTGGGCCGGCCTTCTGGTCCTCCTCCTCGTCGCAGGCATTCTCGCCTGGCAGCCGCGGCTCCGCCTCGTGCCCATCCAGCTCAGGATCGATCCTCGACCGCCCGTGGTGTTCGGCGTCATCCCGTTCCTCGGACCGCGCGAGCTCAAGGCACGCATGGAGCCCCTTCTCACCTATCTTTCCCGAAAACTCCAGCGGCCGGTCCGGCTCAACGTCGCCGCCGACTACGAAACCCTCGCCCGCCTGCTGGACGAGAAGCGCGCCGAGATCGCCTGGTTTTCCCACGCATCCCTCCAGCATCTCGGCTACGGCAAGCCCTGGAGCGTGATCTGCCGGCCCGTGCAAGGGGGACGCATCGATTACTTCGGCAAGATCATCGTCCGCGCCGACAGCCCGTTCCGGACGGTGGCCGATCTGAAGGGCCGGACGTTCGCCTATGTCGAGCGGAATTCGGGATCGGGCTTCTACTTCCCGAATAAACTTTTTGAATCATTAAATATATATCCTTTGAACTATTTCGGACGCGTCGTCTTCACCCACAGTCATGACAGCAGCATCGACGGGGTCATCAAGGGCCTGTATGACGGGGCGGCGGTCTACACGATCACTCCCGACCGCAAGAGCGCCAGCATGGCCGAGCAGCTCCGGTATGTCGCCACGACCGGCCCGATCCCGTATGACCCGCTCGTCATCCGGAATGATCTGCCGCCGGCCCTGCTCGCCAGTATCAGCGACGCACTCCTGACGATGCATCTCGACCCATCGGCCCGGAATGAGCTGGCCTCGCTCACCGAGTGGCGCAACATCGACCGGTTCGCCGCCGAGGAGGAGGTCCAGCGGCTGCTTGCAGGCCAGTCAGCTACTGCTTCCGGTCACACCCCCCCATCATCGCCCCCCCCCATCACCGCAACGGAGATACCGCATGACTGACACCGAAAACAGCTATGAACACGTGGCGCAGCTTCTCGATCGATGCGCCGCCGACCGTGCCGCCGGTTCCCATGACACCTGGGGCCAGGCCTGCATCGCGATCGACCACCCCCAGGACCCGAAGAACATCGGAAGCGCGCTGCGGGCCGCCGGCTGTTTCGGCGTCTCGCTCATCGCCATCGCCGGCGCGCATTACCGGAAGGCATCGACCGACGTGGGCCACCAGTACCGGCGTACCCCCCTGCTCGAGGTCGACGACCTTCGGCTCACCGTGCCCTACCACTTCGTGCCGGTCGCCGTCGAACTGATCGAAGGCGCCATTCCTCTGCCCGAATACGAGCATCCGGAACTGGCCTACTACGTATTCGGTGGCGAGCACATGACGCTTGGCCGCCGCACGCTTTCGTGGTGCCGCGACACGATTTACATCCCGACCCGGGCCAGTCTCAACCTCGCCGCCTGCATCAATGTCGTGCTGTATGACCGGCTCACGAAATGCTCCCGGGGCCACCAGGCGTGGCTCGCACCCAAACCCGGCCGCGGAAAGGATATCGCGCCGTCGGATTGAACGCCGGCCCGGCGTTTCAGGGAACGAGCCGCTCGTCGCCTTCGGCCAGCAGCAAAGCGATGTGGGCGGCGGTGAGATCGTTGGCGGCCTTGATATCCTGGGCCCGGGCGGCAAACAGGGCCGCTTCCGCGTCCAGAAGGTCGGTGATCGTGCCGCGGCCCTGTTCGTATTTCATGGCCTCGATCCGGTGGGCCTCTTCGGCCGCAGCGAGACCCGCCTTCGTCCGTTCGAGGCGGCTGCGGGCCGTCTGGAGCGCCGCGAGCGAACGGCGAATCTGCTCGGCCACCCCCGTCTTCAACTGATCGAGCCGGGACTTCGCCGCCTCGAGACCTGCCCGGGCCTGCTGGTGACGCCCCTGCCGCTGCCCGCCATCGGCCAGCGACCACGACAGGTCCACGCCAACGAAGCCGGTGCCCAAATGCCGGCTGTCGTCCCGGTCGCCATAGCGGTTCACCCCGGCCACCAATGCCAGCACAGGTTTTCCGGCCCGCGCCTGGGCCCGCTCGCTGCGTTCGGCACGCCACACCTGGTGACCCGCGCCCGCCAGATCCGGTCGCTCCTGGAACGCCCGCTCCACGAGCACTTCGGCCGTCTCCTCGCCATCCGAAGCCGGCGCAGGAAGATCATCGCAGGCGATACCGGCGGGCGGAGAAGCCAGGTTCATCAGGGCTCCGAGATGCGCCAGTCCCATCGTCCGGGCCTGCCGCCAGGATTCGATCGTCTCCAGGACTTCCTGATGGCGGGCTTCCAGCCGCAGCCGCTCGACTGGGGCGGCCCGTCCCGCCTTCTGCTGGAGCTCCACCCGTTCGAGCGCCGACCGGATGTCGACCAGGTTTTTCCCGCCCGCATCCAGCAGGGCCTCGGCCGTCCGCACCGACAGCATCGTGGCAAGCGCATCGGCAACCAGCTCCTGGCGCAGCCGGCCGAGACGGCATTCTTGGTCCGACACCGCCTCGCGGGCGGCGAGATACC
>DATCTT010000017.1:0-19530 GCA_036567845.1 Candidatus Ozemibacteraceae bacterium | reverse complement strand
AGGAAGGCGCTTCCCAGGTCCCAGGCGGCGATCGCGGCGAGCCGCTCGACGAGAACGGGCTCGCGAATTGCGAGACTCCAGGAGAGGCCGCTTCCGGCAAGACCGAGGTGGCCCGCAACGACGAGCCCGGCCGTCAAAAGGAACGCCAGCGCCACAGCACGGTCCAGAGCTTCACGGATTCCGTCCGCGACCGCCCCTTCCCGACCCTGGTCGAATCTCATGTCTCTCCGTGCTCCGGTGAAAGCAAAGCCCCGGCGGTCACCTGCCGGGGCTTTGTATTCGCAATATTATTTTACAACGAAGCTGGCCATGCGCTTCGGCACATGAATGAACTTCACGATCGTCTTGCCCTCGAGGAACTTCATGACCTTCTCGCTCTTCATGCAGGCCTCGCGCACCTGGTCGTCGGAGAGGCCGATCGCCACGCGCACCTGGTCGCGCAGCTTGCCGTTCACCTGGACGGGCAGGTTCACCGCATCCTCGACCAGCGCCGCCTCATCCCACTTCGGCCAGGCCTGCAGATGGACGAGACCACGCTCGCCACGGCCGGTGCGATCCCACAGCTCCTCGGCGAGATAGGGCATGATCGGGGCCAGCAGGAGCAGCAGGGCATCGACCGCCTCGTCCCACACCGCCGTTCCCGCCAACTCGGTATTGCGAGCGAAATCGGAGAGTGCGTTCACGTATTCCATCAGCTTCGCCACGGCCGTGTTGAAGCTGAACGTCTCAATGTCGCCCGTGACGCCCTTGATCGTCTTGTGGATCCACCGCTTCAGCTCGACGGCCTTCTCGCCTTCGGCCACGCCGCCCTTGCCGCCCGGATACTCCTGCACCAGGTCGAACACGCGGTTGACGAACCGGTACATCCCCTTGATGCCCTCGTCCGACCAGGCAACCTCGAGCTCGAAGCAGCCCAGGAACAGGATAAACGCCCGCAGCGTGTCGGCGCCATACCGCTCGACCATCTCGTCGGGGGTGATGACGTTGTTCTTCGATTTGCTCATCTTCTGGCCGTCGGGGGCCAGCATCATCCCCTGGTTGCGCAGCATCGAGAACGGCTCGCCAAACGGGATCAGCCCCTCGTCCTGCATGACCTTCGTCCAAAACCGCGCATACAGCAGGTGCATGACGGCATGCTCGGCACCGCCGACATAGAGATCGACCGGCAGCCAGTAGGCGGCCTTGGCCTTGTCGAACGGGGCCGAATCAAGCTTGGGATCGATGAACCGCAGGAAATACCACGAGGAGCAGGCGAATCCGTCCATCGTGTCGGTCTCACGGCGGGCGGGCTTGCCGCACTTCGGGCAGGGCGTGTTCACCCATTCGGGAATGCCGGCAAGCGGGGATTTGCCATCCTGACCCGGCTTGAACTCCTTGATCGGGGGAAGCAGAACCGGGAGCTGGCTTTCTGGAACCGGCACGGTGCCGCAGCTGTCGCAGTGCACAACCGGGATCGGGGCGCCCCAGTACCGCTGGCGGCTGATTAGCCAGTCGCGGAACTTGTAGTTCACGCGGCGATGGCCGAGGTTCTTCGCTTCGAGCCAGGCGGCCATCCGGTCCATCGACGACTCGGAGGTCAGGCCCGAGAACTCGCCGGAATCGATCAGCACACCGTATTCCGTATAGGCAGCGGCGAGGTCACCCTGAGCCTTTCCGGCCGGGGTAACAACTTCGCGAACCGGGATCTGATATTTCTTCGCGAACGCGAAATCGCGTTCATCGTGGGCCGGAACGGCCATGACGGCACCGGTCCCGTAGCTCACCAGAACATAGTCTCCAATATATATTGGCACCTTTTCGCCGTTGAACGGGTTGATCGCAAAGCTGCCGAGCGCCGTGCCGGTCTTTTCCTTGTCGGTCGAGAGGCGGTCGATCTCGCTTTTGCGGCGGGACTCGGCGACATACGCCTCGACGGCGGCCTTCCGGTCGGGGTGGGTCAGCTTCTCGACGAGCGGATGTTCGGGGGCGAGCGTCATGAAAGTGACGCCGAAGATCGTGTCGACGCGGGTCGTGAAGATGGGGATGTCGAACGTCTCACCGGTCAGCGGGTGCATGCCCTTGAACGTCACTTCCGTGCCGGTGCGGCGGCCGATCCAGTTCTCTTGCATCTTCTTGATGTGGTCGGGCCAGTCGACGGTCTTGAGGTCGTCGATCAGCCGGTCCGCATACTCGGTGATCTTGAAATACCACTGTTTGAGGTCTTTCTTTTCGACCAGGGACTCGCACCGCCAGCACTTGCCCTGCTCGACCTGCTCGTTGGCGAGAATCGTCTGGCAGCTCGGGCACCACCACTGGGCGCCGGTGGACTGGTAGGCCAGCCCGCGCTTGTGCAGCATCAGAAAGAACCACTGGGTCCATTTATAGTAGCCCGGATCGGTCGAGTTGATCTCGCGCTCCCAGTCGTAGGAGCATTCAACGAGACTGAGCTGGCGCCGGTAGTTTGCGGCATTCTTCGCCGTGGTCTCGGTGGGGTGAACCCCCATCTTGATCGCAAAGTTCTCGGCGGGCAGGCCGAAGGCATCCCAGCCCATCGGATGCAGGACGTTGAAGCCCTGCATGCGCTTCATGCGCGAGATGACATCCGTCGGCACGTAGTTGCGGAGATGGCCGACTGACAGGCCGTTGCCCGACGGATACGGGAAAAAGTCGAGGCAGTAGAATTTCGGCTTCGAATGCTCCTCGGCCGTGCGGTAGATCTTTTTGTCGGCCCAGATCTTGCGCCACTTTTCCTGCACCGCATTGTATTCGTATCGTTCAGCCATTTCGGTCACTCCGTTGAATATTAGATATTATACACCAAGGCGCCTGACGACTTCGTCGCGGCCCAGCAGATCGAGCACATTGATGAGGTCGGGACCGTGACAGCTGCCGGTCAGCTTCACGCGCAGCGGCATGAACAATCCCTTTCCCTTCACCCCGGCCTTCTTGCCCGCAGCCTTGATCGCCGCGTTGATCGGATCACGCTGCCAGTCGCAGCCCTTGAACTCCCCGGCGAGAGCGGCCAGGAGAGCCGGAACCTCTGGTGCCGCCAGGGCGGCCTTCGCCTCGTCATCGGCAGGCTCACCGGCATGCAGCAAGGGTTTTGCGACATTCACGACATCGGGGATCACCGTCAGGGCCGGCTGAACCGTCGCGGCCAGCTTTCTAAGGAACCCCCCGTCTTCCATGCGGGCATCGCCGGGATACGCGTCGCGCATCGCGGGGGCGATCATTTCGGCAAGTTTATCGACCGGGAGCAGCCGAATATGTTGACCGTTCATCCAGATCAGCTTGGTGTGGTCGAAGACGGCCGGGGCGGGGTTGATCCGTTCGAGCGAGAACTTCTCGATCAGCTCCGCTATGCTATAGAGTTCTTTATCGATCCCTTCGGCCCAGCCGAGCAGTGCGAGGAAATTCACCATCGCCTGGGGCAGAAAACCGTCGGTCTCGTACTGTCCAACCGAGGTGGCTCCGTGGCGCTTCGACAATTTGGTCTTGTCGGCGCCGAGGATCAGCGAGACGTGGGCGAACTGCGGAATCGGCTTCCCGAGCGCCTCGTAGAGGATCAGCTGCCGATGCGTGTTCGTGAGGTGTTCCTCGGCCCGGATGACGTGGGTGATCTCCATGTCCGCATCGTCGACGACGACGCAAAAGTTGTAGACCGGCATGCCGTTCGAACGCAGGATGATGAAGTCACCGAGCGTTTCGGACTTCCACTCGACGCGGCCCCGGACCAGGTCGTCGACCGCGTAATCCTTCACCGGCACGCGGACGCGGATGCAGTGGGGCTCGCCCGCCGCCACGCGCCGCTTCGCCTCTTCGGCGGTGAGCCGGCGGCAGGTGCCGTCATAGTGCAGCGAGCGGTGTTCCGCCTCGGCCTGCTGACGCTTTTTCTCGAGTTCGTCCTCGGTGCAGAAGCACGGATACGCCGCGCCTGTTTCGACGAGCCGGCGCGCCCATTCCTGGTAGATCTTCGTGCGCTCGGACTGGCGATAGGGGGCGTGGGGGCCGCCGATGCCGGGTCCTTCGTCCCAGGTGAGGCCGAGCCAGCGCAGATCGCGCAGCAGCCCCTCTTCGGACTCAGCGGTCGACCGCTCGAGGTCGGTGTCCTCGATGCGGAGGATGAACGTGCCGCCGTGGCGTCTGGCGAACAACCAGTTGAACAGCGCCGTGCGAGCGCCGCCGACATGGAGATATCCGGTGGGTGAAGGCGCGAAGCGGACTCTGACGGTCATTTCAGATGATGTTCCCCCCCATGAAAATCTGCTCGTTGCCGTTGGCAAGAGCATGGCCGCACCGGCCGAACGCGGCGACCGCGATCCGGCCCTCGCCCCGGACGATGGCGACCTTGAATCCGCCGCCGAGACCGGGATTGATGACATTGCATTGACTATAGATATCCCGCACGGCATTGCTGACGGCAAACTTCTCGCGCGGATCCTCCCGGATCACCGAGCGGGCGATGGCGGCGACGATCGTGGCTTCCCGAAGCTTGATGGGCAGCTTCTCGGCCGTGGCGCCGACCTGGGTGATGGCGGCCCGGAACCCGGCGCTGGCGACCTTCTGGAGCCAGTATTCCTCCTGCTCCGGGTCACGCGTCATGGCCAGGTAGATGACGGCACTCTCGGGGGTCAGTTTCTGCTCCGAGCGGTCTTCGACGAGGTCTTTCACGATATCCTTGTAGGTGACGACCCCGACCAGCTCCTCGGCATTGTCGAGCACGGGAAGCGCCTCGAGTTCGCTCGCCGAGAGCTGGGCTGCAGCTTCGCGCACGGCCGAGTTGGCATTCACGGCGCGGAACTTCTTGATCATGAACCGTTCGACCTTGTCGTCGACATCGGCATCGTTCGCCGTCGCCAGATGCGCCGGCGTCAGCAGACCGACGACCCGGCGCTCGTCATTGAGAACCAGGACGCACTCGGGCTGGCGCAGAATCATGATCTCGCGCAGCCCGAACAGCGTCTCGTTGCAACTCACCGTGACCGGATTCGGATCCATGATGTCCTTCACCCGGATGCCCATAGTCTGTCCTCCCCCGACGGACGCCCGTCCGCCGTTACGATTTTTTTGTTTTGATGCGCGTGAAGATCATCCTGCCGGAAGCGGTCTGCAGAATGTTGGTCACGGTCGTCATCAGTCTCTGGCCGATCGAGCCGCCGCCGTCCTCGACGACGACCATCGTGCCGTCCGACAGGTAACCGACCCCCTGGGCGGGCTCCTTGCCGGGCTTGATGATCTGAACCTCGATCCGCTCGCCGCTCATGAAAATCGGCTTGAGCGCGTTCATCAGCTCGTTGAGATTGAGCACGCGGATCTGGTGGATCTCCGCCACCCGCTTGAGGTTGTAATCCAGCGTGATCAGGCCGGCGCCGTCGGCCTTCGCATACTCGATCAGCTTGCCGTCGACCTCCTGCACCTCCGCGAAATCCTTCTCGGTGATCAGGACCTGGTCGGGAAACTCCTTGCGGAGCTTGTTGAGCAGATTCAGGGCTTTCCTGCCCTTGTCACGCCGCGCCGGATCCGCAGCATCGGCGAGGAACTGCATCTCGTTCACGACGAACCGGGGAATCAGCAGCTGGCCTTCGATGAATCCCAGACGGAACAGCTCGACGAACCGGCCGTCGATGATCGCGCTTGTATCGACCAGCTTCGGAGCGACGGAAAGGCTGGTCGAGCGGCTGCGGCTCTCGATCGAGCGGTATCGCCCGATGATGCGCACCCCGAGATAGCCGAACAGAAGATTTATTCCTAGCGGTATAGAAAGATACAGCAGGGCGACAAGCGAGTCGTAGTATTTGTTGTCGAACCGGATGTTCACGAAGCCCCGGTACATGATGAAATACACCGGGATGAACAGCAGGTTCGCCGCGACGAGGCCCATCAGCAGGCCGAGAGCGCCCCAGGCCAGGTCGTAGCTGTTGTTGTTCTCGATCCGCTGTTCGATCCACTCCTGGAGCTCGCGGCCCGCCATCGAGGAGAGCAGGTAGCCGATGCAGCCGAGCAGCGCGGCGAGCTTGATCTCCGGGTAGTCGGTGTCGAGGAAGTTTTCGTACTGCGACGTGACACCGTACGCCAGCGCGACGCCGGCGACGGTTCCGGTGATGACGAGGAGAAATCGCAGCAGTTGGAAGATCATAGCTCGCTCCGAAGGCTGCAAAGCATATCACGAAGCAGCCCCGGAAGCAAACGCCCCCGGGGTCACTCCCCAGACGGCTGACGGGCTTCGGATGCCGGGGGACGGCCGCCGGGAAAGACGTGGCGGATCGCGTCGGCGATGTTCTGGACGCGCACGACGTCGTTGCCTTTAGGCGGCTCGCCCGAGGCGGAAACGAGGAACCGGGTGAAGCCAAACCGGCGCCCTTCGGCGAGTCGCCGCTCGACGCCGGCGACCGGCCGGATATCGCCTGAAAGCGTGAGTTCGCCGGCCATCAGCAGATCATGGGGAACCGGCCGGTCCCAGGCACTGCCGATCATCGCCATGGCCAGCCCCAGATCGCCGCCCGGCTCGTTCATCCGGAGGCCGCCGGCGACGTTCGCGAACACGTCGCGGTTGTAGAACTTCAGCCCGCCGTGCTTCTCGAGCACGGCCAGTACTAGGTGCAGCCGGTTCGAGTCGAGGCCCGAGACGACGCGGCGGGGCATCGACAGGAACGAGTGCGTCACCAGGGCCTGGAGCTCGGCGAGAATGCACCGCGAACCCTCGAGAAGCGGCACCACGACGACGCCGGGCGCGGCCGTGCGATGCCGGCTGACGAACAGGTCGGAGGGGTTGAGCACCGGCATGAGGCCGTTTCCGGTCATCTGGAACACCGAGACCTCGCCGGTTGCCCCGAACCGGTTCTTGAACACGCGCAGGATACGGAAGTTCGAATTGATTTCCCCCTCGAAATACAGCACCGTGTCGACGATATGCTCGAGCACCTTCGGGCCGGCGATCGCGCCCTCTTTCGTGACATGCCCGATGATCATCACCGGCAGCCCCCGGTCCTTGCCGAACTTCGTGAGGATCGCGGCGCACTCGCGCACCTGTGCAACGGCCCCGGGTGTCGCCTCGAGTTGGGGCGTAAACACGGTCTGGATCGAATCGATCACGAGCAGCCTCGGCTGGTAGGTCATCACGGCGCCCAGGGCGGCATCGATATTCTGCTCCGAGACGAGAAAGATATCCTTGCCGTTCCCGATCTTCAGGCGGTCTGCGCGGAGCTTGATCTGGGTCGAGGACTCCTCCCCCGATATGTATAGTATTGGCTTTATATTCACGGCAAGGCGGGAGGCGAGCTGGAGCATGAACGTCGACTTGCCGACCCCCGGCTCGCCACCGATCAGCGTGATGCCGCCGGGCACGAGGCCGCCGCCGATCAGCTCGTCAAACGTGTCGAAGCCCGTGGGGAACCGCGCGGCGCTCTCGGCTTTCACGTCATCGAGCGCCTGGCACAGGGCCAGGTTGGCGGCTCCGCTCTTGAAGTCGTGCATGGTGGGCCGGCCGGCCGGCCCCGCCGCCTCGGCGACGATGGTGTTCCACTCGCCGCAGGCGCCGCACTGGCCCTGCCATTTGCTGTAGCTCTGCCCGCAGGTCTGGCAGGCATACGTCACGCCGCTTTTGCGCGCCATCTTCGTCTCCCGTCACGAAATCTCTTCGGCTGCTCCAGAATAGCACACCCCCGGCGTTCTCCGGGGGGTGATGCCCGTCTACCCCGCGCGTTCCCGATCCGTCCCGTCCGGCACCACCGTGCCCGCCCTCCCCGCGCGCGGCCCCCGCAGCAGGATCACCCAGAACAGGAGCGCCCAGAACGCCGGAAGATACCCGACACCCCGCGGCAGCTCCACGGAAGACGGCAGGAACGGCATCAGCCCGCAGCAGAGAAATATATAATATAGTATTTTGCTATTTTGCGATCCGCCCAGCACCGCCGCCGCGGTCGGAACGAGGAGCAGGAAGGAGTAGCCCTTGAAGCGCGGCGCCACCAGGGCATAGGCAAGAACCGCCAGGAACACGGCCCATCGGCGACCGGCACGCTGTTCGAGTTCCTGAGTGCCGACCTTCCATCCGGTGATGGCGAGAACGGCCAGGCACATCAGGGCATACGGCACCACGCCGACCCCGCTTCCGACGCTTCCGATGCCGGTTCCCGTCAGATCACGCCAGAGAGCCGCCATGCAGGGGTTCTGGGCACCGCGCTCGTCGATCGACGAAGCGAGGGACAGGAAGCGGTTCCACCGGTCCGGAGCCCCTGCATACGCCATGATCAGGAGCATCACGGCAACGGCGAAGGCGACAAGGACCGGCCGGCGACGGCCGGGCGGTTCCCAGGCGCCGACAGCGAGAAAAGCCCCGGGAAGCAGCTTGATCTGCGCCGCCAGCAGGATGACCGCGGCGAACACGCCGGTGCGGCGGTCGATCCAGGCCTCGAACGCCAGCCAGAGGAGCAGGGTTTCGAACACCGCGACATTTCCCGAGCCAAGATCGAGCACGAGCGCGCCGTGAAACGCGAGCAGGGCAAAAGCCACGGAAATCCCGGTACCCGACCCGCACGATGCGGGAAGTGGGCCGGCGACGCCCGGATGGCGGGGTTCAGCCGGGTCCGGACCGCCAATCCTGTTCCAGCACCGGAACAGGAAATACAGCGCCCCCAGCTTGGCCAGCAGAAAAACCAGGTGAAACACCGGCAGGGGAAACAGAGCCATGAAGCCTGCCAGCGGCAGCATCGTCGGCGGGTAAACGAACGGCAGCGGCGATTTTCCCATCGTCTTTGTCAGGAGCAGGACGTCGTAGGGGTCTCCGCCCTGCCTCCAGGCCTGGCCTGCCGCATGATAGGCCTCGGTATCCCACTGAAACATCCCGACCTGCGATCCGATCGCGACGGAAAGCGCCAGAGCGGCCAGAAGGATCAGGCCGAACCATCGGAAAAGAACCGAGAGGAAGTCGGCCAGCCGCATCTCACTCCACCGCCTGATCCGCCAGATGTTTTGGCGGATACAGCATCAGTAACAACCAGAGCGACAGCAGAGCCCAGAAGAAAACCGAGCCGGTCGTCATCGTGAAAAACGCGTGTTCGGGAAAGATGCGGAACAGCCCGATTGGGAGAACGAAGCCGAGCAGTGCGGCATGCAAGAGGAAGGAACGTCCTTTCGGAGCCTCACCACAACGCATTTCCGTGAGCCATTGCCGAACGAGAGGAGTGATCGGTGCCGCGATGAGCCAGATGTAGTAAACATGACCAAGCGGCTGGAGAAGCTGCGCCGCCGTCAGCAGCAGAGCCATCTCGTAGTTCAGGTCGCGCCCGCGTGGCCAGCCGATCCGCCAGAAGGTCAGGATTCCAAGCAAGGGAACGAGAGTCATCGCCATTGGTCGCAGAAAAGCGACTCCGTTCGCTACCGGTTCGAAGCTGAGCGTATGCCTCAGCGTCCTGTCAAGAAACCCCGGCAGGCTCGCATTCATCGGCACCCAGAGCCAGTCAATCGCCTGGAGAGAGCGGAGCCAGGAAACCATGGCCGTCTGCCCATGAACGATATAGCCTAAACCATACATCAGAGCTCCGGCTCCGAGAAAGGCGATTGCTGCACTCCAGCGGCGTCTGATAAGAAACCAGGGAAGAAAGATCAGAAAAAACGCCTTCACCCCGAGTCCGATCCCCAGGATCATCCCTCCCCTGGTCCACCTGCCAGCGCGAAAATCGCACCACGCAAGCGTCACCAACAAAAATAGCACGAAGGTGAACTGGCCGGTGATGAGAATGGCAAGAGTGGGAGTCGACAGCATGATCAAATACAGAATGCCGACCCGGGTCCGGATTTTCAGGGAAGTCAGACCGAGGTCGCGCTGGATGAGAAAAAGCCCGACAATACAGGCAGCAAGCTGGACAAGAAGCCAGATCGTGGCCGCCGCCTCATTGGAAACTCCGATCAGCGGATACAGGAAAACATGGAATTGAGGCGGATTCATGTCGAGAAAATGCATCGAGAAACCGTCAATTTCCATGATGGTGTGAGGGCCCGGGGCATAGGGGTCCGGACTCTCCGTCCACATGGCCTTTGCCGTCTGAAGAAACTTCCCGAAATCGTTCATGCCGATGAGCGCATACCAGGAATACAGATAGAAAAAATAGGTGAGCGCAACAAAGAAGGTGATGAGGGTGACGAGCGAAACGCGGCCAAGAATCCTCAGAATTTTGCGTTGAACCGGCACCTCAGATGTCGACGGTTCATCCTCGAGAAACCACATGGCGATCTGATCCTCCAATCATCCTCCGACGGGACAACCCGCCGCGTGGGTATTCTCTCTTCGCGCAAGGCGCCGCGCGCTTCACCTCACCGGGAACGCACTCGGGAAGATTTCCTGGGTGTCGCAGGCTTCGCTTTTCCCGTCGGAATCGTGGTCCCTTCCAGCGCATCGGCCAGGAAGCGGCCGGTCATGGAACCGGGGTTTTTCGCGACCTGTTCGGGGGTTCCGGCCGCGATAATCCGACCGCCCGCGTCACCGCCTTCCGGGCCGAGATCGATCACCCAGTCGGCGACCTTGATCACGTCCAGGTTGTGCTCGACGACGACGACGGTGTTGCCTTTCTCGACGAGCCGTTCGAGCACGCCGAGCAGACACCGAACATCCTGGAAGTGGAGACCGGTCGTCGGCTCGTCGAGAATGTAGAAAGTCTGGCCTGTGGCCATGCGGGAAAGCTCGGTCGCGAGCTTGATGCGCTGGGCCTCGCCGCCGGAGAGGGTCGTGCTGGCCTGGCCGAGAGTGATGTAGCCCAGGCCGACATCCCGCAGGGTCTCGAGCTTCCGGCGGATCACGTAATGCGCCTCGAAGAAGGCCAGCGCATCGTTCACGGTCATCGCCAGCACCTCGGCGATATTCTTCCCCTTGAAATGGACCTTCAGCGTCTCATCGTTGAAACGCAATCCCTTGCAGGCATCGCAGGTCACGAACACGTCGGGCAGGAAGTGCATCTCGATCTGGATCTGGCCCGTTCCCTCGCACACCTCGCACCGGCCGCCCTTGACGTTGAAACTGAACCGCCCCGGGGTGTAGCCCCGCGAGCGGGCTTCGAGCGTCTGGGAAAACAGCGTCCGGATCGGCGAGAAGAGGCCGGTGTAGGTCGAGGGGTTCGAACGCGGGCTTCGGCCGATCGGATCCTGATCAATATTGACAACTTTATTTATATACTCGAGGCCCTCGATGCCCGCGTAACCGCCGGTATCGAGCCGACTTTTCATGAGCCGGTTCGACAGCAGCGGGAAAAGGGTGTCCGTAACGAGGCTGGACTTGCCCGAGCCCGAGACGCCAGTGATCGCAATGAGTTTCCCGAGGGGAAACGAGACATCGATATCCTTGAGGTTGTTATGCCTCGCGCCGCGCAGGGTGAGCATATCGCCGCTTCCCGGCCGGCGCTTCTCCGGGACGTCGATGATCTCTATGCCCGCCAGATACCGCCCCGTCAGGCTTTCGGAATTCGCCGCGACAGCCGCGGGAACCCCCTCCGCGACCAGGCGGCCCCCGTCGCTGCCCGCTCCCGGTCCGAGGTCGATCAGATGGTCGGCCTCGAGCATGATTTCGTGGTCATGCTCGACAACAAGCACGGTATTGCCCAGATCGCGCAGCTTCTTGAGAGTGTCGATCAGTCGCCGGTTGTCCCGGGGATGAAGCCCTATGCTGGGTTCGTCGAGCACATAGGTGATACCGACGAGGGCCGAGCCGATCTGCGTGGCCAGCCGGATCCGCTGGGCCTCGCCTCCCGACAGGGTGTGGGCCGCACGAGCCAGAGTGAGATAATCGAGTCCAACATCGTTCAGAAAGCGGATCCGGCTGCGGATCTGCTCGAGCACTTTCTTGCAGATGAATGCCTGGCGCTCATCGAGGCGGAGACGGTCGAAAAAGCCGACCAGTTGTCCGACGGAGAGCTGGGCAAGGCCGTGGATACTGAGACCCTCTACCGTGACAGCCAGAGCCGCCGGCGACAGGCGCTTGCCGGCACAGGCAGGGCAGGGCAGTTCGCGCATGAACTTCTCGTACCAGGTGCGCATTTCGTCGGAAACCGACTCTTTGTACCGCCGGTCGATCATATGAATGATGCCTTCAAAGGGCCTCTTGAACGTGGCGGACATCCGCCGCCCCTCGTAGAACACCTCGATCTCCTCTGTGCCAGAGCCATGGAGCAGAATATCGATGACCTTTTTGGGCAGTTTCTCGATCGGTGTCTGCAGGGAAAAGCCGTAATGCCGTGACAGGCTGACGAGCCACTGGCCAAGAATCGTCTCCTGCCCGGAGTTCATCGAACTGATGCCACCATCGGCAAGTGCCAGCGACCGATCCGGGAAGATCAGGTCGGGATCGATCACGAGCTGGAATCCGAGACCGGAGCACTGGGGACAGGCCCCATACGGCGCATTGAACGAGAAGAGGCGGGGGTTGATCTCGGGCAGGCTGACCTCGCAACGTCCGCACCGGAGCTTCTCGCTGAACGGAACCTCCTGGGCCCCGTTGCCGCCCGGCGTCTCGAGAACAACGATCAGCTGGCCGTCCGCCATCTTGAACGCGAGCTCGACGGCATCGTTCAGGCGGGATGCCTCTTCCCGGCCACCGGCAAGAGAGATTCTGTCAATAGCCACTTCTATTGTATGAGTCTTCTTGGGGTCGATCTTCGGCAGCTCGTCCTCGAGCAGTTGAAGCGCCCCGTCGATCCGCACCCGCGAGAACCCTTCGCGGCGCAGCTCCTCGAAAACCTTCTGATACTCGCCCTTGCGGCCGCGCACCACGGGAGCGAGCAGTGTCAGCCGGGTTCCGGCCGGCCGGCCGAGCAGCGCGTCGACGATCTGCGCCGGGGTGGTGCTGGTGACCTTCGCCCCGCACTGAGGGCAGTGGGGTTCGCCGATCGCGGCGTACAGCAGCCGGAAATAGTCGTACAACTCCGTGACCGTGCCAACCGTCGAACGGGGGTTCCGTGACGTGGTCTTCTGCTGAATCGCGATGGTCGGGGAAAGTCCCTCGATGCTTTCCACATCGGGTTTTTCCATCTGCTGGAGGAACTGGCGGGCATAGCTCGACAGCGACTCCATGAACCGCCGCTGCCCCTCGGCATGGATGGTGTCGAAGGCCAGGGAGCTTTTTCCCGAGCCGGAGACCCCGGTGATGACGGTCAGAGTGTTCCGCGGAATCGACAGCGAGAGATCCTTGAGGTTGTGGACGCGGGCCTTGGCAATGCGAATCATGGGAAGGGCGTCAACGCCAGTCGTATTGGATCACGCTCGCCTGGGTAGGGTTGCCGAGCTGGTTCAGGTCGAACACGACCTTGTAGAAACCCGAGACCTTCACGCGCTTCGAAGGATTCTTCTTGCTATAGACCTCGACGAGGCCGTTCTTCACGACCACCTCGCCGGAGCCCTTCGTCTGGTTATACAGCACCTTGAACAGGCCGGACGCCCCTTTCGCGACGATGCCGCCCGATTCGATCTCGAGAAGGTCGCGGCCATCGAGAGAGATCGCGACCGTGAGTTCACCCCGGGAAAGGGAGACCGACTCGCGAACGACCCGGTTCTCGGTTTCGTGCAGCGTCGCCTTCATGACGGTCATTTCCGACATCGAGGCGAGCTTCACCACGTTTTCGAGCTGGAGCTTCACGGCAAGCGCGCCGTCTTTCTCGACCTTGAACGTGTATTCGTCATCGAAGGAGAAGCCCGGAGGGACCTTTTCCCAGTCTCCGATGGAGCGTCCCTGTACCGAGCCCTTCACGTCGGTGACCGCCACCTTGTACATCTTCTCCCGTTCCTCCTGATAGGCTTTCTGAGCCGATCTGTTCCGGAGGATCATCAGAAAGACGACAGCACAGATGATCGCGAGAAGAACGGAACCGATAATGATCGCGATCCGTTTCCGGTCAGCCTCCTGTTTCTGCTGCTGAGCCTGCTTTTCCCGATCCAGCTGAAGCTTCTTCAGCGACTTGTGATCGAGTTTTTCGAGTTGATGCCATTGTTTTGCCATTGTTTGTTAACCGGTTCCGTGATGTGTTATGGCGCAATTTCAAGCCCGACGTTGGGCGTTGCCATCGTGGAGCTATCCTTGAACGCTTTTGGATCCTTGGGATAGACGCAGTGAATCGAGACCTTGAGAGGCTGGAACTCCGTTGGCATGGACGGCAGCGGCCCCGGGGCCTCGAACTTGACCCACTCGACATCATGCACGAGCACCTGCCGGCCGGGCGCACCATCGGGCTGGAGGCTGAGATTGCCGGATCGGGCATACTGATCGGGTGTGGTCTTGAAGGTGGAGCGATTGATCTCGACAACGAGGTCGCCGACCGAGACGAGGGTATTGGAACGGCCCTCGAACCAGAGGATCGACTCGCGATACGAGCCGGGGGCGGGCGGCTTCTCAGGCTGACAGACAAACCAGGTCATGAGCTTCGTCTTGCCGCCGGCGGCCGGGGCCCGCAGCTCCTGCTGGTTCGCCGCGATTTTCAGGAAGTATTTCCGGGCAACCGCCGGATCCGGGTTGTCGGCCGGATCGCAGATGCTGTCGCGAAGCAGCGTGGTCGGATACGAGGTGCTCTTGATCTCTTTGCTGAGAAATCCCGTCGCGATACGGAGCTCGTCGACGACGGAGCTCGTCCACTGGGAGCGGCCAGCCGTTTTAGAGCCTCCGATGAAAATCTTGTATGCGAAGAACAGAAACACAGCCAGGAGGGAAACCGCGATCATCAGCTCCAGGAGGGTGAAGCCGCGGCCGGCGGCCGCAAGGCGGAGCGTTGTTCGTTTCTGTTCCGACATCGTCGTCATTTCCCTGAGCGGGTGATTTTCTGGATTTTTTTCTGGACCTGGGTGTAACGCGACCCCTTGAAGTCGATGATGCTTCCCTCAACCTCGATCTCGATCGCTTCCTCGTTGTAGCGGCGCAGTTCTTTCATCGCGTGGATGTTCACCTTCGTGACACGGTAACACATCGTGTAAGGGAAGCCGTCAGAGCCCTTGACAAGCCCCCAGGTCTTCGCGGTCTTCACCGCCGGACTGATATTCGTCTCAAGCACCGGCTGCAGATGTCTCCCGTCCTTGATCATGTTCGTACAGTCACGGATATAATAGTCAAGATATTTTCCGGCCTTCCATGAAACGTCGGGAGCAACCGGCTGCGTATATCGCAGGGACATCTCGGATCTAGCCATGGACGGGGCCAGATATCTATAGTCAGGGTTATAAAAACTTCCCATCCTCATGTAGGTATCGTTACGACCTTCGAGTTGCATATAGAAGAACTTCGGCCGATCGTTGGCGTCACGCTCCTCGCTCGGCAGCACCCGGACATACACTCCGGGGAACCCCTGCATGGGTTTGAACACCTGGCGCCCCTGGGCATCGGTGCCGAGAATCTCGGAAAAATCGCAGAGAGGGTTTTTGCCCTGGCTGAACTCGACGGCATCGTAGAATTCGGTCGGAAACAGTTTGGCCTTGAGCAGGATGTGCTGGATCGCCGCACGGGCGGCAAAAAACGCCTGCTGGTTCTGCAAGTTCAGCCGGTTATGGCCGGCCACGTTGCGATGCTGGAAAAACATCGACGCGACCATGATCATCAGACAGAACGCGAAAAACAGGACGATGACGATCGCCATGCCGCTCCGGGAGCCGTTCCGGTGAACTTCCGTCATCGGTTGATGTCCCCCTTCATCGTGATGAGGTGGACCCGCTGGATATCCGGCCCGTCGGAATCGGGGGTCTTGTAGAACTTTTTGTCCATGTTCCACTGGACCTCAACGATGAGTCGCTTCATCGTGCAGAAGGCGAATGAATCGTCCTTGGTGTAATTCACTTTTTCACTGGACATGCGCTGCGTATACCGGGCAGCCGTGGGATCCATGAATCGCGGCGAGTCATCCCCGGCGCCATACCCTTCGTCGCGATAGATGTTCTCGGCCGGCTGCGCGACGCCATTCTTGTCGGGGGACAGCTCGAGTTCCCAACGGGGAGGCTGAGCCGCGGTCGAGAAGGGGGTGTATTTCTGCAGCCAGTTCGGGTCGGACAGCTTTCCCGGATTCTGCAGGAAGGAGAACGTCAGCTCGTTCCGCTGATCGAAATCCTGGGGGGCGGCATCGGGGAAGGCAGTGCCGATTTTTTTCCGGTCGGGCCGGGCATCCGCTGGGGCCGGGGGGGCCGCCAGATCCTCGACGCACAGGGTCACGAGGTAGCTGATCCCCCGTGGATCGGTGATGATGCCGCGGCAGGGATATCCGCGGTTTCCATCAGGCTCGCTGCCCGGAAACAGCATCTGCGCGATTCCCTTGAGCCAGTTTGCATCGTATCTGCTATATTCAGAAGCTGGCAGATCGGTGATGCTGAGATATCCGGGGTTCCCCATCCGAACAGTCTCGAACGGCACGTTGTCGAGCATGGCATTCAGGACATCCGACGCCTTCGTGATCGCAAACGCCTGGGAGGCGTTCAGATCCGTGTCCTCCGCCCCCTTGTGGAGCATGTTGAAAATCGGCAGCAGAGCGATGGTCAGCACGGCCATCGCGATGACGATCTCGATGAACGTCACGGCCCGCCGCCGGTTCCGGCAACGAAACTCACCGGTCTCCGGCCGCGGCATCCCGCCCCGCAGGGCCGTGGCCCCCCCCACCATCACAGGAGTTCCGATGCCAGGGCCGACAGGGACGAGCGTTCGGACTTGTTGAGGATGATATGCCCAAACAGGGCATTGTTCTTGAACCGCTCGATCACGAAGTTCAGGCCGTTGGATGAACTGTCGAGGTAGGGGTTGTCGATCTGATAGGGGTCGCCGGTGAGAACGACTTTGGTACCATCGCCAGCGCGGCTGATGATCGTCTTGACCTCGTGAGGCGTCAGGTTCTGGGCCTCATCGACGATCAGATACTGCTTCGGAATGCTCCGACCGCGGATGTAGGTGATGGCCTCGATCTGCACCTTCTGCGACTCGATCAGGAACTTGATCTTCTTGTCGACATCGTCGGAATTGTTGTACAGCTTGTCCATCACGAACTCGAGGTTGTCGAAGATCGGCTGCATCCAGTGACTCAGCTTCTCGTCCTTCGAACCGGGCAGGAAGCCAATATCCTTGCCGAGCGGCATGATCGGCCGGCTGACGAGCAGCTTGCGGTAGACATGCTCGTCAATCGTCTTCTGAAGGCCGCAGGCGAGGGCGAGCAGGGTCTTGCCGGTGCCGGCACGGCCAACGAGGGTAACCAGACCGATCTCGTTGCACAACAGCAGCTCGGTCGCGAACTTCTGCTGGAGGTTTGCCGGTTCGACGCCCCAGGGCCGGGCGTGCTGGTGGTAGAGGGGAATGATCTTCTTCGTCTGCCCGCAGAATTTGCCCAACGCCGTCTTGTTCTCGTTCTCTGCCGCCTTGAGCAGCACAAATTCGTTGAGATACAGATCATCGCCGGTGTATTCAAGCGTCTTGTTGGCAATAAAGTTCTCGATATCCTTCGCCGGAAGAACGAGCTCGCGCCAGCCGGAGTACAGCTCGTCAATGTTGACCTTGTTGGTCTTGAAATCCTCGGTCGCAACACCCAGGGCATCAGCCTTGATGCGGGCGTTGATGTCCTTGCTGACGAAGATGACCGGCCGTCCCTGCTTTTTGAGGAACAGGGCGCAAGCCAGGATACGGTTGTCGACTTTCCCCTTGTCGAAGCCGTAGGGAATCTCCATTTCGCTGTCGATCAGCACCTGGATGCTCCCGCCGGAGCTCAGGGTAATACCTTCGTAGAGACGGCCGTTCTGGCGAAGAGCGTCGAGTTCGCGGGCGGCGGAACGGGCCTCGCGACCTCGCTCGTCGTTGAACCCCTTGAACCGGTCGAGCTCCTCGATCACCCCAAGCGGAATGACCAGATCGTTGTCCTTGAAGGAAAACAACGCCTGATGGCTGTGCAGAATGACGTTCGTATCAATGACAAACGTTTTTTTCACGTGTGGGCCGTCCTTTGTGAGAAGGCTGTAGATCAGCCTGCACTCTAGCACACGCATGCAGTCGAGTCAAACCAGCGAGCCGCCGTATCGAAATCGCTCAAGATTTCGCCACCTCGCGCCGATGACAGAACTGGAATCTTATCGTTCGGCGCGACGCCCGCCCTCGGAGCGGCGCACCGGTGACCAGCGGAAAGGAACGGCCCTCCATGAAAAACCGCACACTCAGCCTCCTGCTGCTCTCAGGCCTTCTCGCCCTGCATCTCCAGGCTTCTCCCCTGGCGGCGCAGGAGTATCCCAACGCGTACGAGCTCGACACGATCTCGACCGCGCCACCCGCCCCCGACGTGCCGCTCATCGACCCGGGAAGCATCGGCATGAGAGGTTCAGGTGGGGATGACGAGTCGATCGCCTTCGTCTCGGGGGACACACCCGACCTGTCGATCGAGGCCGACGGCATGGAGGAGGACACGCCGACCGAGGCGGCTCCTTCAACATCCGGCGGCTCACAGAGCTATACCGTCCGAAAGGGTGATACGCTCGGCTCTATCTCGCGCAAGTTCTTCGGCACGACGAAATACTGGAAGAAGATCGCTTCGGCCAATGGCATCAGCAACCCGGCCTCGCTGAAAGTCGGCCGCGTGCTCCGGATCCCCGCCCTCGGGAAGGGCGTCACGAAGCGCGTGCGCAAGACTCGCACCTACCGCGCCCCCGCCGTCGAGACGCCGGTCGAAACACCGCCGGCCCTCCAGCTGCCGCCGGTGTCGGGCGGGAACGACCAAGTACTGTACTCCGACAAGGGACTGCCCCAGGTCATTCTGCCCGGTACCGAGAAGAAGGACGATGACTCGCGCCGCATGGTCAACCTCGAAGGCATGACAGGTCTCATGCACACGATGGCGGCCTACCCGCTCGGCAAAGGGAAATTCTCGACCGGCTTCGGCGTCGTCTGGAACAAGATCGTCAAGCGCGACGGCACCCGGCTGGTGAACGGGGAAGACGGGGACTATTACCAGTTCCCGATCGCCCTCACCTACTCGGCGGAGGATTTCGAGTTCGGCCTGCAGCTTCCCTTCGAGTCGTATGACATCTTCGCACCGGTCACCTACAACTTCCGCGATGGCGAGGACTCCGGCATGGGCGATGCCTCGCTGCGACTGAAATTCTCGTCACAGAACGACAACATGGCCTCGTGTCTCGGCTTCGGCGCGATCTTCCCGACCAGCGACCGAAAGATCGGCAACGACGAGAGTGACAACGCCTGGGAACTGTTCGGCGGCGTCTCGACCAAGCGCAAGGAGGGCGGAAACTTCCACCTCAACTGCGGCTACGAGGCCGGCTCGGGAAACACGGCTCACGAGGGCGTCTTCGTGAACGTCGGCTTCGAGTATGCAGCGAACGAGTCGTTCACCTTCATGGGCGAAGTGAATGCCTACAACCGCGTGAACAACGGCCGAAGCACCGACCTCACCCTCGGCCTGCGGTATTTCGTGAAGCCTGGCATGGCCGTCTCGCTCGCGGCGCCGATCGCGCTCAGCAACGACATGTTCTTCGGCTACGACTACCGGCTCGAGGGCCAGCTACAGTATCACTACTGACGCGTCTCTCCTGAAAATCACCGGGGGCGGTCCAATTGGACCG
>DATCTT010000016.1:0-9586 GCA_036567845.1 Candidatus Ozemibacteraceae bacterium | reverse complement strand
AACACGCACCAGCAAAGGCCGAACAACCCTATCAGCAGCAGGTTCCAGAACCCCTGCTTCGCCCGCAGCGTGTTCCACAGCAGTCGCGTCTTGGTGGCGACGAGAACCGCCGCCGCCCGCGTCCGTGAAAGATGCCCTGTCATGCCCCCAGTATACCCCGGAAGGGGCCGCGCGGGCTCAGTGGTTGCCGCGGGTGTCGGTCAGCTCGTAGGCTTCGCGCTCCATCAGGATGTCGAAGTCTCGCTCCTGGCCGCACAGGTCGGCGGCGAGGCACTCGAGGGCCCAGGCGACGGACCAGCCGGTATCGTCGACCCAGCGGCCGGTACGGCAGGCAATCGAGGGGAAGATCTGGCTCAGATTCCGGCTGAGGAACGCCTCGCGCCGGTACTGGAAGGTGTGGACCAGCTCGTGGCCGACGTGGTCGCCCCGCCGGTTTGTCACGAGGTTGTTTGCGTTGCTGTAGGCCAGAGCTCCGTTCCGACCGATCGTGCCGTCGCGGTTGCGGCCGCGCTCGAACGAGAGGGTGCCGAGCCGGAGCGTGCGGCCGAAATCGAGACGGGCGCCGTCGGCCATGTTCAGCAGAGGGGCGAGCGAGGCGTGCAGCGCCGGGCGCACCCGGCAGCCCCCGGACCCGGCTTCGAGCCAGAAGGGGCCGAGATCCATCCGGTAACGGAATCGCCCGTCGGGAGCGGACTCGGCCAGCGAGGCACCGACATTCATCATGATCTTCGCCCGCCAGGCCCGCCACGTGTCGTCGTCGCGCACCCTGGCTGCCGTTTCCAGCGCCTTGTGCATCAGCAGTCCGCCGGCAATCCCCTGGAGAATCGCGGGCCCCACAGGGGTCCGCCGTTTGTGGGCCCGCCAGCCGGCCGTCACGGCCGGCACGACGACGTTCAGCACGACCAGATCGCGGTTGGTGAACGCCGCCCCACGGCCGGTCATCCACCAGCCTGACAGCAGCAGGGCTGCCGCGATGATGAAGGGCAGAAAGCGGTAAGACAGCACGTTCGTTCGGTGTGGCATGCGAAATCCAGCCCAGCTATCGGCCGATGGCCGGATTTCGTTTATCCGGAATTCCCCCGGAACGTCAGGGAACGGGGAACCGGAAGCTGACGTCGCCCTTCCAGACGCTCTTCGTGTTCATCGTGGTGCTCACGATGTTCACGATGCGCCCATCGACGGCCTGCGGCGAGATCCTGCGCATGAAATCATTCACGGTCCGGAGGCTCGCGGCGACGATTGTGTAGGTGCCCGTGACGCGCTTGTCGGCGTCGGGTTCACTCTCGGAGCTGTTTTTCAGCGCCACGTCCGTTTCTTCGGAAGCGGCTTTGAGAAGCTCGCCGATACTGGGCACGGGCTTGGCCGACGGATTCTGCAGGGGGAGGCCGGGGACTTCCGCCGAGATCTTCAGTGTCTGACCTTCACTGGCCGTCGCACTCTCGAGAATCTCGCCCTTCAGGACGGATTTGAGGGCGTTTTCCACCGGGCCGGCTTCGAGAGCCGCATTGCCCTCGAATACCAGCTTTGCGACCGTTTTCCCGTCGACCGTCGCCAGCTCCGTGCAGCCGACGCCGGTCAGCCTGGCGCTTGCCGCCTTGTCGGCGAACACGGCTTCGATCGCGTCGGAGAGAAGCTCGGAGGCGTGAGTCGGGGCGGGACGGGCCGCAACCTCCTCGGTGATGACGCTCGGCCGCGGCATTGCCTTCTCGAGCCGGGCCACGAACTCCTTGATCCGGGGGTGGTCCGGGGAGGACTGCTCGGCAACCGTGATGTTCCGCCAGGCGCCCATGAAATCCTTGGTCTTGGCGGCGATGACGGCTCGCATAAATCGCGCCTCGGTGTGATTGGGCAGCCGCTCGATCACCAGATCGAGCTCCTCTTTCGCCCGGTCGACGTTGCCGGTCTTGAAATGCCGTCGGGCCAGCTTCATGTGAGCTTCGCCGTACATCGCATCCGCCGGATCTACTTTCGCCTTCTCCGGCTTGGCCACATCACCGTCCTGGGCATCCGTGGCGCTTCCGGCATCCCCGCTCGTGGAGGATGTTCCTGCATTCCCCGTCTGGGGGGAAGCTGCAGATCCTGCTCCGGATGAGTCATTGCCATTGTCCGTGGGTGCCGGGCTGCCCTGTCCGTCGGCGGGAGGCTCGGAGCTGGCCTCGTCCTGCGCCAGAACCGGGGTCATGAATGGCCCGTGAAAAGGATTCGGTTGCCGGGCCGACGGCGTGAAGAGCCATGCGGCAAGCGCACAGAGGGCCAACACCCCTGCGCGGCGGCGCACGACGGTCATCCTGCCGCGGCCTCGACCGCTTCCTGCTCTGTCTCGTAGGCCTGGCAGAGCGTCAGGACACCGGTCATCTGGAGAGCCGTCCGGGTGAGCTTCGTCAGGCCCGTGATGGCGACTTTCCCGTCGTGGTAATCGATGACTTTCACGACGATGTCGAGGATCATCGACAGTCCCGTCGAGTTGATGACGGGCGTGTTCGAGAGGTTGAACACGAACCGGGTCGCGCCGCCGGCTAGGAGCTGCTCGCAGGTTTCCTTGACCTGCTTCCCGCCGATGTCGTCGAGATACCCGTTCGTGCGGATGATCGTGACGTCACCCGTCGTTTCTGTCGCGATTTTGAAATCCACCATACATGATATGATAGAGGCAGATTCATGAACCTGTCAACGCGCACATGAGGCGCGGAATATCAACGAGGAGAGATCGAGATGATGGAAAACCATGGTGCGGTCACCTTCCAGGGAAATCCCCTGACCCTGCTCGGCAGGACGGTCGTCGCCGGAATGAAAGCCCCGGATTTCACGGTGTCCGGAACGGGCCTCGAGCCTGTCCGTCTCGCCGACACGAAGGGCGTGCGCGTGTTCACAACCGTCCCGTCGCTCGATACGCCGGTCTGTGACGCCCAGGTGCGCCGTTTCAACCAGGAGGCGGCGAAACTGCCTGGCGTCACGATCTACGCTGTCTCGGCCGATCTGCCCTTTGCCCAGGCCCGCTGGTGTGGTGGAGCCGGGATCGACAAGGTGAAGACGCTTTCCGACCATCTGGCGATGTCATTCGCCGACGCATGGGGCCTGCATATCAAGGAACTCCGGCTGCTCGCCCGCGGCGTGTTCGTCGTCGACTCGACCGGCACGATCACCTATGCCGAACTGGTGAAGGAAATCGCCAGCTCCCCAAACTTTGAAGCTGCGCTCGAGGCCGTGAAGAAGGCGAAGTGACCGGAGCTGTCCGCACGATAATAATATCGCTATAAATAAATTACTTCACCGTGACGAAGTCGGCCAGACGGTCGATCAGGCCAACGTTGAAGGCCTTCCGGCCGCTGTCCGGATACGTGACCAGAGCGAGATCGCGAAGCGAGGAAAAGGGCCTGACCCGCCTCGCTTCGATGATCGCCCGCGCCCGTTTCTCCCCGATGCCCGGAATATGCACGAGCTGCTCCATCGTTGCCGTGTTCAGATCGATGGGGCCAGGCTTCTGGATGACCATCGAGGCAGGTGTTCCGAGGGATGGCGCTTGGCTTGAAGACCATCCGGCGTCCCCCGGACGGCGCACTCCCGCTGGAATCGTCGCGCTGGCCGTGATGGACGGGGCCGGCGGGATCAGCGGTATGACCAGTCCGCCTCGGCTCAGCGCGCCCAGCCAGAAATCGGCGACGTGCCGCACGGCCGCGGCATACTGGTCACGTACGAGATCCTCCAGGTCGAATACCCCGCGGCCGCCCCGATAGGCCGTTCCGATGCGGTCATACGAGCGGCCCGCCGTTTCGGCCATCTCGATCACCCGGGCGGCCGGGTCGGTGACCGGCCGGTATCCGCCCGCCACGGGCACAGGCACGGGAATCAGCTTCATGCGGCTCTGCACATCCCGCTCAAATGTGCTGTGATAGTCGCTTTCCGTGCTGTCCGCCTCGCGGCCGCCCGTGTGGAGCGGCTGGTTCAGATCGGCGACGTAATGGGCGAGCAGGCCCAGGGTGTATGCGGCCTCGGCGCTTGGCCCACTCCGCCGCACCTGGTCGGCAGCCTGTTCGAACAGACCGGTGATTCGCACGGCCGAATCGTGTCCCGTACGGCTGTGGATGTGATACACGTGGTTCATGAAATCCTTCACGACGGTGTCGGGGTCGGTCGCCCCCTGCATCATTACGTCTTTGAACGGGAGGAACCGGCTCTGGAACCCGGTGGGTAGAAAGGCGATCGCGTCGGAGACGATCTTGCGATGGGTGTGATACGACCAGGCTCCGGCCTGAACCGCTGCGGCAAGGAAGACGAGAAGAAGCAGGAAACGGCTGGACACGGAACGGATGGGATGGCAAAACGGCATGGTGGCCTCCGGAGGGAATGCGGTTGCAGAAACGGCGACGTTGGACCCCTTCCTAAGTATACGCCCGGCTTTCCGTGCGGCATAGTCCCTGTGATATAGTTGCAGCGGAGGATGATGCTGCATGAGTCCCGATGCCGTCCAACCGACGGGTGATACCGCCCCGGAAAAGCCTCAGCCAGCGCCGGCCCGGAAAGAGCCTGATGGAGTTGTTCCGCCCACCGCTCCCCCGGCCCCGTCCGCGGAAGCGCCTGCTCAGGAGCGTCACCCCGAGCCCACGCTCGACGACGATTTTCTGCGCCTGGAATCCTTCGACTGGCGTCGGGCCGTCGTGATCCGGCTGAATCTTGGCCGTCATCCGGATCCCGTGATCGAGGCCCTTCTCGCGCGGCGGCTCAATATCCCTCGAGAAGAGTTCATGGGCCCGTTGGTCGTCCGGATTCTCTGCACGCTCGCGTTCGCCTTCGTCGGTAGCGCGGTCGCGTGGGTCATCTGCTGGAGCGCCTTTTCCCTGCTCGGCCTGGGGGTTTATCTCGGCACCCTTTCTGGCCTGATGATGACGCTTCTGGCGGCCATGCTCGGCATCGCGGTGTTCCAGCCGTTCCGCATCTACGACGAGATCGGCGCCGTTGCCAAGGCCCAGGCGCTGTTCGACGAGCTGCGCTCCTCGGTCGAGGAGCACCGCAATTTGCGCAGAAAGCCGCGCTGAAGAAAAAATCCCGGCCGTTTCCGGCCGGGAATCAGGTTAGGATAGGGTTTTGAAGCGGACGATCACCAGATCGCGTGGACCTCACCGGTCAGCGGCACCCAGGTGACCTTGTAGTTGCGGCCCGATGCCTTGATGTGGAACCGGACCTTGGCGGTCTTCAGATCATACGGGGCGATCTTGATCTCGGAGGTCTGGGCGATCCAGACGCGGTGGGCGCGATCCATATGGCCGAGCTTCGCCGAGAAGTCGAGATTCATCGGCTCCTGGGACTTCGCCCAGCGCACCGTTTCCTTGCCGTCGACAGCGGTGTCGATATACTCAATGTTATTCAACACGGCGGCGCCCTTCAGACAGGTCATCTTGAAGCGGATGCGGTCGATTTCCTTCTGATCGCGGGTCCAGCCGAGGAGCAGCTGGTCGAAGCGGACGAGGACCTTGCCGTCGAGATACAGCGAATGGTTCTGCTTCGTGTAGCTTCCGGCTTCGGCCGTAACGGCCAGAACGAGGAACGCGGCCAGGACGACGAGGAGGAGGGACAGTTTCTTCATGCGGGTTTCAAGCTCCTTTCACGTTTCGGCCGGGCTTTTGTGTCTGGAACGCCCGGCCATGTTTCACGACGCAAGTGTGCCGTACCTTTCCGAAAAACGCAAGAGGGTGCAACAGAGGGTATTTTTCAGTTGAAAGATCTCTGTTCCAACAGATTGCCTATTGTTCCATGGAGACGTGAACGTCGGTAACCGGCCCGGTGCAGGAAATCCGGAGAGGCAGATCGGTTCTACTGAAAACTCCTCACAGACAGTTCATGGGTCCTCGACCGTTCTGAAGATTGACCCGGCAGAAGGGTCTGGGCTACCGTTGTCGGGAGGAACGGATGGGGGAACGGAGGTGCGCCATGGAAGCACGGGAGAAGCTTGCGGAGCTGTTCGGGGAGATTGCCGGGCTGCTGGAGCTGGCTGGAGCCAACCCGTTCAAAATCCGGGCCTACCAGAACGCGGCCCGGACCCTC
Source organism: Candidatus Ozemibacteraceae bacterium (assembly GCA_036567845.1). Classification (GTDB taxonomy): domain Bacteria; phylum Muiribacteriota; class Ozemobacteria; order Ozemobacterales; family Ozemobacteraceae; genus MWAR01. The sequence continues at coordinate 3,547 of DATCTT010000016.1, read as the reverse complement.
CAGACGAACCCCATTCCCCTGCGGCAGCTTCTCGACGACCCCCCCAAAGGATTCGGCGCGAGCATGTGCGGTCATGTGAAGGAGTTCCTGGAAACGGGCCGCATCGCCGAGCGTGACCAGCTCGAGGCCTCGTTTTCCCCCGGCTTGTTCGGGATGATGCGGGTGCCGGGACTCGGGCCGAAAAAGGTCCGCCTCCTCTATGACCAGCTCAAGATCGACGATCTCGAGAAACTCGAGGCGGCCTGCCGCGACGGGAAAATCGCCGGCCTCAAAGGGTTCGGAGAGAAGACCGTTGCAAATATACTGAATGGAATAGATTTTATCCGGCGATTCGCCGGACGGTTTCTGTTCGTGACCGCACGGGAAACGGCTGATCAGGTGATGGCGTGGCTGAAGCGCGAGGCTCCCGGGGCTGAATACCACGTCGCCGGAAGCCTCCGGCGGTGCCGGGAAACGGTGAAGGATATCGACATTCTCGCCGCGACCGACGGCGGCGCGGCGGTCATGGCCGCATTTCTGCGCCTTCCTGGCATCGTCCGGGTCGTCGGAACGGGGGAGACGAAGACGTCGGTCGTCCTGGAAAGCGGAATGCAGGTCGATTTGCGTGTGGTTCCGCCCGAGTCGCTGGGGCCGGCATTGTGCCACTTCACGGGCTCGAAGGAGCACAACACCCTGATGCGGTCGCTGGCCCTCTCGAAGGGGCTCAAACTCAATGAATACGGTCTCTACGACGGGGAAACGGCCGCTCCGATGGCGACCGAGCAGGAGGTCTACGAGGCGCTCGGCCTGGCCTGGGTCGCCCCCGAGCTGCGCGAGGGGCTGGATGAGGTGGAATGGGCCGGGAACGGCCGTCTGCCGGTTCTCGTCGAGTCTGGAGACCTGCGCGGTGCGATCCATGCCCACACGAATGCCTCCGATGGCTCCGTCTCTCTCGGGGAGATGGCGAAGGCCGCCGCCGGCCTCGGCTGGTCCTGGCTCGGCATTACTGACCATTCGGTGTCGGCTCATTACGCCCACGGGATCGACGAGACGGCGATCGCGCGCCAGTGGCGGGAAATCGACGCATGGAACGCGTCGCACGGCCGCCAGTGCCGGCTGCTGAAAGGAATAGAGAGTGATATACGAGCCGACGGATCCCTTGATTATCCGTCCGAAACCCTCGCCGGTTTCGACGTCGTGATTGCCTCGGTCCACTCGGGGTTCACCATGCCGCGCGGGGAGATGACGCGTCGGGTCATCCGGGCCGTCGAGAACCCCTTCACCTCGGTTCTCGGCCATCCCGAAGGCCGGCTGCTCCTGGCCCGGGAGGGCTACGAGATCGATATCGAACGGGTTCTTGACGCCTGTGTCGCCAACCGGGTTGCCGTCGAGATCAATGCCCAGCCTCAGCGCCTCGATCTCGACTGGCGGCACATCCGCACCTGGCGGGACAAGGGCCTGATGTTCGTCATCGGCCCCGACGCCCATGATCCCGCCTCTCTGGAATATATCCGGTATGGCCTTGGCATCGCCCGCAAAGGTGGTCTCGAGGCCCGCCACCTGCTGAACGCCCTGACCGGCGAGGAGCTTCTCGACTGGCTGTCCAAGGCCAGGATGGCACGAAAGGGGAACTGATATGCCACGATCGTCTTCCGCATCTGCGGGGCCGAAACACAAACCCGCGACGGAACCCGTTTCCAGGGCCGCTGCTCCGGTTTCCGACGACCCCGTGAAGGGGGCTGCGGCGCGCATCGGCTCCATCCTCGAGCTGCTGGCGCGCACCTATCCGGCTCCAAAATGCGCCCTCACATATCATGATCCGTTCCAGCTGCTGGTTGCGACGATCCTGTCGGCCCAGTGTACCGACGAGAGGGTGAACAAGGTGACCGCGACCCTGTTCGAAAAATATCGCACGGCTCGCGACTTTGCCGGAGCCGACCAGGCTGTGTTCGAAAATGACATCCGCTCGACCGGCTTCTTCAGAAATAAAGCGAAAAATATTATATCCTGCGCGAAGGTCCTCGTGGAAAAGCACGGCGGCGATGTTCCCCGCACTCTTGAGGAGCTGGTCGTGCTGCCCGGGGTGGGCCGCAAGACGGCGAATGTGGTGCTCGGCACGGCGTTCGGCATCGCCTCCGGGATCGTCGTCGACACCCACGTCACGCGGCTCTCCTGGCGGCTCGGTCTCACCAACGAGACGGATGCCGAAAAAATCGAGGCCGATCTGATGAAGATTGTTCCGAAAAACCGTTGGATCGATTTCTCCCACGCCATCATCCTGCACGGCCGGGCCCGCTGCCCGGCTCGTTCGCCCGACTGCGCCGGCTGCGAGCTCGCCGGGCCTTGCCCGAAGCGGCTCTGAGCGGCCGTGAAACTTTTTCCCGTATCGATCGTAGAACGTAGAATACCATCAGATATCCGTAATTCCACCGGAGGTGCCGTATGACGTGTCGAACCTGGGCAGGACTGATCCTCGCCGTTTCCCTGTTGGTCGGAACGGCGGCCAAGGCTGAACTGACGCCCCAGTCGCCCTTCACCGCGAAGGAGCCGGTGACCGTCATGCCGCAGAACGACGCCGCCGATCAGACCCGCCCGGACAACGTCGGCACCGTTCCGACTGCCATGGGGCAGGGTGGAGAAGACACCGAAACCGGCGTGGCGGTCGCGTATCCCTGCGAGGGCAACGTCAATTGCCGGTGGCGGCTGAACGTGCGCACCGGACCGTGGGGAAAGATCATCGACGGCTTCGTGCCCGGCACCCGCATCACCGTCGTCGCACGTGAAGGCGACTGGTACCGCATCCGCCACAAGAACGGCTATGCGTTCGTCCACGTCTCGCTTGTCGATATCCCCGGCGTGCCGGCCTACGACGGGAAGCGCGAGTCGCCTTACACCGGTTCGATCGCGAAGCCGGAATCAACCCAGGAGTCCGGCCAGATGACGACGAGGCCATCCGCCGACGGCATCAACGGCCCCGGGATCCCGAAATGTCTGCTTGACGGCATCGAGGCCGCGAAGAAAAGCAAATGGTTCACCACGCCCAACAAATGCCTTCAGTATGTCGGGACGATGGCCGCCGGGGCGGGCGCGAAGCCGACAAAAGCGGCCGCAATTTATCCGCATCTCGCGTATCCAGCCGACACGAGCCTGCGCGGCGCGAAGATCGACAGTCTCGACGACGCGGCGAAGGCGGGCAAGCTCAAGCCCGGCATGCTGATTCACGTCAAGGTGCATTACGACCTCGACCCGGCCTACAACCCCTCGAATGATGCCCACCACTGGTTTGCCTACATCGGCATGAACGAGAAGGGAACCCCAATGTTCGCCGACTGCCTCCGGAAGGGCCGGCCCCAGACGATCGACGAGATCGACCGGAACATGCGGGGCGGAAGCGTTCTGAAATACGGCGGCGGCAAATACGGCTTCGTCCGCCGCGTCACCGCGATCCATGACCCCTTCGCCGACCGCCGCTGATGCGCCCTGCGACACAGTGACGAAAACGGACGTCTCGCCCGGACGCCTGCCATCGGGGTCGGCCCAGCGCCGTCCGCGGCAGTTGATCGCGCTG
>DATCTT010000015.1:0-1908 GCA_036567845.1 Candidatus Ozemibacteraceae bacterium | reverse complement strand
TGTCGCGGCCGCGCAGCACGACGGCCGTGCCGCTCGAGCCTGGCGCGACCAGGTTTCCGCGGGCGATCGAGGTGCCGTTGCGATTGCCGAGATCAATGCCTGTGACGGTCCAGTATCGGACGACGTTGTCGAGCACCTCGGCGCTCGTGTTGTCGCGGGCGACGATTCCATAGTGACAGCGATTGATCGTGTTCGAGGCGATTCCGACCGACTGGCTGTTCGAAGCGATCTCGATGCCCGAGTTGCAGGTGTCGATCGTGTTCCCGGTCACGGAAACGGCCTGCCGGGCCTCATGACACGCGATCCCCGAAGCGCTGCAGTTCGTGATCGTGCAGGCCCCGACGGTGCGGGGCAGGCCGCGCTCGCCCCGGATGCCGTTCTGAGCGAAGGAGAGCTGGAGACCGGTGATGGCCGATGCCGAGAGATTGCTCGTGGCGGCAAACGTGATGCCGACCCAGTCGCCGGGCTGCGGCCCGGGGGCGTTCGAGGCGAACGTGACGGGAGTTGCGGTGGAACCGTCGATGACGAGGGTTCCGAGCACCTTCAGTTCGATCTTCCCGTCGGAGGCGGGGTCGATGTTCCAGGCGTCGGCGGTCTCGACCCGCACCTCGGTGCCGGCGAGAATGCGCAGCTCGGTCGCGGCGGCGATCGTCAGATCCCCGGTGAGCACGTAGGGGCCGCGATCGGGCGTCCAGACGAGGCTCGAGGTGGTGATGCCGGGCACGAGGAACGAGACGGCCGGGCTCGGGGTGCTCTCCTCGCCGGTGCCGGCAACCTTGGTGACGCGGTAGAAAAGCTTCTGGCCGGCCGCGCGATTCGAGTCGAGCCAGCGGTTTTCCTGGAGAAGCGAGGTTGAAACGGGGGTCCAGGGGCCGGCTTCGGCCTCGGCGGCATACAGCCGGTACCCGGCGAAGTCGGTGCCGGTATCCGCGTTCCAGCGCACATCGACCAGGCCGGAGGTGCCTTCCAGGCCAACAGTGAGGCCCGTCGGCGGGTTCGGCCGGGCGGTCGTTCCGGTCGTGAACGTCATGTCGCCGCTGCGCAGGATGCGGCCCTGGGAGTCGACGCCGACGGCGGTCACGTGATACGTGGTCGCCGGGGTCAGCCGGGTGAGGGTGAAGCTGTGGTACAGGGCCATGGTTGCCGTGTCGGGGGTTTTGTATTCGAACAGGGCGTTGGGGCCGTATTCGAGGTGGGTGATACACATCGTGCGGGTGTTGAAGCTGACGACGGCGCCAGCGGAGGTCACGGTCACGGCCTGGAGGTTATAGATCGACCCCTTTTCGAGCAGCGAGAAGGCGATGTTCTCGACCGTCTGGCCGGAAAGGGCCTCGACGGCGCGGGACTGCGACTCGTATCCTTCACGCGCAGCCGTGACGGTGTAGAAGGCCGGCTCGAGCGAGGAGAGGGTCCAGGCGCCCGACGAGTCGGTCCAGGTGGATGCCGACGGGATCGAGACCAGAACGGCGCTCAGAGGCCGGCCAGCCCCGTCGACGACGGTGCCGCTCAGGCTGCCCTTCGCCGGGGACTCGGTCTGCAGGCATCCCTGCGCGACGAACAGGACCGCCGCGAGCACCAACACGACAAGCCATCTGCGTATCTTGTTCTGATCCATGCGTCAACGGTATCGGCAGCTTTCACCCGAATCCGAATATGCAGGAACACCGCCGGGGTCGGAGAGTCATTCACCACCAAGACACCAAGGCACGAAAAAGAATGAACCACAGAGACACGGAGACACAGAGACTCTTTTTCACCACCAAACCACGACACCAAGACACATTGTATCTTTCGTGGCTTTGTGGGGATCGTTTCTCGGTGCCTCTGTGTCTCTGTGGTTCGGTCTTTCGGATCGGCCACCGGGTTCCTGCAGGGGCGGGGCGTAGGAGCGGGTGTGGGGGCGGGTGT
>DATCTT010000014.1:0-2218 GCA_036567845.1 Candidatus Ozemibacteraceae bacterium | reverse complement strand
GCCTCGAGCCCCTCCTGCGCGAGCTGCTGGCCATCCGCCGCGCCCTCGCCGTCCCTGCCGGCGCCTGATCTGGTCTCGGGCTATCCCGGCCAGCCTCATCAGCGAAGTCCGGAAGCCGACTCCTTCGGCAGGGGGGCGCCGGTGACTTCCTTCATGCCCGCCAGCTCCTCCTCGAGGGATTCGAAGCCCTTGCCGATCACCCGGCGGGCGTCGGTGACGATGAGAAACGCCGCCGGATCGATCTGATACACCAACTCCTCGAGCAGAGGCAGCTCACTCCGCCGCACCGCCGTCAGCAGCACGTCCATCGGCTTGTTCGAGTAGGCCCCGCGCCCCTCGAGATACGTAACACCGCGGTGCAGCTCCTCGATGACGCCCCAGCAGATCGTCTCGGACTGTTTCGACATGATGAGCACCTGGCGGTAGTCGCCGCCCCCTTCCATCACACGATCGATCGTCTGGCTCACGATGAACGACTTGATCAGCGCGAACAGCGCGAGGTTCGGCCCGTAGACCAGCGCCGCCACGGCGAGCACCGCCGCGTCGCTCCAGAGGAACGTCGTGCCGACCTGGATGCCGCGGAACCGCAGCAGCAGCTGGGCCAGGATATCCGTCCCGCCCAGGGTCGCCCCGCCCTTGAAGATCAGCGCCCCGCCGAGGCCGGTCAGTACCCCTCCGTAGATGCAGGCCAGCATGGGGTCCTCGGCCAGTCGCGTCACGTGCATCCAGGACGTCAGCACGTCGAGCAGCGCCCCCTGCAGGATGATCGTGACGACGGTCTTGCCGCCGGCCCCGATGCCGACGATGCGGCTCTGGATGCCGATCAGAAGCACATTGCAGAGAATCACGAACAAGCCGATCGGAATCCCAAGGCTGTGGTAGAGAACCGTCCCGAGGCCGACGAGACCGCTCGGGACGATGTGGTTCGGCACGAGGAAAAACGCCTGGGAAATCGTGGCCAGGATGATGCCGGCACCGATCGAGAACGCGTTGTTGAAGGTGATGTTGTGGCTGAGGCGGGTCATGGATCCTCCTGATTCACCGCCTCTTTCGGCTCGAAGCGCGTTTTTCTTGAGCCCCCCGCGCGCGTCAGGCGGGCAACACCCCGGCCAGGAACCTCGCGGGGTTCTCCTCGGTCAGTCGCCGAATGTCCGACTTCAGGAACCGGACCGGCGCCCAGAAGATCCGCCGCGCCCCCTTGGTATACCACTCGATATAGCTTTTCTCGGTCCAGAGGAACCGGCCCATATACCAGTCGGTGCCGTACAGCAGCCGGTCCTGCACGACCGGCGTCCGGAGGGCCGCGAGAATGCCGGCGAAATACCGCGCGGGCCGCAGGAACATCTCGGCGTCGAACGAGATGTCCGAGTAGAGGTTCGGCCATTCCCGCATCATCTGCTTGATCTTCAGCTGCCAGGGCGTGTCGGTCCGGTCGAAATGCGCCAGGTTCAGGACGAGCTCCGGGAACCGCCGCAGCACCGGCTCCCACAACTCCGGCGCCGCCAGATCGTAGTAGCCGTCATGGCCCGGCAGGCCGCCGCGCTCGCAATGCGTCGTGACCGGGATCCGGTGCCGCTGGCACCAGTCGTAGACCGGATACAGCCGCTCGTCGTCCGGCTCGAACCCCATCACGGGGTACACCTTCACCCCGAAAAACCGCCGCTCGGCCAGCTGCCCGAGCACCAGGTCGGCCACTCCCGGACGGCGCGGGTCGGCCCCGATGAAGGGAAGCAGCCGCGGGCGGTTCGCCGCGGCGTTCACGGCCGCCACCGCCGCGAGCGTGTCACGGATCTGCTCGTTCCAGTCTTTCACGTCTTTTTCGGGATAGGCCGAATCGTAGGCCATGTCCACCATCAGGGGCGTCGCCAGATCGATCCCGGCCTCGTCCATCTCCTCGATCAGATGCCGGGCGATGCTCGCCGTGTCGAGATGGGCAAAGCCCAGCCACCGTTCGAGCCGCACCCCCGGCATGAGGATAGCCCGCACCAGCCGGTGGAGCAGCCGGTGCCGCTCGTTCCGGAAGTTCAGCGAAAACCGCTGCCGGAACCCGAGCGGCACGCAGTCCAGGCTGAAAATATGACAATGGCAGTTGATCTTCATGATATATATCTGATATTATTTTTAGGCACGTCGCGGGCGGGCTCCGCCGCGGGGTGACCGCACCATTTTGCGGCCGGCCGCCTCATTTCGGAAGCGGTGCGGCGGACGAGGCACGGGT
>DATCTT010000013.1:0-3333 GCA_036567845.1 Candidatus Ozemibacteraceae bacterium | reverse complement strand
CCACGCGCTCCGCGCCGCCCAGTGCGCGATCGCGATGCAGCGCCGGCTTGCCGTGCTGCGCGATGAGTGGTTGAAGCGCGGTCTTCCCCGCGTCGAGATGCGGGCCGGCATCAACACGTCGGAGTGCATGGTCGGATTTATTGGAAGCGATATACAAATGAACTTCACCTGCCTCGGCGACGGGGTGAATCTGGCTTCGCGGCTCGAGGGGGCAAACAAGGCGTATCACACGCTGATGATGGTCTCGGAGACGACACACCGGCAGCTCGGGGAAAGCGGCATCCGGACCCGATTGCTGGACTTCCTCGCCGTCAAGGGCAAGGCGCAGCCGGTGAAAGTGCATGAACTGATCGGTGTCGAGGGCGAGGAAGACGCGCTCTGGAACGCGCTCCTCCCGATCTATGACGAAGGAATGCAGCGGTATCTGGCACGCGCGTGGGATGAGGCGGAAGCGGCGTTCCGGCAGGTTCTGGCGCTACGGCCGGGCGACGGTCCCGCGACGGTGTATCTCGAGCGGATCGGCCATTTCCGGGTCGAGCCCCCGCCCGACGACTGGGACGGCCGTTACATCCTCAAGACAAAGTAGCGGCGGCCGCCACGAAGCCGGCATACCGGCGCATCAGCCGGCGCAGGAGGATCGTAGCCACCAGGACGGCCCAGCCCAGACCGAGCCAGGGAGTTACTGGCGCGAGCAGTCCGGAACCTGCGGCAACGACGAGTCCCGATGCGGCCCAGCCTCCGACTTCGCGCACAGCCTTCATCGGAGCTGCCGCGGCCATTGTCATGTCGCGGATCACCCACAGTTTGAGGCCTCCGACGAGCGCCTCGATCGCGAACCGGAGACCCAGCGCCGCCGCAACACCCCAGCGCGGGATCAGCAGGAGCCCCCCGATGATGCTGATTCCCAGCCCGGCGGCGGAAATCAGCGGCAGAGATGCGGATTTCCGGCGGGCGACGAGAAGGCTGTCGAGAAACATATTGCCGACCTGAAGCGGCAGCAGGCAGAAGAACGCCGTGAGCAGCCCTCCCATGCCGGAAAACGCACTTCCCATGACGAGACGGCCGAACCAGTCTCCCTGCGAGACGCAGAAACCTGCCGCCAGCGCGGCGAGAAGACCGAACGTGTGTCGCGTTTCGAGCCAGCCCCGGACATGCACCTCGTCCCGGGCGTGGGCGGTCAGAACCGGGTAGAGAGCGGTGACCCAGACGCCGGAAAAGCCGACCCCGTTCATATACAGCATGACCGCCGCCGCATACAGGCTGTGCGCCTCGGCCGGAATGGCCCCCCGCAGCAGGAACAAGTCGAACTTGTTGTAGAGCGAGCCCATCAGAATCGACACACCGATCAGCAGGCTTTCCCGCCCGAGTGTGCGGGCCAGATCCGCGTGAGGACGGGCGCAGCCGGTCCGGCGGAGCATCCAGACCCCGCCGATCAGGGCCCAGACGATGACGGCAGCGGTCAGCGGGGCCCAGACGAGGGTCGCAGGCACGAGGCCGGCCCAGACGGCGAGCATGAACAGGCACCAGAAAAGCGGCATGCCGATATCGAGCGCCATCGAGGTCGACCAGTTCTGATGGGCCTGGGCAACCGGTGACAGGACGGTCAGCAGCGGCAGGGCAAGAGCCGCGGGGATCAGCCACCTCAATCCCGCCGAAAACCAGGGATCACCGTTCCAGGCGGCGGCCATGGCGAGACCGAGGGCCGCCGCCGCAGCGACCGCGGCTTCGAGCGACAGAATCGTGCCGATCAGCGCCGGCGGTTCCGGATGACCCGGCAGCTCGCGGATCAGGAGGCGGGGGTAACCGAGCGTGACGGCCTCGTTCACGAGGCCCCAAACGGCCAGCACGACCGAAAAGGCCCCGAACCGCCCGGTGCCGAGCAGCCGGGCCGCGAGCAGGATCGCGCCGAAGCCGCCAAGCCAGCCCAGAATGCGGGCCGGCAGCACCCAGTAGAGGCCGAGTTTTCCCCTCATGCGCCCATGGTAGCCTCCCGGGACCCCCCTGGCAAGAACCGTTCACACCGCGAACGGCTCCCCCTCGCGAAGCCGGACGGCGGTCGACAGGGCGGGCGGCATCTGCTACCATGCGGTATCGCAGCCATGCACCAGAACCCCTCGCCGAAACGGCTTGCCGTCATCGATCTGTTCTTCACCTGGCCGCCCCACGGCGGCGCGTGCGTCGATGTCAAGGAAACCCTGGAGCGGCTGGCCCCGCACATCGAGCTGAAGCTGTTCGTGGCGCGGTTCGACCGGTTCTTCCCGCGGGGCCGCATCACCTCGCCGCTGCCGTTCCCCGTCGAGGAGGTTGGGTTCGACCTCGCCACGTTCACGGTGGAGCGCATCCAGCGCGCGTTTCGTGAGGCGGTCGACCGGTTCGCGCCGGACGAGGTGCTGGTGGCAAACGGCCATTTTCTCAAGCCCCTGGTGGCCGAGGCGTTCGTCGACCGGTATCCGACCTCGATGCGGTATTTCACCTATGAGGTCATGTGCCCCACGCGCGACGGCATCTTTTTCCGGAATGGACGAACGTGCCTCAAGAGCTTTTATATTACGGGAAATATGACTCGGTGCCGCCTCTGCGCCCTCACCGGCGCCCTCTTCACGCCGGGCATCCGGAAGTATCTCATCCACGAGATCCTCGTCAGCGGCGCCTTCTCGTCGGCCTATCCCGAGCGTGTGCGCACGCTGATGCCGCGCGTCCGTCAGCATATCGTCTACAATGATCTCGCGGCGGGGTTCATCAAGGCGATGGGCGGCACTCCCGCCGTCTTCCCGTCGGGGGTCGACACGGACCGGTTCGTGCCCCGCGCCCTGCCGCCACGCCCGGATGCCAGGCCCCGCCTGCTGTTTGCAGGGAGGGCCGATGCCGAATTCAAGGGGTTCGCCCTGCTTCTGGAAGCCTGCCGCAGGCTCGAGGCGGCCGGCCGGGCCTTCGAACTGCTCGTCACGTGGAAACCCGAGTCCCAGTATCTGCCGGACACGGCGTGGGCAAAACCGCTCGGCTGGCTCCCCTCGTCGGTCCTCGCGCCGATCAACGCCTGGCACCGCCGGCGGTGGGACCGCGACCTGTTCATGCCTTCGTTCGTCAGGCGCGTCGACTGGCTCGGTCCGGGCGCCATCGTCGATCTGTACAACTCCGCCGATCTGTGCGTCTTCCCGTCCATCTGGCAGGAGCCGCTCGGCATCGTCACCCTCGAGGCCATGTCCTGCGGCCGCCCCGTCGTCGTTTCGGACGTCGCCGGTTTCCGGCAGACCGTCACGGAGGGGCAGACGGGCCGGTTCTTCCCCGCCGGCGACCCGGCAGCCCTCGCAGCCCTGCTCGCCGAGCTTCTCG
>DATCTT010000012.1:0-11191 GCA_036567845.1 Candidatus Ozemibacteraceae bacterium | reverse complement strand
GTCGAGGATGCTGATCCCGGTCAGAAAAGCGGTCCTGGCGCACAATGACGCCGAGGCGGCCGAGAACGCACGGCTGTTCGAGAGCCGCCGGGTGCGGGTCGTCAACGTCATGGCCTCGCCGGGCGCCGGCAAGACAAGCCTGATTCTCGCCGTGGCCCGGGCTTTGCCAGAGGGCCTTCGGCCGCTCGTCATCGAGGGTGATGTGGCCTCGTCGATCGACACGGAGAAAGTGGCGGCCGTCGGAATCCCGGTTCACCAGATCAATACCGACGGCGACTGCCATCTCGACGCGGGATCGGTCCGCCGCGCCTTCGATGCGTTGCCGTCCGTTCCCGGGCCGGGGCTGCTGTTCATCGAGAATATCGGGAACCTGATCTGTCCCGCCGAGTTCGACCTCGGCGAGGATATCCGCCTCGTCATCGCGAGCGTGCCGGAAGGCGATGACAAGCCCCGCAAGTATCCGGCGATCTTCGCCCTCGCCGATGTCGTGGTTCTTAACAAGACCGATCTTCTCGGCCACGTCGAGTTCGATCGCGCTTCCTTCGAGGCTGGCATCCGGGCCGTCAACGACCGCGCCCCGATCTTCGATGTCTCGTGCCGGGGCACGGTGAACGGTATCGGCGCGCTCGTTTCGTGGCTCGTGACGGAGCCCTGAGCGGAGCAGCCGGCCTCGCCTTCGTCGGGGCAGAAGAACCGCGAAAAATATAAAATATATCGATATATAATCCGCCCCCGGGGAAGCACGAACCCGGGGGCGGAGTGTTTTCTGCAGGCGGGCGGTGGAGGGCGCCGTCCTGAATGGGTCAGGCGGCCCCGCCCGGAGTTCCGACGAAGCCGGGGCTGACGGCGCCGACCTCGGCCGGGGTTCCGGCGATCCGGGCCAGGAATGAGGCGCCGAGCGTCTTGAGGTGCTCGCCGACGTTGTCGAAGTAGTTGAAGTGGATCTGCTCCTCGCTGATGATCGTCTCGAACAGCTTCGCGGTAATGCTGTCGCCGTTCTCGACGCAGAGACGCTGGAACGCATTGTAGGCCGCGATCGTCTCGTCCTCGAGGTCGGCGTCGAACGGGTAGATCACGTTCACCTTCTGGTTCTTCTCGACCTTCGCCGCCTGTTCGGTCGTCGGCTCGCCGCCGAGCTCCTTGATGCGCTCGGCGAACGCTTCGGCATGGCGCATCTCGTCGATCGCGATCAGTTTCATCTTCGCGGCCAGTTCCCCGTAATCCAGATTGTCGAGGTTGTAATGCTGGTTCATGTACTGATGGATACCGTGCAGCTCCATGCTGCGCGCCGTGTTCAGCACCTCGATCACCTGCTTCCTCTTCGCGTCTCTCTGCGCTTTGCCGGGTATCTTCGCGGTCTTCATGAAATCCTCCCTGGGTGATGTTGAGATCAGGATAGCCGATACGGGATCGACAGAGCAAATAAATAATATAATATAATATGTGATCGAAGGTCTCAGACACTCCGGAAGCCGGTCATCTGCTCCCGTGGCCGGCCGGGAGGATCTCGACCCAGTAGCCGTCGGGATCCTCGATAAAGTAGATGCCCATCGCGGGGTTTTCGTAGCAGATGCAGCCCATCGTCTTGTGACGGGCGTGGGCGGCCGCGTAATCGTCGGTCGTCAGGGCGAGATGGAACTCGTTGTCGCCGAGATTGTAGCCTTCGGCACGGTCGCGCAGCCAGGTCAGCTCGAGGGTGTGGCCGGTCTTTCCGTCGCCGAGATACACCAGGGTGAAACTGCCATCGGGCGGCGAGTAGCGGCGCACCTCGCGCAGATCGAGCGCCCCCTTGTAAAAGGCGAGGCTTTTCTCGAGATCGCGGACGTTGATGTTGTTGTGGTTGAACGTGAACGCCATGGCGGTACCCTCCCGTTGCATGCGGATGCCGGTACTCTATCCGTCCCGGGGGAATGACGTCAACCATCGCGATCTCAACGCTGCATCGCTGATTCAGCACGATGATCCACCGGTGGAAATATCGCAGGTATCAGGACCGAATCCGCAGATGCAGGGCAGATGGAATGACCATCAAGAACAAAGGGGGGCTTTCGTGACCTGAAAGAAAGCTCTTTCGCATATTGTGCGGTTCATCTGCGGATCCGATTCGTGGCGGAGCAGGGATGATTTGCGGGGATCTGGCAAAAAGGCTTGCGTCCGGCAGGGGATTATGGTATAAAGATCCTCGTTCTCAAGGTTCTGGGCATTCGACCCACCGGGGCGTAGCGCAGTTGGCAGCGTACTTGAATGGGGTTCAAGTGGTCGCCAGTTCGAGTCTGGCCGCCCCGACCGGTGAAAACGGGCTTCGCATCAGCGGAGCCCGTTTTCCTCTTGGGGAAATCCCGCTGGACAAGCGAGTCGAAGGCTACTAGAATGCCTGCGTTCACATACATGGGCGGCTGAGGCCGCAATCGGGAAAGGAGTTCGTTCATGAAAAAGGTCAAGACGGGGTTCGACACGGATTGTATCCACGCCGGGCAGCATCCGGACAAGCTGTACGGAGGCGTCAGCGTTCCAATCTTCCAGTCGTCGACCTTCGCGTTCGAGAACGCCGCCCAGGGGGCGGCGCGGTTCAGCGGTCAGGATGCCGGCTACAAGTACACCCGCCTCGGCAATCCGACGACGGCCGGTCTCGAAGAGTGCGTCGCCGAGCTGGAAGGCGGCGGATTGGGGCTGGCGACGGCATCCGGCATGGCGGCCGTTTCCACCGTTTTCATGGCCTTCCTCGGCCAGGGGATCCACATGGTCGCGACCGATTCGGTGTACGGGCCGACCCGCACGCTGGCCGAGAATGAACTTTCCCGGTTCGGCGTCGAATCCACCTTCCTCGACACGACGGATCTGAACGCCGTGAAGAAGGCGATGAAGCCCAACACCAAGCTGGTGTATCTGGAAACGCCCGGTAACCCGACCCTCTCGATCAGCGACATCGCCGCCTGTGCCAAGATCGCCCACGCCAACGGGGCCATCCTCGTCGTCGACAACACCTTCTGTAGCCCGATGCTCCAGAAACCCCTCGATCTGGGCGCTGACGTCGTCCTTCACAGCATGACCAAGTTCCTCAACGGGCACAGCGACGTCGTTGCCGGCATCCTCATCGCGCGCGATCCGAAGCTGTTCGCTCAGATGAAGAAAGTGCTCGTCCAGATGGGCGGGACGATCGATCCCCATCAGGCCTGGCTCGTCCTGCGCGGCATCAAGACCCTCGGCATGCGCGTACGCGTCGCCCAGGACAACGCAATGAAGCTGGCCAACGATCTTCTGAAGCATCCGGCCGTCGCCTGGGTGAAATACCCAGGCCTTCCGTCGCATCCGCAGCACGATCTGGCCAAGAAGCAGATGAAGGGCTTTGGGGCGATGATCAGCTTCGAGCTGAAAGGCGGCGTCGAGGCCGGCCGCATCCTCATGGATACCGTCAAGCTCAGCACGCTGGCCGTTTCCCTCGGCGGCGTCGAGACCCTGATCCAGCATCCGGCCAGCATGACCCACGCCAGTGTCGGCCCCAAGGGCCGCCAGGCCGCTGGCATCAGCGACGGTCTCGTGCGCTTCTCGGTCGGCTGCGAGGATTACGAAGACATCCGCGACGATCTGATCCAGGCGCTCGACAAGGTGCTTGCCACGAATCCGGCGAAGGAGCAGGTCACCGGAATCTGATCCCATCGGGGAATACGCAGCGCCGCTCATGGGGGTTTCATGGGCGGCGTTATTTTTATGCTCGTCTGGCCGGGTTCCGGCCGAAGAAAAACCCCCGCCCGGTCAGAAGGGGCGGGGGTTCGGAGAGGAGCGGTGGGAATCAGCCCTCGGAGGCGTTGACCAGTTTGAGCATGGGCATGAAGACGGCCAGAACGATGCCGCCGATGACGACGCCCATGAACACGATGACGATCGGTTCGATGATCGAGGTGAGGCCCTTGACGGCGTTGTCGACTTCGGTGTCGTAGAAGTCGGCGATCTTGCTCAGCATCTTGTCGAGTTCGCCCGTTTCCTCGCCGACGGCGATCATCTGAACGACCATCGGGGGGAACACATTCGAGTTCTTGAGCGGCTCGGCGATCGATTCACCTTCGCGGATCGAGACGCGGGTCTTGTCGACGGCTTCGGCGATGACCACGTTACCGGCGGTCTGTGCCGTGACTTCGAGGGCCTGCAGAATCGGAACGCCGGAGGCGATCAGGGTGCCGAGGGTGCGCGTGAACTTGGCGACGGCGACCTTGCGCATCATCATGCCGATGGCGGGCATCTTCAGGATGTTCGTGTCGAAGATGCGCTGGCCGGTTTTGGTTGTGAAGAAGCTATAGATCAGGAAGGGAACGCCGAGCAGGCCGGGAATGACGACGAACCACCAGGCGACCATGAAGTCGGAGGTGGCGAGCAGGAGTTGTGTCGCAAGGGGCAGTTCGACCTTCATGCCCATGAAGATTTCCTTGAACTGAGGCAGAACGAACATGACCAGGGCGACGACGACGAGGCCGGCGATTGCGAAGACGACGATCGGGTAGGTGAGGGCACCCTTGACCTTCGATTTGAGATTTTCGGAACTTTCGAGGTAGTCGGCGAGACGGTTGAGGATCTGGTCGAGAATACCGCCGACCTCGCCGGCTTTCACGAGGCTGCAGAACAGGTCGGTGAACACTTTCGGGTGTTTCTCGAGTGCCTTTGAGAAGGTGGCGCCGCCTTCGACGTCGGAGCGGATCTGCGTGATGATCTTTTTGAACGTCGGGTTCTCAGACTGCTGCTGCAGAATCGTGAGACACCGCACGAGCGGAACGCCCGAGCCGATCATCGTGGCGAACTGGCGGGCGAAGATGCAGACTTCCTGGGAGCTGACGCCCCGCTCGAGGAAGCTGAGGGAAATGCCGCCGCCGCCTTTCTTCTCGGCGATACTTGTGACGAAATAGCCCTTCTCGCGCAGTTTCGCGATGCAGACTTCCTTGCTTTCTGCATCCATTTCGGATGTGACGATCTTGCCGTCCCAGTTTCGGGCTTTGTACGTGAAGGTTGCCATGGTGCGCCCCCTTTGTTGATCAAGCGTTTCACCCAGATGATACGCAGAAAGTATGCCACACTTGACTTCCGGCATCAATCCCACAGTGTGCACTTCGTCTGTGCGGGAAAAGCGTGCGGAAATCCGCACACGCTCCTTGCACGTTGCAGACACTCAACGTATCGGCCATCCGGCATTCTTTTCTGAACGGGGAATGAAATGGACAGGGAGAGGACGGTGCGTTACCATACAGCGCCGACACCGTTTCCAACAAGCGAAGCGGTCTCGACAAATCCCTTATGAGCAAAACACTCGTCTTCGCTGAAAAACCCTCGGTCGGGCGTGATATCGCCCGAATCCTGGGTGCCACACGCCAGGGCAAAGGCTGCCTCGAAGGGCCGCAGCACGTGGTTACCTGGGGGGTTGGCCATCTGGTCTGTCTTGGGGAGCCCGACATTCAGAACCCCGAATGGAAGAAATGGTCGCTGGCCATGCTTCCGATGCTGCCTGCCGAGTGGAAACTCGTTACCATCCCCCAGACGAAAGACCAGTTCGACGTCGTGTGCGAGCTGCTGAATCGGGATGATATCGCGGATGTGGTGAACGCCGCCGACGCCGGTCGGGAGGGCGAGCTGATATTCCGATTGGTATATCATCATGCCGGCTGCACAAAACCGGTGCGTCGCCTCTGGATCTCCAGCATGACTGATGAGGCGATCCGGGAGGGCTTCGCCTGTCTCAAGCCTGGTGCTGAGTATGACAACCTTGCCGCCGCCGCCGAGTGCCGTAGCCGAGCCGACTGGCTCGTGGGCATGAACTTCACGCGGGCTTACACGAAAAAGTTCAACACCGACTCGGTGCTGTCGGTCGGCCGGGTCCAGACGCCCACGCTGGCGATGGTCGTGCGCCGCCACCACGAGATCACGAAGTTCAAGCCGGTCGATTACTGGGAAGTTGTCGCGGATCTGGGGGATTTCACCGCGATCTGGTTCGATCCGAAGGAAAAGACGACCCCCACGCGTATTCCCACGATCGAGGCGGCCCGAGCTGTCATGGACCGGCTTCGGGGCGCGCGTCTCGGTGTTTCGAAAGTCACTACGTCGAAGAAGAAACAGCCGCCGCCGCTGTTGTATGATCTGACCACCCTGCAACGAGAGGCCAACAGCCGGTACGGGTTTACGGCCGCCCAGACGCTTGCCGCGGCCCAGTCGCTTTACGAACAGCGCAAGGCGCTGACGTACCCCCGGACCGACAGCCGGTATCTATCTGAGGATTTGTACAAGACGGTTCCGCAGCGGTTCCGGGCGCTACCACCCTCGTATGCAGGGTATCTGGAGCCGTTGCGCGCCGAGAAGCTGCCGAAATCCAAGCGGGTTTTCGACAACGCCCAGGTTAGCGATCACCATGCGATCATCCCGACCGAGCAGAAGCCCGGGGCGATGGCCGGCTGGAAGCCCGAAGAGCAGAAGATCTACGACCTCGTGGCCCGCCGCTTTCTGGCCGTGTTCTACCCCGACCACGAGTATCTGGCCACCGCCGTGATCCTCCAGGCCGGCAAGGAAGATCAGTTCAAGGCGAACGGCCGGGTGACGGTCAAGGTCGGCTGGAAGGCCGTCTACGAGAAAACCCAGCCCGAGGCCCGCGACGCCGACGGCCCGGGTGAGGAGGGCGATGATGATCAGGCCCTTCCTGAGCTGAAGAAAGGCGACACGCGGGAGGTGAAGGAGTCGAAGCTTCAGGTGCGGCAGACAAAACCGCCTCCCGCTTACACCGAAGCCACGCTGCTCCAGGCGATGGAAACGGCCGGCAAGCTGATCGAAGACGAGGAGCTTCGCCAGGCGATGAAGGAGTGTGGTCTCGGGACGCCGGCGACACGCGCCGAGACGATCGAGAAGCTGATCCGGGTCGGGTACATGCTGCGCGAGAAGAAGAAGTTGACCCCGACCTCAAAGGGCATCCAGCTCGTTTCGCTGGTGGCGCCCCAGGTCGCCAGCCCCGAGATGACCGGCTCCTGGGAAAAGCGGTTGTCGGACATCGCCCGCGGGAAGTCGGATGCCAAGGCATTCATGACGGATATCACGGCATTCGTGCGCGAGATCGTCGGTTCCGTGAAGACCGGCCGGTTCGAATCGGTGCGCCGGGAGGATCTGCGGCCGCCCCGGCCCACGTTTGGCACCTGTCCCGCCTGTGGAAAGGGCAGCATCATCGAGGGAAAGCGCGGCTTCGGCTGTGACCGGTACCGCGAGGGGTGTTCCTACGTGGTCTGGAAGGAGTTCCAGGGCGTTGCGCTGCCGCAGGAGGCGATCGATGCCCTGATCGCGGGAAAGGCGACCAAGGTGCTGGCCGGGTTCAAGACCGACGATGGCCGGACCGTCGACGGAAAGATCCGGATGCGCGAGGACAAGACCGGCATCGAACTGGTTGAAGCGAAGGCAAAGTCGAAAGGGAAGGGCGGCGCGTCAGCGCGAAAAGAGAAAGCCGCGGAGTGAGACTCCCTTCGAGGTGATCTCGAGCTTCGTCACGCCGGCGGGGTGGGGGAGCGCCGAGAAGTCCATCAGCGGGTTCAGCCAGTCGAGCACCTGCGTGCTGAGGGGCGGGACAAAGGCGACCCCGTTCAATGTAGTGTTTGTTATATCGATCATCAGCCGGTCCCCCTCCATCCGGAAGGAGACGTCGGCCGCGAATGGGGCCGGGCCGAGCGCGATGAACGAGAGGGGATTGCCCGGGATTTTCGTGACGTCCACGGTTCCGGAGACCTGCACACGGCCGGCATTGAACGTGATGTGGAGGTCGGAGAGCGCCCTGTTCGACTCGTTCTGCCGGGCCAGCTCGGCGTCGACGAAGCCTCGGATATCGGCGGCATCGAGGTCGAGCTCGACATCGATGGATCGGACCCGGCTCAGGTCCTCGAACCTCGCTTCGCGACGGGCCAGGAGAGCATGGAGCCGTTCGTCGATGCCGTCGATCGTCGCGCTTAGCGACCGGAGGCGGATGTTCCGGACGAACCGGTCGTGCGTCTCGATGACGAGGCCGTCCTGGCCAACGGGCCTGGCGTCGGGCAGCAGTTCGGTGAGCGCTTGCATCACGTCCCGCTGGAAGGCCGCGATCCGGCCCTCCGTCATTTCGAGCGCCCAGCCCGGTGTCGCGCTCATAAGAGCTCCCAGAAACGCCAGAGCGTAAAATATAAAAATAGATAATATATATTTATGCATGTTTGTGCGGATCCTCCGTATTTTCTCGCCGATGTTACCTCCAGTATACACGAATCCCCCCGGCAGCTGCGGGGCGGTTTCAAGCCCGCTCTCGGCTGCAGAGTGGCGATGTTGGGATGCCAAAACCATCGGGGTGCAAATGCCAAAGGAACTGTTCGGGAAAGAATCTGTGTCATCTGTGGATGGGCTTCGAGGGGGGAGAGAGGAATTGACTCGGTGCTGGATGATCGTGGAGGTTTCGCGGCGGAGGGGCTTGTGATACCCTGAAGCCCCCTATGGAAATGGCGTATCGGCTGATTCTGTATATCTTCCTCGCGAACGTCGGGTTCATGATGTTTTCCCTCGCCCGGCGCGGCTTCCGTGCGTTTTCCGGATATATCGCCCAGCTGGGTGTCCTGGCGGCGTTCATGGTGTTCCTGCTGGGCCGCGATTTGGTCGCCCTGTGGAGCGTGGCGGTGGCCGGCGCCGGGATCTTTGTGCTGGTGGGCGTTCCGATGCTGATCCAACGCAGAATCGAGGCGCTCATCTCGGAGCAGCGGTTCGACGAAATCGAGCCGCTCGCCCGTTGGAAGGCGCGTGTGGTCTGGAGCGATCTGAATGCCCATCTCCTCGATATCGCGGTGGCTTTGTCGGGTATGCAGGAGTGTCCCGACGAGGCGATTGCACGGCTGAAGGCGCTGATCCCGCGCGGCGAGCCGTTCGACGGCACGACCCGGGTGTTCATCGGAATCACGCTGTTCCACCAGCGCCGGTTTGAGACGCTGCTCGAGATCCTGCTCGTTCCGGGCGGGAGCTGGTCAACCTATCCGTTCGAAGAGCTGATCTACATCGTGCGGGCGCTGCTCGAGACGGGGCGGCACGAGGAGGCGATGGAGGCGCAGGAAGCGCTCGAAGCGCTCGTTCCCGGGCTGACACCGGACCAGATCTCGAATGTCGTCATCTGCCGGCTGATTTTTTTCGCGATGATGGGCTGGCATCAGGAGTTCGAGGCGATGGTCGAGGGAGCCCAGGCCATCGTGGAATCCCTGCCGCCGGCTCTGCGTCTCTACTGGCGGGGTATCGCCGCCTGCTACGCTGGAAACGGCGCGCATGGCCGGGAACTGCTCGAGTCCGCCCTGCGTGAAGCCCGGGATCAGCTGCCGGAATCCTGGATTCCGTGGATGCGGCAACGGATCACCGGCCTCATCGAACAGGAGGCCTTCTTCGCGGGTCGTCTCGTGCCCAGACTCCAGGAGATCCGGACTGCCCGGCGTGACGGATTCATGGCCCGGGTCGCGGCGGGCGCCAGTGCCCTCCAGCCTCCCGAGCTGGTCGAACGCGCGACCGGTCAGATGATGAAGCTGCTGCTCGGGGTGTTTCTGCTGTACATCGCGATCGCCGACCAGTCTGACCTGCTCGATCTGATGCGTTTTGGCGCCAACAGCGGGTTTCTCGTGCGGCAGGGGGAATGGTTTCGACTTGTGACCTACCAGTTCCTCCATATGGGGTGGCTGCATCTGTTCATGAACCTGCTTGCCCTCAAATATTTCGGCCCGCCCGTCGAGACGCTCGTTGGCTGGCCGCTGTTTCTCGGGGTCTACCTGTTCGGCGGCATCTGCGGGGGCATTGCAACCTCCTGGGCACAGGACGGGCTCTCGGTGGGCGCTTCGGCGGCCGTGCTGGGGCTGCTCGGCGCGGCGATCTCGCTCGAGTTTTTCGGCGGGGCGCGCGCGAAAGCCCTTTCCAGGCAGGGCCAGATCTCGACCCTCGTGTTCATCCTGCTCGTGAATCTTGGGATCGGCTTCGTCGAGAAGGGCATCGACAACCATGCACACCTCGGTGGACTGGCGGGGGGCGCGCTGGCGGGAATCGTTCTGGCCCGTGTGATCGAGCATCCCGGTTTTATGAGGGCCGCCTCGGCAGTTTCCTTGATCTTCGTCGTGTCGACGCTGGGCCTTTCCGCGGCCCAGTTCCGGAACTATCTTGGAGACAATAGATACCCGCTTCGGCTGCCCCCGATGCAGGCGACACGCATCGCCTCCTCGAGTTTGCGTCTCGATGTGCCGGCCGGCTGGAGTGTCGAGTCCGGCCAGTCTCCACAGCCGGGGTGGGAGGCGATGGTGCTGAACGGTCCGTTCCACGAGCGGTTCGACATCCTGACGGGGCCCGGCGGTGACCCACCCGACGAGGTCGTCGATGCGTATATCGAGCATCGTACGAAGGCCCTGATGGAAGCCCCGGGGGTCCAGTTCGAGTCCCGCCGGGGCCCGATTTCGATGACGTTCGGTGCCATGCCCGGCAGGATGCTCGTGTGGCGGCTGCGCGCAGAGGATCGCGTTATCGCCCAGGTTGACTGGTTCGTTTTCCCAGAAGACCGGTTCGTGCTGGCCCAGTGCCTGTTGCCGACCGGACGAGATGAACTGTACCAACCCCTGATGACCCGGATCATGAGTTCGGTCAGGGTCGCTTCGGAATCGGCCCGTTGACAGCTTTTCCGGGGAAGGGGCCGGGAATGTCGCGCGAGGAGAAAACGGGCTGGGGTGGATCATTTGGGGGAGTAATGAAAAAAATCGTACACCCCCCCTTGCAAAACTCCAAAGAACGGTATAGATTCCGATATCGCGGGCAGGGCCCGCAAAGATTCACGATCCTATAAGGGGGAAGTGTTGATGAGAAAGACCGTTGCCGTTTCTGCCCTGGCCGTCATGATGAGCTTGGCCGGCACCTCCGCGTACGCCGGTTCCTGGTGGAAGGTCAATGAGTGGTTCCGCAAGCAGAATCATTCGACCACCATCACGGGGCAGGTTGAGTCCGTCGAAGGCCGCAAGGTCATGTTCAAGACCAGCGATGGTCAGGTTCTCGAGCTGACCGGTCGCAAGGCCGAGCAGATCGCCGGGAAGCAGGGCGCTACCGTTCGCGTGTTCGGTAATGTTCGCAAGCCCGATGCGAAGTATCCCTCGGGTGGCGTCGAAGTCCGCAACTTCCGCATCGTTGAGGAAGCCCAGGCCGCAGCTCCGGT
>DATCTT010000011.1:0-7503 GCA_036567845.1 Candidatus Ozemibacteraceae bacterium | reverse complement strand
ACATCTGCTCGGCGCATTCGTGTGGAAACTCCATCAGGTAGGGAAGCGCCTGCACGGCATACCAGGCCGGATTCGACGTCATCTGCACCGTCAGCGACTCGGTGCGCAGCGTGGTCGAGGTTGCCGAATCGATCAGCTTCTGCAGCTTGAACGCCTTGGTGGCGGGGCCGCGGATCGGCAGCGGCAGCGCCTCGCGAACCAGGATGCGCCGCGACAGCACCGGAAGCAGGTTCTCCTCGCCGTCCGAAACGTTTCCGGCCGCGCCGACCACTTTATAGGCCACTATGCCCGCGCCATCCGGGACGTTCAGATCCCATGCAATCGTGCGTGACTCCTTCGCCGGAACCGTGAACGTCTGCTCGGAAGCGGCGATCCCGAACTCCTTCGCGCGGTCAGCGCCGGTCGCCGGATCGGAAAGGTTCATCCGGACCCGCCCTTCCAGCGGCTTGTCGGTCATGTTTGTGATCTTGGCGGTGAAGGCGATCTGGTCGCCCTCGCGCAGGAAGCGCGGCGGGTTGGGCTGGACCATCAGGTCCTTCTGCGTCACGGTCTCAGCCGTCAAACCACCCGACTGGCAGGCCTTTCCATGGGCGAAGCCGAGGAACTTCCAGGTCGTCAGTGCCTCGGGCATCGTGAACTTCAGAACCACTTCATTCTTCTCGTTGCTGATCAGTTGCGGCAGGAAAAAGGCGGTCTCGTTCAGGTTCGTGCGGGCCGAAACCTTGTCGAGATCCGGCGTCTGGGCCGCAGCCTTGGGGGCAGGTTCTCCACGGGGTTCGCGCGGAGCGGCTGCACCGCCCACGGCGAGGTTCGTTGCATCGCTCCGCTTTTCCTTTATCTCGTCGACGGCCATATCCATAGACGGCGCCATGGCGGGCGACGGAACGGGCATTGCGCCCTCGGCCATCGCCTGGGGCATCATCTCGCTGTCGGCGAATGAAAGGCATTTGGCGCGTGACATCGCATACCCCATGAAATTCGTAACGAGGTCGCCCTTCAATTGCGGATACTGGCGGTACACGCCGTTGCCGCTGATGTTCCAGTCCTCGCACAGCGAGGAGAGATGCTTCTGGAGATTTGCCTCGGACTGCTGCGCGGCCGAGGCATCAGAATAGAAGAACGAGAAGCCGCGCATCCAGTCAAACGGCTGGAATGCATCGAGCGAGGCGTCATACAGTGCCGCGGCCAGTTCGATCGCTTGGGCCTCGGCTTCCGGTCCCTTGACCGTGACCGTCCAGCTCTCCTCCTGTCCCGGCTTCATCTTCGAGGTGAAGTGTGCGAAACTCAGGTTCAGCCGTTTGTTCGACCACGGAACGAAGATCTGGTTCTGATGCAGATACACGCGATTTTCGCGGAAATACGTCACCCGGATGGTGAAACCGCCACGCAGGCTTTCCTTGATGGGAAGCTCGATCAGATGCTGCGTCTGGCCTTCGGGAGTCCAGTATTTCTCGAGGATCCGGCCGCGTTGCTCGATCTCGACATACCCTCGGCCCGTCTCGTAGCCGGTGCCCCACAATGCCCGGAACGTGTCCCCGACTTCGGGGGAGGAATTCTGGACTGTGAAACGGCTCGGCTCGCGCACGTTCCAGGATGTCGCAGCCGGATCGACCACGACGAGCGTTTCCTTCGTCACAACTTCCTTGTTGAACCGGTCGCGCGCCTTCACGGTCAGGCGGTAGGCGCCGGCAGGCAGCGTCAACTGGACGCCACCCGTTCCATCGACGGAAGTATTGAATTCATGTTCGGAAATCTGTTTTCCGTCCTTCCAGGTGAAGATCTGGGTTGGATCAGCCTCTCCGGCTTCCCAGGGGAATCCGGAACGGCGGGGCATCTTCTCGGGATCAGCCAGCGCCGTCACCGTGAGTTTGCCGCCGGCTGGAATTCCCTTGCCATCGAGGGTGCGCGTGCTCAGGCTTGCCTGAAACGCTTTGCCGGCATGAATCCAGGAGGGCGTCGAAACACCCAGCTCGAGTGCCGTATACCCGATCCTGATTCCGAGGCTTTGGGAGCGGGTTTCCCCGGCCGAGTCGGTGATATCGGCCGAAACGCGGTAGGTGAATATGGGTTGATTTTCTTCGGGAATCGACGTGTCCGGCTTCGCGGGAAACCGGATCGTGAACCGGCCCTGCGCGTCCGTGACCAGCTTGCCGTGGGCGATCTCCTGGCTGCCGCCCGATGGAACGATGCACCACCAGCACCAGGGCGGAAGCTGCGCTTCGCGGGTGACCCGGAACTTTACCTCGGCCCCGTCGATCGCAGCCATCGTGTAGGACTGCGCCAACCCGGTCAGGACGACCTCTTCATTGAGCTTCGCAGCTTCGGCCGGCGGCTCGAGCGTGACCTTGAACTTCGGCCGCTTGTATTCCTCGACCCGGATTCCGGCGCTGCCGTCGATCCCGACTCCCTCAAGCGTCATTGCGCCGGTGAGGCGCCCCGTAGGGGCCGTGAAACTGCCCTGACAGGAACCGAAATCGTTCGTTTTCACCTCGGCCTTTGCGATTTCCTCGCCGTTCACATCGCGGAAGCTGACGGTGAAGGAACGATCGGGAAGGGTTTCATACCGGTTCTTTTCCGTGTCGATACGGACGCAGACAGCCTTGAACTGGATCGTCTGTCCGGGCCGATACAGGCCACGATCGGTGAAGAAGAATACGCGCTCTTCGGCTCCCCTCCTGCCGGGAGCCCAGCTCGAGGTCCGGCCCGGGTGGGTGATCCGCTCGCCATCGGCACGGGCCACGAGAACCGCCCCGTCGAGCTTGGCGTCGAACCGAAACACACCGTCGGCATCCGTCTTGACAGCCCCCTGCCGCTTCCAGCCTTTATCATAGTTGAACGTATAGGCTTCGATTTCCCCGCCTGCGATCGGCTTGCCGGTGTTGTTGTCGGCGAGCAGACCATCACAGATCCCGTTGCGGTTCCTCACGACGAGGCCGAGCTTCGAATACCAGACTGTTGTATATCTGATGGCATTGTTTTCGCGGGAGAAGTCCGGCTTCCAGCTCGCGAACAGCATGTACAGGCCGGGCTTCATCGGCGGAAGATCGACGAGCATCGACTTCACGGCGAAATCCGGTGTCGGCTCGAGTTTCGTCACCCAGGTTGCGGCCGCCTTCTGGTTCAGAATCTGCTGCGTTTCGTCCCACGTGAAATTCTCGGTGTCGTAGGCATTGTCACGGAACAGTTCCCAGTCTGAAAGATCGACGAGCTTGAAATGGACCTGGTCTATGTTGCACCAGGACACCTTGACCTGAGCTCCGGGGGTTCCCGAAACCCGCTCGGTAACGGCCTGAAGCTGCTTTGACTCGAGCTGGATGATCAGATTCTGGCAGAGAATGCCGCCGTCGGAAACGGGAAAACGCTTGCGACCTTCGTTTGCAATATTCCAGGCTTCCTTGCGCTGACCACGACTGTTGAGCTCTTCCGCGCACATCGCCAGAGCCATGTTCGCGACGGGATTCGAGATATACTCGGCTGCGATGGCCTTCAGCCGTTCGATGTACCGGTCACTCCGGCCGTTTGGCGTGGCGACCGCGTTTGCCCAGCGAAGCCGCGCCAGATCGACATCGATCAGAGCCGACAGATCCGCGCGGTCGAGATGGAACTTGAGGAGGCGCTGATACAGTTTGAGAGAGCGATATTTCGGAGAAGTCGTGTCGGTGGCGACGACGTTCCAGGCCACGAAGGCCTTTGCGTCATCGAACACCGGCGAGGCAGCGTCGATCTCGAAAGCTTCCAGAGGTGCCGCACCGGCCTGTTCCCCGGAAGTATAGAACTCGAGTGCCTGGTGTGCATAAAAGTCGAAAACGGTCGGCCGAAGCTCAGAGGGCTGATTCCCGCGGTCGAGAATCTCGTCGAGCTCGGACAGCGGCGCGGCCTGCAGTTGGGCTTCATCGGCAAGCACGCTTTCATACAGACTGCCAATTTTGTTGAACAGCTTGGGCAGATCCCAGGTCGTGAAATCCTTCTCGTCGAGCCCCTCGGTGCGGGAGCGATCGAGAAACCGCCAGTTGTTCTGCTGGAAATAGTGCCAGTACCACCGCGCCAGGACGACGCGCAGCAGGGGCCGCAGCGACGCATCCGCCGTCTCGATCTCTTTTTCGAGGCGGACGATCTTCTCCTCGGCCTTGTTGCCCTGGATGTTGCCTTCGAGAACGATCTTCTTGCAGATCGCCCGGGCGGCTTCCGTGAACTTCTTGTCTGTCACCGCGCTCGCGATGATCGGATAGAGCTTTTCGACCGCCGTTTTGGGAAGCCCCTCGCTGACGGCCTTGTCGACCTCGGCCCACATCTTCGCCCGGTTGGCCGCGGCGAGCGGCGAAACGGCGAAGGCGATGAGGAGCACGATCAGAAACAGGATGTTGGTACGGTGCATCTCTTTCCTCCCACTCGTGGTTCGAAGGGTGTTTTCAGGGAAATGGCCGGCCATGCCGGTCGGTATGACGGGAAACGGATGACGCGCGTAGCGGATTGCGCGTGACTCAGGCATCGGGATCGTCTTCGAGCCGGACTTCCGCGTCGAGATTACCCTCCCACAGGTATTTCTTCGTGTCCCGGACGATCACGGAGCTGAGGGCGAGCAGGGCGATGAGATTCGGAATTGCCATCAGGCCGTTCGCCGCGTCGGCGAAGTCCCAGACGACGTTCAGTTTCAGAACCGCGCCGATCATGACCGCGACGACCCAGGCATACCGGTAGGGCTTGATGGCGCGCGTTCCGAACAGATACTCGACGGCCTTCTCGCCGTAATACGACCAGCCCAGGATCGTCGAGAAGACGAACGTGAGCAGCCCCACCGCCAGGACGATCGGGCCGACGACGGGAATCTCGGCGAACGCGGCTTTGGTCAGCGCGGCCCCCTTAGGTGCCAGAGGCTGCCAGGCATCCGACTCGGCAAGGGGCTTGCGGACCGCCTCGGGAAGGGAGTCGAAGGAGACGACGCCCGAAATGGAACGCGGGGCGGAGCCGAGAGCTTCGGTGACACTCGCGGAAATCTTCGATGCATCGACGCGGACCGATTCGAAAGCCCCCGCGAGCGCGAGTTCGGCTTTCTGCTGCGGTGTCAGGGCGGCGAACTGGATCTTGCCCGAAGGGGTGATCAGCTTCGCCTGTTCGAGATGGGCGCGGTGCTCGGAAGAGAGCCGGTCG
Organism: Candidatus Ozemibacteraceae bacterium; assembly: GCA_036567845.1. Lineage (GTDB taxonomy): Bacteria > Muiribacteriota > Ozemobacteria > Ozemobacterales > Ozemobacteraceae > MWAR01. The sequence goes on along the minus strand of DATCTT010000011.1, from coordinate 2,355 downwards.
AGCCGGCAGACGGGATTCACCCAGTCGCCCGAGTTCACGATCACGAGGCCGGTCATAGCGCAGACCACGACCGTGTCCCAGAACGTGCCGGTGGCCGAGACGAGGGCCTGGCGCACCGGATTCTTCGTCTGGGCCGCCGCGGCGACGATCGGGGCGCTGCCGAGGCCGGACTCGTTCGAGAACAAGCCCCGCGCGATGCCATACCGGGCCGCCTCTTTCACGCCGGCGCCGAGGAAGCCGCCGAGGGCGGCCTGGCCGGAAACCGCCGAGGAGACGATCAGCAGCGCTGACTCGATCAGGGTGTCCCATTTGAGAGCGAGTAATATAATACAACCAACAACATAAAAGAAGGCCATGAAGGGGACGAGTTTCTCGCAGACGCGGGCGATCGACTTGATGCCGCCCAGGATGACGACTGCCGTCAGGATCGTCAGGACGATGCCGGAGGCGATGGCGGGGATGCCGAAGCTCTCCCGCAGCATTTCCGAAATCGAGTTCGCCTGGACCATGTTGCCGATCCCGAAGGCCGCGATCGCGGTGAAGAGGGCGAACACGAAGGCAAGAAGGCCCGCAAGCCTGCCCCACCGCTTTTTCAGCCCGCGCTCGAGGGCATACATCGGGCCGCCGGCCATCTGGCCGTTTGCGGTCTTCACGCGGTACCGGACGGCGAGCAGGGCCTCGGAATACTTCGTAGCGATCCCGAAAACACCCGTCAGCCACATCCAGAGCACCGCTCCCGGGCCGCCGGCCGCGACAGCCGTCGCGACACCGACGATGTTGCCCGTGCCGATCGTCGCCGCGAGGGCCGTTGTCAGGGCTCCGAACTGGGATACGTCACCCGTCCCCTCGCTTTCCCGTTGAAGTGAGAGTTTTATGGCGGTTCCTATATATTGCTGGATGAACCGCAGCCTGATGGTGAGGAACAGGTGGGTGCCGAACAGGAGCACCAGGAGAGGGAGCCCCCAGACCCAGCCGCTGAGAGAACTCATGAAGCCCGCCAGGGCATCCAGCCAGCCGTGTACCGCCGCGTGATCCATCGTCGTTTGACTCCTCGCTTCGAATCGAATCAGCCCGTATCTGTCTCTGTCATCGGACCGGTGCGCTGTTCATGCATACCATGCCGTGAGCCGCTCTGGCAAACCCGCAGGGCAAACCTGACGGAAAAGATCACCGGCCGGAACGCTGCGTTCCGGCCGGTGGATGAATCCCATGATCAGTAGGTGCCGTTCAGGCGCTCTTTTGCTTTCTGGGCAGAAGTCGACGAGGGATACCGGGTGACCGTTTCCTGGAAATACCGGCGCGCCGTGGACGGGTTGCCGAGCCGGTCGTAACACTCGCCGGCCATGTACAGCGCCTCGGCAGCCCAGGCGTGATCCGAATACCCGTAAGAGAAGCTCGAAAACTTCGTTGCGGCCTTCTGGAGGGTCGTCTTGTTCGTGGGCGAAGAGAGGCCATCCTGGTAGAGACACCAGGCATACTCGTATTGCGCGTCGGGGCGGAGTTCTGAATTCTGATACCGGAACAGGAAATCCGCGAGTATCTTCGCGGCTTCGCGCCAGTTGCGCTCCTCGAAATAGCTCCGGCCCTTCCAGTACATCGCGTCGTCGGCCCACGGGGAGCGGGGATACCGCTCGAGAAGCCAGTCGAAATACCTGCGCGCCATCGGCTGGTTGCCGCTGGTGAGATAGGTGTGGCCGTTGTCATACAGTTCGCGGTCCGACAGATGCTCTTCATCCGGATCGGAAGAGGGCGGGTAGGACGGCGGGACCGTTCCAGGGGCAAGGATGCGGAGGCGGGCGCGGGCATCGTTGCAGAACTCCGAGCGGGGAAACTTGGTCAGTAGCTCGCGGTAGCACGTGACCGCATCGGCCGGATCACCGAGCTGTTCGTAGGTCCGTCCCAGGACGAACCAGGCATCGTCGGTGAGATGACCGTTCGGATACGTGCGGATGAAGCCAATATACAGGTCGAGTGCCGCCCGATGATCGCCGTTCATGATCATACAATATCCAATGAAATATGAGGCATCCTCGCACCGGCCCGAGGTGGGATACGAATTCAGGACGCGGTTGTAATACGTGATGGCGTCGTGATGATTTCCGGCGAGACGCTCGGCTTCACCGGCCTGGAACGCGGCTTCCGGTGCGCGCGGGTCACGCGCATACCGGTCGAGAAACTTCTGGAACCGCTGAACGGCCGTGTCGTAATCGCCGCCGGCAAGGGCGTTCATTCCCTCTCGATACAGCGAATCGGCCGTGTCATACCCGGGATTCGTCGGATACGACGGAGTCGAAGGTGCTCCGGGCCCGGGATTCGATGGAGGAACCGGGGTTCCGGAGTTTCCACCGGAAGAGC
>DATCTT010000010.1:0-3010 GCA_036567845.1 Candidatus Ozemibacteraceae bacterium | reverse complement strand
GTGGCAGCAGATCGCCGCCCGACAGCTCCTGGGCGATGAGGCCCGGGGTGACGAGCGCCAGAATGAAGGTCAGGAGCAGGACGAGGGGCATCAGGCTGCGCATGAGGTTTGTCATCATCCTTTCACTTCGCGGACGACGATTTTCGTTCCCTCGACGGCGATGACGGTGACCGGCCGGCCACGCTCGATGAATTCGCCGTCGGAGCTGACGTCATACTTGTCCTGCCCGATCCGGACAATGCCGGCGGGCCGGCAGGGCGAAACCGTCAGTCCCTCGAGATGGAGGAGCTTGTCGAAGGCATGGGCGTCAACGGCCACGAAGCCGGCTTCGGTCGTCATCGCCTCCTTGAGGATGAAGCGGTCGAAGAGCTTCAGCCGGGGGCCGAGGTTATACAGAAGGATGATCATCACGATCGAAAGCGCGATAATCTTTGCAATGGCATATGTGGCAGTATATATTCCGCCGAATGTGATCACCAGACCTGCGCACATGGCCAGAATGCCGGAAATGCCGGTAATACCGAAGCCGGGAATGACGAAAACCTCGGCAAGCAGCAGCAGCAGCCCGACGCCGAACAGCAGGACGGCTTCGAACCCGGCCATATAGGCGAACAGATGACCTCCGAAAAACAGGGCGAAGCAGACCAGGCCGAACCATCCGAGCAGTCCCCAGCCGAACACGAGGAACTCGAGCACGAGGCACCAGAAACCGATCGTGAACAGCAGGACCGAGACATTGGGGCTGGTGAGCCAGCGGGCGACCGTTTCGCCCGAGGTGGGCACGGTGCGGTCGACGGTGGCCTGCTCGAGGCTGAGGCGTCGGAGGATGCCATCGAGGGAGGTGACGACGGCGTCGCAGAACCCGTGCTGAAGCGCGGATTCGCTGGTGAGAGTCAGGATCTCACCGCGCTTGCGAAGGCCGGGGACCGTATCGATCTCCTTGTCGACCATCGATGCGGCCAGCATTTTCGGCCGCTTGCGGGCCTCGGCGGCGGCCTCGAACTCGGCCCGAAAGGCCGAGACGAGCTTGGCCTCGGCCGCCTGGATGGCGGCTGCGCCGAAGATCTTGATCGGTGTCGCGGCACCCATCTCCGCGCCGGGTTCCATGTAGATGCGGTGGCAGGAAATGGCGATCAGGGCGGCGGCTGAAAGAGCCCGTCCCTTCACGTGCGCCACGGTCGTCACCTTCGAGGCGAGCAGTGCGTCCTTCATCTCCTGGGCGGCGGTCACGAGGCCGCCGTTCGAGTTGATCTCGAGCACCACGGCGCGAACCTGTTCGCGTTCCGCGCGGCGCAGCATGCGCTGGAGAAAGAAGGAAAGCCCGCTGTCGATTTCCCCCGTGATGGGGACGACCATCACAACTCCCGATCCGCCGGTTGGGCTGGCCGGGGCGGTCTGAGCCCTGGTTGGAACGGGTGAACCGATGAGCAGCGAAAGAATCAGGAACAGCAAACCCGCGAGACGGTGAAACCGTCCCGCGGGTCGATCATGCAGGGTGAAACTCACAGGGCTCACTTCCGCCGCCGCTGCTTGCGCCGGGCTTCGGCCGCCTTGCGCTTCTGCTTCTCGCTGGGCTTCTCATAGGCGCGGCGCCGCTTGATCTCCTTGATGATGCCGGCCTCCTGACACTTCTTCTGGAAGCGTTTCAGAGCCTTCTCCAGCGGTTCATCCTTCAGAACTCGTACTTCTGCCATACTCTTTCACCCCCCTCCATCATCGTATCATGAGGGGAACACGATCTCTCCGCATGTTTTATCCCGGGGGCCAGTGGAGCTGGCGTTTCCCGAGAATATGGAAGTGAATGTGATCCACCGTTTGTCCGCCAAGTTTTCCGCAGTTCGTGACGACCCGGAATCCCTCTTCGAGGCCGAGCTTCGAGGCAATCTGCCGAACTCCGCGGAAGACGGCCGTCAGAAGCGTGCCGTCCGCGGCCTCGGGGTCGACGAGACTTGCGATGTGCCTGCGAGGTACCGCCAGAACGTGAACAGGTGCCTGCGGGTTCAGGTCGCGAAACACGACGACATGCTCGTCCTGATATACGATGTCGGCGGGAATCTCGCCTTTCGCAATTCTGCAGAAAATACACATATCCATAGGTGAAACATCATACTACCGCATTGCTTTCCCCGTGTCAACAATCCTGTCACCGAGTCTCAGGTGAACCATACGGGGTGATGCGGTCAGAACCACGCTCCGCATCTACAGAACACACCCTGGAATATCATGGCGCATCGCGGTGCGCCCGGCCCGCGCAACGGTACGGAAAAAATGTTTTTTAAAAAACCGCTTGACTCGGTACACGCAATTTGGTAACATAACGACATCGCAACGGACGATAACCGGGGCGTGGCGCAGTTGGTAGCGCATCTGGTTTGGGACCAGAGGGCCGCTGGTTCGAGTCCAGTCGCCCCGATTGTTTGGGTGAAACGCGGGAATAGCTCAGTTGGTAGAGCGCCACCTTGCCAAGGTGGATGTCGCGGGTTCAAGTCCCGTTTCCCGCTCTGATTGAAGGCCTTTGGCCGTGAGCGCCTGTAGCTCAGGTGGATAGAGCAACAGCCTTCTAAGCTGTGGGCCAGAGGTTCGAGTCCTCTCAGGCGCGCCGTCGGTGCCCTGAAAGGGGTTGGCTACCGTGGACAGAGTAGCACAATGGTAGTGCACTAGATTGTGGATCTAGCCGTTGCGGGTTCGAGCCCCGTCTCTGTCCCCATCCAAGTTTGCAGGCGCTTGTAGCTCAATTGGATAGAGCAACGGACTTCGGATCCGTAGGCTGAGGGTTCGAATCCTTCCAGGCGCGTATTCGGGCCGTTAGCTCAGAGGCAGAGCACCTGCCTTTTAAGCAGGGAGTCGTTGGTTCGAGTCCAACACGGCTCATCGTTTTTGAAGAATTGGCAATAACACTTCTCCGGAAGTGTTTGGGCCGTTAGCTCAGCTGGTAGAGCAGCTGACTCTTAATCAGCGGGTCGCAGGTTCGAGTCCTGCACGGCCCACCCGCAAACTCCCGGTGCGCAAG
>DATCTT010000009.1:0-2519 GCA_036567845.1 Candidatus Ozemibacteraceae bacterium | reverse complement strand
GAAGGTGAGCGAGCCGAGCTTCAGCAGGTCGAGCCGGTCACCGCTCGCCTGCCACCGGTCGGGGTAGCTGAGCGCATACTGGATCGGCAGCCGCATGTCGGGGGCGCCGAGCTGGCCCAGAAACGAGCCGTCGATGAACTCGACGAGCGAGTGGATGATCGACTGCGGGTGCACGACAACCTCGATCCGGTCGAATTCGATGCCAAACAGCCAACGGGCTTCGATCACCTCGAGGCCTTTGTTCATCAAGGTCGCCGAGTCGATCGTGATCTTGCCGCCCATCTCCCAGTTCGGGTGCCGAAGCGCCTCTCCCGGGGTAACCCCGGCGAGCCGATCGGTCTCGAGCTGCCGGAACGGGCCGCCCGAGGCGGTCAGCACCAGCCGCCGGATCTGGCTCGCATCACGATTGCCGTCGGCGAGACACTGGAAGATCGCCGAATGCTCCGAATCGACGGGAATGATCGGTACCCCTTTCCGCTGCGCCGCAGCCGTCACCAGAGCGCCGGCAACGACGAGGGTTTCCTTGTTCGCCAGGCAGATCGTCTTTCCCGAGGCGATCGCGGCCATCACCGGCCGCAGGCCAATCGAGCCGACGAGGGCCGAAACAAGCGTGTCCGCATCGGCCAGAGAAGCCGCTTCCAGCAGCCCCGGCATCCCTTCCCGGACGGCGACGTCGATGCCGCGAATCTCGTCGCGAAGCCGCGCGGCGGCTTCCGGTTCGTAGACGGCCACGAGCCGGGGACGGAACTCGCGCACCTGCTCCGCAAGGCGTTTCCACTGTTTTCCGGCCGCGAGCGCCTTCACGGTGAGTCGCTCCGGATGGGTCCGAACGACATCGAGCGTATTGAGACCGATCGAGCCGGTCGAGCCGAGAATCGCGAGACTGCGTGCCATGGTGAATTCTCCGGCTCAGCGGGGCTGGGGCCGCTGCGTGTGCTCGACGAACACGTCGACCGTCTCGGGATCGAGCGCGGAGGCAGCGGCAAACGCATCGCGACGGTCGTCGAACAGTCCAAACACCGAGGGACCGCTTCCCGACATGAGAACCGCCCCGGTGCCGGATGCGGCAAGGGTTTCCTTGATTCGCGCCACCTCAGGATGTCGGTGCAGCGTGACGGATTCGAGATCGTTGAACAGGTTCTTCCGGAGAAGCTGGATGTTCCGCTCGCGGTAGGCGGGCAACAGGGTTTTGAACAGCTCTTCCTTCCGGGTGTTGTCGCCCGGCTGGTAGTTCTCGTACGCCCACTTCGTCGAAACCTGCACATTCTTCGGAACGGCGATCACGACGACGTAAGGGGGCTTGGGTGCCTCGTGGAATGACAGGTTTTCGCCACGACCGGTCGCGAGGGCCAGACCGCCATGCATCACGAACGGCACGTCGGAGCCGATCGACTGGCTCAGTTCCATCAACTCGACGAGCGGGAGAGACGAGTCGTAGAACCGCGTCAGGGCCAGCATGACGGCCGCGGCGTCGGTGCTTCCGCCGGCAAGTCCCGCGGCAACAGGAATACGCTTCTCGATCTGGATCAGCAGGCGGGGCGCGATGCCAAGCCGCTGGAGCAGAAGGGTCGCGGCCTTGTGAACGAGATTCGCAGGGCCGGTCGGCACGTCGGGGTGGTTGCACTCGGTGCGCAGACCATCTTCCCGGGTCTCACGAATGGCGATCGTATCTGAAAGCGAGATCGTCTGCATCAGGCTGGCCAGCTCGTGGTAGCCATCGGCACGCTTGCCCTTCACCCACAGCCCGATATTGATCTTCGCGGGCGCCTGAACGATCAGGGTTCGTTTCATGGTTGGGAACTCCTCGTCACTCGTGCAGTCTAGCAGCAGCCAGCCCAGCCCGTCAATGGAGGGTCAGCCCAGAACGGAGGAGAGAAGTCGCAGGTCGTCAGGCCCTCTGTAATTTCTCCAAGTTCATTTTTCCCTTCTGAACCTCTTTTTGTATACTGAAATGGTCCCAGCATGGTGGACAACTCAGGGCTTTTGTGATCACGTGGCTTGTGCTTGCCGACTTTCATCTCCCACCTCTGTCGAAGGGCGGTCCCCCGGTTCCCGGCAACGGTTTCTGAAGGCGATTGACGGGTGAGCGGGAACACGTCAGTCACCCCGGATCCTGAGAATTCGGTGAAACCTCGATTTTGTGAATAGGACTCGACGCCTGAGAAAAAAATAGAGTTGATGATATCGATGGAATATTATACGATTGTCGATACGGACAGGCCGGAGTTGCGTGGCCGAAACGAGAAATGAAACGGTGAGGGTGAGGGTGACGGTGTATCTGTTCAGAACGGCGTTCCTGTGCCTCCTGATTTGTTGCCTGCCGGTGATCGCCCTGGGAAATGACGCGCCCGCAACGACGACGTCCGCGATCGATGGGATGGTGACCTCGCCTGTCGGCCTGCGGAGCCTCTCTTTGCGCAGCGCGGTGGGGCCGCTCGACGAGGTCCACGTCATCCTCGACATGTCCCGACTGCCCACGCAGCAGGGCTGGAGCTATTTCCGGGTCGGCAACGTTGCGC
>DATCTT010000008.1:0-2519 GCA_036567845.1 Candidatus Ozemibacteraceae bacterium | reverse complement strand
AGGCGACAAAAAGCGCGAGGCAAACCCCGGCCGGCACCAGAATCCGACCGCGAAAGATCCATCCGGCAAGCCTCTTCAAAAAGCCGGAGCCAGACGGAACCGGCTTCAAGGGCAAAGCTCCCATCGAAGGCACGTCCGCCGCCGGGGGGATAACCGACATATCGCTGTTCCTCCAGGTGCTTCTGTACAGTATAGCAATTTCCATTCTTGCACTGGGCATCCTCCCGGATCTATCATTCTCCACCTGAGAACTTCCAATTGAGAGGATGAGCCGCGGCCAACCATGCTCCCCCCCCCTTGCCGATCTCGGCATGCCGACACAACAAGGAGATCCGATGATGTCTTGGCGCAAGATTCTCTTTCTGATTCTGGTGGCCGCCTGCGTTCTGGGAATGACGACAGCCTGTGGCTGGCGTGACTTTGGCAACGACGACCCAGTCGCGGCAGGCCAGCCATCGACGATCGGAGGCTTCACCCCCGAGGAGATCCAGGAGATCATCGAGACAGCCCGTTCCGAACGGGCGAACGTCACCCTGCCCATCACCTTCCCTGCCGCCTCGTTCTACCGGTTCGACCTGAAGAATGAGAAGGGCGCAAGCCGCCTCTCCACGATCCTGTCCTACGCGGACGTTCTCAGCACGCCCACCTACGGACTCGAAAGCACTGCCCGGGTGCTGCTCTACGAGGCTCAACGCAATGCGCTCAGCTACGATTTCGATTACTTCGCCTTTGAGCGCGCGCTCCCCTTGAACGCGGTCACCGGCGTCGTCAACGCCATGGGCAAGCGGTTCGGCGATGTCGAGTTCCTGCTGCACTCGAATGTTCCGATCGGGGCGGTTCCGGAAGTTGCCTCGGCCGTCCAGGCAGTCCTGCCCACGCTTCCTCGGCCTACTCCAGCGAGCCTGACGGTTCAGATGCTGGGAACGGGGCCGGTGGAGATCGATCTGAAGCCGCGTTTCTCGGTGCTCGACAACGCCACCCTCATGACGCTCATCTTCAACGACGAGATGCGCGCCCTGTTCGCCAGGCTCAGTCAGGACGGGCTGGCCAGCTCCCCGTATTTCTTCTCGAACGTCCCGATGGCACCGCATCTCTCACGCAGGCAGAACGCGCGCGGAGCCAGCAGATTCGGCGCCGACGCGTTTCTGATGGGACCGGTCCAGGCCACAGCGGAGCCCGACGTGACACCGTACCCGGCCGGCACAGACAATCCCCTCGTCGCCCGTCTCGTCGGAACCGCCAGCGGAACCGCCCTCCAGGTCATCTGGCAGGGACCGGCCTTTCAGGTCGGTGCCTGGAAGACCTGGCAGACGTCAAAGGTGCTGACCCTCGCGAAGGTGGCCGACTGCAGCAACACAAAATACGAGCTGAATGAAACGTCTGTCTATACATCCAACGGGGCCTACCTGATGCAGGGATGTTCAGCCATCATGCCTTCGTTCACGGCCGGTGAGGCCCGCATCACCGTCTCGAAAGCCGGTGTGGTGCTCGGCACGACCGTCGTCAGATGCGGAGAAACAGCCTATCTTCCCCTGAATCCGGCACCGACCGGAACGATCACGGTCATGGGAACCATCGACGCCACCGCCCCGGGAAGCGCAGCATCCCTCTCTCTGGCCGACGAAGGAATGGCGCGCCTGCGCGAGTTCATCGCGTTCGAGCAGATCGAAGCACCGCATTCCGTCATCGATTCCAATCAACAGATACATTCCGTGGGGGTATTCCTGCCCAATCCGCCCAGCCTCCGTGTCATCGGCACAGCGAGTGGAACCGGCCGGGATATTCTCGTTCTGAACACCGATCTGACCGTGGCCCCGACCGACATGGCCGTCGGCGGCTTCCGGCCCGGAGTGGCCACCGCCGGCCCAGAGCCGCTCGAGATCGTCGTCTCCGGATCGGGCTTCACCGCCGACACCAGGATCCGGCTGACCAGGGCAGGCTTTCTTCCGATCGTCGCCGGCATGGTCACCCTGGCGGGGCCGGGCGAGCTTCGTGGCCAGATGAGCCTGGCAAGCGCCACTCCCGGCCTCTGGACCGTGGAAGTGTTCAAGCCGAACGGCGAGACGGCGGTCGGTGCAGCCCGATTCACGGTCACGGGTCTGGCACCGATGATCACGACGGTCAGCCCGAACCGCGCCCCCGGCAATGGGGTTCTGCGGAACATCACGGTCACCGGCGCGAATCTCCTGCCGGGAACACGCATCTCGCTCACCCGCGAAGGGTTTCCCGCCGTCACCGCGACCTCGGTCGTCTGGAAAGACAGCAGATCGGTGACCTGCGCCTTTGATTTGACCGGCCTTGCGACCGGCGCCTGGAATATCGAGGCGATCGGTGGCGACGGGCTGCGGACCGAAGCGGCGGACCTCTTCACCGTTCTCGCGCCCCCGCCCGTGATTTCGGGGTTCACACCGGCGTCCGTGCCCAACAACGCGGCTCGCGACGGGTTCGCGATCGACGGCTCGTGGTTCGTATCCGGCCTGAACGTTCGGCTGGTGCGGACCGGTGCGGCCGCGATCGCC
>DATCTT010000007.1:0-19857 GCA_036567845.1 Candidatus Ozemibacteraceae bacterium | reverse complement strand
CTCCGCGAGCTTCCCCCGGTGCCGGGCCAGTGGCGCTCCACCTTCGAACAGACGTTTGCCGATCTCGTACTGTTCCTGTCACGGCGCACCCGGCTGCAAACGATGCCTGTTGTCGTGTCGCGCACCATTCCCGCCCCCTTTGCCTCACTCGCCGGTTCCCCTCCCGACTGGAAAAACCAGCTCGAACGCTGCCTCAGGAAGCTCGGCTTCCCCGCGCCGACGGACAACGCCGAGAATGAAGCGCCCCTTCTGATCGAGACGTATGAAGGTCCCTTCCCCCTTCGCAGGAAGAAGGGCCGCACCGAATCACTCGGCATCACGCTCGATCCCTCCGAGCTCGACGAAGCTCCCTCGGCCCCCGGACGCCGCCTGCGGGTGCGGTTTCTTCACCCCGACGCCCCCGCATCGGGAGTTCGCCATCTGGCCGAGTCCGGCTGGATCGTCGTGCGCCGGCAGCCGAACGGGCATCTGATCGTCACGGAAGCTTCCGGAGACAGGCTGATCCCCGATGTGACGGCCCAGTCGGCCTTCCTTCGGTTCGCCGAATTCCTGGCCGACCGGCTCGCTCACGCCGCCGGCTGACGGCCGGCCTGCGCGGCCCCATGAACACCGGCGTCGTCCGGCGGTATCTCGAGGTTTCGTTCCCCGTTGCCCTCCCGATCGAGGGCGGGGTGCTCACGTATCACCTCGACGCCGCCCCCGACGCGTTTCCCACCCCCGGCTGCCGGGTCGTCGCCCCCGTTCAGGCGCAGCGAATTATTGGTTATGTTATAAAAGTAACAGATATTGCTCCTGACTTCCGCACGCTTGCGATTGGCGATGTTCTCGATCCGGTCCCCCTGCTCTCCCCCGAGCTTGTCCGGCTTGCCCTCTGGATCGCCGACACCTGTCTCTGCGCGCCTGGCGAGGCCTTTCATGCGATGCTGCCGGCCGGGGTGAAACAGAAGATGACCCGCATCGCCAGGCCCGGTCCGGCCGCCCTGGCCACCGGCATGGAACGTCTGCCGGCTCCCATCGCCTGGCTTCGCGGAAAGGGGGAGGCTCCCTACAAATCCTGGCTCGCGCGGTTCCCACAGGTCGCGGGAAAACTGGCCGCCTGGTCATCCGGAGATCTGGTCGCCGTCGGCTTCGAGCGCCAGGAAGCAGCCGGCCCGCGGCTCGTGCGTCTCGTCAGCCTTCCTGCCGACAAGCCGCTGGACCTTGAGACGCTCACGCCCAAAGAGCGTCTGGCGATCGAAACCCTCCTGCGGGTCAACACCCCACTCTCGATCCCCCGCCTCTGCAAGGAGTCCGGCGTGAGTTCGGCCCCGGTCCAGCAGCTCCTCAAAAAAGGTGTGCTGATCCTGCGCGAGGAGCGGTTCTGGCGCGAAGTGGCCCGGGACGCCTACTACCGCACATCGGCCGCCCCCCTGCCCGACCTGACCGCCGAGCAGGCTGCCGTTCTGACCGAGATCCGGACAGCGTCGGCCGGGGATCGCCGGCCTGTGCTGGTGCGCGGCGTCACCTGCTCGGGCAAGACCGAAGTCTACCTGCGCTGGGTCGCCGAGCAGCTGGAACGAAGCCGCGGCGTGATCGTGCTCGTTCCCGAAATCTCGCTCACCCCGCAGATGGTCAAACGGTTCAGGGACCGGTTTGGCGAACGGGTGGCCATCCTCCACAGCCGCCTTTCGGACGGCGAGCGGTTCGATCAATGGGAACGGATCCGGTCCGGTGACGCCCCGGTCGTCGTCGGGGCCCGCTCCGCCGTCTTCGCGCCCGTGCCCATGCTCGGCACGATCATCATCGACGAGGAGGGCGAACCCTCGTTCAAGCAGGGTGAATCCCCCCGCTATCATGCCCGGGAAGTGGCCGCGAAGCGATGCGAGCTCGAACAGGCACTGCTCGTCATGGGCTCGGCGACGCCGACGATGGACGCCTTCCAGCGCGCCCTCGACGGGGGATACCGGCTCGTCGAGATGACCCGGCGCGTGACCGACCGCACGCCTCCCCGCGTCGATCTCGTCGACATGCGCCAGGAACTGGTTGCAAAAAAGAACCGAAGCATGTTTTCCGAAACGCTCGCCAGCGCTCTCCGCGAGGCACTCAAGACCGGCAAGCAGGCGATCCTGTATCTGAATCGCCGCGGCTACAGCAGCTTCGTTCTGTGCCGGGCCTGCGGCAAGGTCATCGAATGTTCCCGCTGCCAGGTATCGCTCGTCTACCACGAGGGAAGCCGTATCTTGCGCTGCCACTACTGCGGCGAGGCCCGGCCCCTGCCCAGCGCCTGCCCGTCCTGCGGCAGCGAGGCAATCCGGTATTTCGGTGCCGGAACACAACGCGTCGAGTCGGAAGCGCGCCGCTACTTCCCGGGCGCCCGCATCGCCCGGATGGACTCCGATACGACGGGCACGCGCGGCTCGCTCGAGGCGATCCTCGACCGGTTCGGCCAGCACCAGATCGACATTCTCATCGGCACCCAGATGGTCGCGAAGGGTCTCGATTTTCCGGATGTGACGCTCGTGGGGATCCTCGCCGCCGACAGTCTTCTGCGCATCCCGGACTTCCGTGCCTCTGAGCGCAACTTCTCACTTCTGGCCCAGGTCGCAGGCCGGGCGGGCCGGGGGGATACAGCAGGCCGCGTCGTCCTCCAGACCTACTACCCAGACCACCACTCGATCCGGTTCGCCTTGACCGAGGATTATCACGGTTTTTTCCGGGAAGAGGCGGCACACCGGCGCGCAGCGGGCTTCCCGCCCTTCCTTCACTTGGCTTCGGTGCTGTTTTCGAGTGAACAGTCGGATAAAGCGAAGGAGGCCGCGCACCAGCTGGCCGAAACGCTGAAAGCCTCTTCCGCGTTCGCCGGCGGAAGCCTTCTCGGCCCGGCGCCCGCTCCCATCGAGCGGGTCAACAACCAGTACCGGTTCCAGCTCCTCGCCCGCGCTCCGGACCGGAGCGCCCTGGCGACAGCCCTGCGCACATCGGCCCCCTCCGCCGCGCGGTCCGGCGTGAAAATTTCGATTGATATTGATCCCTGAGGGGCGCACGGACGTGCGCGTCCGCGGGGCAATATGCTATAATGAAAGAAAAATTGTATCACCGCATGCCCAGGGTTTTCGGACCCTGCCGTCGAAGGAGACACCTCATGATCAGACGCATCCTCCACCTCGGCGAGGACGAGCTTCGCAACTCGTCCGAGACGATCACGACCATCGATGACGACCTGCGCACCCTGGTCAGGGACATGTTCGAGACGATGTACAAGAACAACGGCGTCGGTCTCGCCGCTCCCCAGGTCGGGGTCAACAAGCGTCTGTTCATCATCGATACGGGTGAAAATCCGATCACCTTCATCAATCCGGAGATTCTCGAAACATCCGGAAAAGAAACCTGCAACGAGGGCTGCCTTTCCCTCCCTGGCCTCCAGGAAACCGTCACCCGGGCGAAATGGGTCAAGGCACGTGCCACGGATCTCGATGGCACCACTTTCGAGATCGAAGCCGATGGACTGCTGGCCCGAGCGATCCAGCACGAGAACGATCACCTTGACGGGGTGCTGTTCATCGATCGCATCTCGAAGGCCCGCCGTCTCCAGATCCGTCACGAGCTCGAAATCATCGAGGCTGGCGGAAAGATTGAGTACGAAGATGATGACTCCGATGACGGGGTCGATGCGGCATGACCGACCCGGCCCCGCTGCGCGTGGTGTTCATGGGCTGCCCGGACTTCGCGGTCCCGGCCCTGAAAGCCCTGGCTTCGCATCCCGCGTTCCGGGTCACCGCCGTCTACTGCATGCCCGACCGTCCGAAGGGGCGCGGCCACCGGGAAGCCGCAACCCCGGTGAAAGCGGCAGCGCTTGAACTCGGACTGCCCGTGCATCAGCCCGCGTCGTTCCGGAAGGATCCGACAGCAGTGGAAGTGTTGCGGGCCGAGAAGCCCGATTTCCTCGTCGTCGTCGCCTACGGCCTGATCCTGCCACAAGAAGTTCTCGACATTCCGCGCCTCGCCCCAGTCAACCTCCACGCCTCGCTGCTGCCGAAGTATCGCGGTCCTTCCCCGATTCATGCCGCCCTTCTGGCAGGTGATCCCGTGACCGGCAACACCGTCATGCGCATGAACGCCAAGATGGATGAAGGCGACATGCTCGCCTCCCAGGCGACCCCCATCACCGACGCCGACACACTCTCGACCCTCCACGACCGACTCAGCGCCCTGGGCGCCCCGCTTTTGACGACCACTCTCCTGGCCTTCGCCCGTGGCGAGATCACCCCGGAGCCCCAGAACCATTCGCACGCGACCTACACCCAGAAGATTTCGAGCGAAACCGCCCATATCGACTGGAAGCGCCCCGCCGGCAACCTGTTCAACCTCATCCGCGCCATGACCCCCTGTCCCGGCGCCTGGTTCGAGACCGGGGGGGAACGGTTCAAGGTCGGCGAGGCGGCGGTGGACGAGGCCTCGACGGCGTCCCCCGGCACGATTCTCGGGGCCGATGCCCGGGGTGTCCGCATCGCGTGCGGCGAACACAGCTCACTCCGGCTGTTGCGGCTTCAGCGCCCCGGCAAGGCGATGATGCCTGCCGAAGATTTCCTGCGCGGTTTCGCCTTCAAATCGTCAACTCTATAATATCAAGCCAGATATTTTTTGGGGGATTCCTTCACGATCCGCCGCGGCACCGAGGCGAACACCTGGCCAAGGTCGATCTCGAGCCCAGGGAACAGTTTACAGGGCATGATTTCGATATCGCTGAAGATGACCTCCTCCTCGAATCGCCGGTCGGACCCGAGAACGTAAACGATGATCCGCCGGTCGCTCGCCGAGACGCTCCAGAACTCCTTCACCCCATGTCTTTCGTACAGGTGTTTCTTCGTGATGTGATCCCTGGACGAGGTGAAGGGTGATAGATTTTCGATTCCCAGATCCGGTGCGCCCCTGCAGCCCTTGTCATCCAGCTTCTTCTCGTCACAGACCACAAGAAGATCGGGCTGCACAACGGTATCGACCTCCTCATCCGGCTCCTTCCCGCGCGGAAGCCTGACATCAAAGGGGAAACTGTGCACCTCGCAAGGTTTTCCATGAAAAAACGGGCGGATGATTTCCTGCAACGGACCCAGAATGAGCGAGTGCTGCCGCGACGGGGCCGGCGTCATATCGAACGGCACACCGTCGATCAGTTTCCACCGTTCCTCATCGGGCCAGCAGCAATAATCCCCGTAGGTGAACGTTTCGGTCGGTCATCTGATCCGGTCGTGGCAAGCTCCGCTTTTTCCTCCGTCTCGGGTGGCATCAGTCAGGATACCATGAGAAATACACGAACGGATGAAATGCGTTGTTGCCGACGGGGCCAGGGGTGTGGTAGAAAAATGCATCGCCGCTTGTGCAGGAGCAAAATTGCACGTGGAAAAAAAGCAGATACAGCCGCCGCAGGCCACAATCAGGCGACTTTCGGTGTATCTCCGGTGTCTTAACGGCTTCGATGATGAGGGTCTGACCGTCGTTTCTTCTCAGGAGCTCGCGACGCGGCTCGATCTGAACCCCGCCCAGGTTCGCAAGGATCTCGCCTATTTCGGGGAGTTCGGCAAACGCGGTGTCGGGTATTCCGTGGCGAAGCTGCGCGATCATCTCGTCAAGATTCTCGGCCTCGAGCGCAAGCGCATGGTCGGGATCGTCGGCGCAGGCGGCCGGCTCGGCAAGGCTCTGGCCTCGTATCGCGGCTTCGAGAAGCGGAATTTCAAGGTTGTGGCCCTGTTCGACAAGGATCCGCGGGTGATCGGCCAGGTTGTCGGCGGCAGTTCGGCTATCCGGCATGTTTCCGAGATCGCGAAGGCGGTCAAGGAGCTGAACATCGAGATTCTGATCCTGACCGTGCCCGTCGAGGCCGTCCACGAGGTGTTCGAGATCGCACAGCTTTCCGGGGTGAAAGCGGTGCTCAACTTCGCCCCGTTCAAGCTGTTCTCGACCCCGCAGGTAACCGTCCACAACGTCGATCTGGCCATGGAACTGGAGTCGCTCAGCTACCATCTGAGCCTGGGCGAGAAGTTGACATCGGGCGACGCCCTCTGACTTGACCGGCGCAAATCAGCGTTGACACGCCGTTTCCGGCGATGATATCCTATCCTCAATACGGATCCGAGAGGTTCTCATGAGTCTGACCATCGAGTGTCTGGAACGCGACAACGGCGCCGTCGTCATTGATGTGCGCGGCGAGATTACGTTCGAAAACTCCGACATCCTGCGCGACAAGCTGAACGAGCTGTGCGACCAGGGCAAGTGCCGGTTGATCATCGATCTGGCCAACCTGAAATACATGAGCTCAGCCGGCATGGGCGTGCTCGTCCACGGTCTCAAGAAGACCCGCCAGGGCAAGGGAGACCTGCGTCTGGTGAATCTCAGCGCCAAGATGCGTCGTGTGTTCCTGATCACCCAGTTCACGCACCATTTTGCGGTCTATAATTCTCTCGAAGACGCCGTCAAGAGCTTCGCAGCAGTCACGGAAGGTGGTTCGCCATTTCCCTCGACGAAATCGTCACAGCAGTAAAGTCATACAATCCCGAAGCAGACTTCGAGCGCATCGCCAAGGCTTACCGGTTCGCGCAGGAGTGTCATAAGGATCAGTTCCGCGCCTCGGGCGAATCGTATTTTATCCATCCCGAGGCCGTCGCGATGATCGTCGCGCAGGACCTCCATCTCGACTCGACCTCGATCTGTGCGGCCCTTCTCCACGACGTCGTTGAGGATACGGCCGCCACGTTGCAGGATCTCGAGGCGATGTTCGGCCCCACCCTGGCCCAGCTTGTCGAGGGCGTCACCAAGCTGAACAAGATGTTTTTCAGCTCGGCGACCGCCGCCCAGGCCGTCAACTTCCGTAAGATGCTGTTCGCGATGACGAACGATGTGCGCGTCATCCTGATCAAGCTCGCCGACCGTCTCCACAACCTGCGCACCCTTCAGTATCTCCCGCCCGTGAAGCAGAAATATGTGGCAAAGGAGACCCTCGAGATCTACGCCCCGCTGGCGCACCGCCTCGGCATCAACAAGATCAAGAGCCAGCTCGAGGAGCTGTCGTTCCAGATCCTCCAGCCCGAGCAGTACAAGGAGATCTCGGACTTCCTCGTAAAACAGGGGCTCGAGGGCGATGCCAAGCTGCAGGAAGCGCTGACGCAGATCGACAGGCATCTGCGCGAGGTCCATATCCATGCCGATCTCTCCGGCCGGCCGAAACAGATCTTTTCGATCTGGGGCAAGATGCAGAGGCACAACCTCACGCTCGAGGGGCTGTATGACTATCTGGGCGTCCGCATCCTAACGCGGTCCGTCAAGGACTGCTACGGCGCGCTGGGCATCGTCCACAAGTTCTGGAAGCCGATTCCCGGCCGATTCAAGGATTACATCGCCGTCCCCAAGCCGAACATGTACCAGTCGCTGCACACGACCGTCCTGTATGACGGCCGGCCGCTCGAAGTGCAGATCCGCACCGAGGAGATGCACCGCATCGCCGAGGAGGGCATCGCCGCCCACTGGGACTACAAGGAAACGAGCGGCAGGGAGGCGACACCCGACTACAAGGAAAAGCTGTCGTGGCTGCGCAACCTGATCGACTGGTATCAGGATGCGAAAGACGCCTCCGAGTTCATGGAGACGGTCAAGGTCGAGCTGTTCCAGTATCATGTTTACGTGTTCACCCCGAAAGGCGACGTGATCGAACTTCCGAAGGGAAGCACGCCCGTCGATTTCGGATACTATATTCATACGGATGTCGGCCACCGGTGCATCGGGGCGAAGGTGAACGGCCATATCGTCCCGCTGGAATACACGCTCCAGAACGGGGACATCGTCTCGATCATCACGAGCAAGACCCAGAAAGGGCCCAGCCGCGACTGGCTCAAGTTCGTCCAGAGCACGAACGCGAAGAAGAAGATCCGGGCCTGGCTGAAGAAGGAGTTCCGCGACGAGTTTGTCGGCAACGGCGAGAAGGAACTGCTCGAAACCCTCAGCCGCATGGGCGGCTCGAAGGAAGACGAGAAGAAGATCAAGTCGCCGGCCTTCGTTGACGAGATCAAGAACATCGGCTTCCCGAACCTCGACGAGCTGTATGCCGGCATCGGCGCCGGCGAGGTGCGCGCGCAGCAAGTCATCGGAAAGCTGTTTCCCGACCTGCTGCCAAAGCAGGCTCCGCCGGCCGTGCCGTCTCCACAGCAGCCGCAGCGCAAACCGGACCGCGAGCAGCGCCGGAAAGCCCGCAAGGGGCCGCAGATCATAGCTGGCGGTATAGAATCCGCCGAGGTCAAGATTTCGCGCTGTTGCAACCCGATTCCCGGCGACCCGATCATGGGCTACATCACCCGCGGGCGCGGCGTGACGGTGCATCGCACCGACTGCCCGAACGCAAAGGATCTGTATAAACAGCCCGAGGGGCGTCTGATCGATGTCCGATGGGACATGGGCGTCCAAATCGAGCAGACGGAGCAGTCATACCGCACCCGGATGCGGGTCGAGACGACGGACCGGCCAGGCATGCTCAACGCCATCACGAGCGTCATTTCGAACCAAGGCGTCAACATCCACTCGGCGAACGCACGCACCACCAGGCAGCGCACGGGCGTGCTGGACTTCTCGATCGAGGTCGCGAACGCCCAGCAGCTCCAGTCGCTGATCCGCGCTCTCACCCGGGTGAACGGCGTGACCAAGGTGTTCCGCTCCGATTCGCCCGCCACAAAGGGAGACGAGTGATGGCCCGCAAGAAGAAGGAGTCGGGGCCGGGAGCCCCGCCGGCGAGCGTCGACCTGTTCGAGGTGCTCACCCCCCCCGGCCGCGAATCGCCCTACGAGTTCGAACTCGCCGCCCCGCCCATCAAGAAGAGTTGGACGGAGACGTTTCTCACCTGGGCGCAGACCGAGGCCGCGACCGGGGCGGCAACACCGGTCACAGCAACATCCGAGCCCTCGCCGCAGGTGGTTGCACCCTATACGGATTCATATACAAACGACGCGGGCACCGGCGAAACCCGTTCCGAGGGGACGGCGGAAGCCGACACATTCGAGGCAATCAAGCGAGACATCGCTGCCTGCCAGCGATGCGAGCTCTGGAAAACCCGCACGCAAACCGTCCCGGGCGAAGGGAATCCCCACGCGAAGCTGATTTTCATCGGCGAAGCACCGGGGGCCGACGAGGATGCGACCGGCCGCCCCTTCGTCGGGCGGGCAGGCCAGCATCTCGACAAGATCCTCGCTGCGGCGGGCTTCAGACGGGAAGAAGTGTTCATCGGCAACATCCTCAAATGCAGGCCACCCGGCAACCGCACGCCGACCCTCGACGAGATGAAATGCTGCACCCCGTTCCTGCGCCGACAGCTCGCGCTGATCAAACCCCACCTGATCGGCCTTCTCGGGAACACCTCGTGCAAATACGTTCTCGGCCCCGACGTCGACGGCATCACCCGCATCCGGGGCCAGTGGTTCGAATCGATCTTCGGCATCCCCTGCATGCCGATGTACCACCCGTCGTATCTCCTGCGAAACCAGTCCCGTGAACGCGGCAGCCCCAACTGGCAGATGTGGCAGGACATCCAGGCCCTCAAACGCCGCTACGACGAGCTCGGCTGATCACCCCGCACATCCTGACTCACCGGCTTCTTAGTCGCACGTCGTTGCTTGTACAGGATGGATCTATCTGATAGAATGAGATGCATGAGAATCACGGGGTGGATGCTGATCCTGACAGCCCTCGCCTTCTTCGTCTCGGGCTGTCTGGGCGCAGGCGGCGGAGGGGGCGTGAGTGCCGTTTCGCCGCAGGCGGCCACATCCAACCAGGTCACGGGTCAGGTGTATTTTGCCGACCGGCAGCTGTATGGCGGTATCGCCGTCATCGCCAAGGATGCGACCGGCAATCCCGTTTCAACGACGTATACCGCCAAGGATGGAACGTTTTCCTTCGACGGGCTTGCCGATGGGATCTACAGTCTCACGGCGACGACCGGGGACACCGAAACGATTTTCGCCACCGGGCTCCAGATCAGCCGGGATCAGCCCACCCAGATAGCCGAGACGAACCTGCTGACCGTGACCCATGCCGTCTTTGACCGCATCACCAGCTCGAGCATCCGGCTGCAGTTCGCAACCAGCGCTCCGGCCGTGTCCCAGATCACCTACGGAGCCTCGACCGCCCGCACCACCGTCTCGGCAACCCCCGTCAGCACCCACGAGATCACAGTCTCAGGCCTGACATCCGGCACGTATTACGACGTCACCGTCTTCCTCCAGGATGCCGGGGGGCAGCGGGTCGTCCGCTCCGGCCTCGGCGCCTGGACCACCTCGAGCCCGACCCCGACGAACATCGCCGCCTGGATAAATAGCGGAGAGTATGAAACCAGATCCCCGTTCGTGACGGTCAATCTGCGGGCCACCACGGCAACCCAGATGCGCGTCGGCCAGAAAGCCGACCTTTCGGATGCCGCCCTGGAAACCTATGCCACGACCAAGAGCCTCACCCTCTCCGGTACGGATGGCATGAAGACCGTGTATGCGCAGTTTCGGGACGGTTCGGGGAATCTCACGCCGATCATCCAGGCCCCCATACGGCTCACGACGAGCAAGGAAGGCTATCTGGGCGTCTGGATCGACAACGGGGCTTCGATCATCACGAATACGAGCGTCCTGCTCACCCTTCTGTATCCCGGCGCCGAAAAGATGCAGCTAGCCCACAACAGCGATTTTTCCTCCTCCTATTGGGAGAAGTATTCGCAGTATCGACGCTGGGTGTTCCCTTCGGGAGACGGCGAAAAGACCGTGTATGCTCGGTTTTCCGGCACGGGAATCGATTCCGGGCTCGTGTTCTCGGCCTCGACGATTCTCGCCACCCCTGTCGAAACAGCCTCGGGAACGGCATCCGGCACAACCCCGGTCGCCTCCCAGACAACCGACCCCGACGTTCTGACGGATATGGTCATCTGGCGCCAGATCTCGGCCTCGACAACCGAAGAGGTCGTTTCCGGGAAAACGATCTCGCTGATGCTCGAGGGGGATTCGATCCAGTTGCGGGCGGCTGTGATCGTGCGCGGGACCCTGACGGCTCCGGGCGGACCGACCATCGTCGAAAATTCGCCCATCTGGACCGTGAGCAATGTAGAAAACGGTAACGACACGTACGGCAACATTGATCCCTCCACGGGCATCTACAAGACGCCCACCGTCCGGCCGGCCGTCAGCCAGATCGAGATCAAGGCCACGTCACAGAACTCCTATACCGAGAATGGAACCACGGCAAAGAAGTCCGAGTCGATCTTCATCACCCTGCAGGATTTCTGGAAACCCCGCAAGTCGGGAATGCAAAACGACGCCGGCCGGGATATTCCCATTTACTGCCTTCTGGTCGACCCCATCTGGAAGCCGAACGAGTATTACTATCTCTTCGCCGGAACGAACGGCCACGGTGTCTGGTGGACACGCGTCGACTCGACGCTCGAAACGGATGCCCCGGCCTTCACCTGGCAGCAGACGGGTCTCGCCTCCACGGCTCTCATAACTCCGCTGAGCCACATCGTCAACGCCCTGGCCATCAACACGACCAACCACGATATTGCGGCGGCAACAGAAGACGGCGTCTACATCCTGGGCGGAGAAGTGCGGGATTATTCCAAATCCTTCAAAATCGCCTCCGGCCCCACCAAGGGCATCGCCTGGGACAGACATGATCCCGATTATCTCTATATCACCAAAGATAACGTTTCGGGGCCTGGTATCGAACGGATTTACAAACCTTACGGTGGAAAGCAAAGAACCCTATTCCATCTGGGTGAATATTATACTGCTACCAAACAGCAACACCGAGAAGAGGAGGTTGGAAGTCCAGCCGTCAAGCTCACGAATGACGCCTTTCCCAATGATATTGCTTATTTGTATTCAGGAAAACTGCGCACGTTGAGTGTTTCTAATTCTGAACCCAATATCGTGTTTTTCGGCACCGAAGCTGGGGAGTTTGGCTATATATATGATTCTCAAGAACCGAACGTGTCAAATCCCAGCGTTGATTATGGCACCTATGGCCCGTTGTATTGGTTCGAGGACCGGGAGATTTTCGATAATGATACAACCACGTCCGCTCACCTGAGAGACGGATACGCCCTCCAGACGAATTACAACACGAAGTCCGGCGCCCCCCCCAGTGGGATCATAACCAACATCTCCATCGACTCGAACAGCCCCTGGACCCTTCTGGTATCATCTTCCAGCGGCGTTTACCGCAGCATCAACTATGGAGGAAGCTTCGTCAGCGTCAGCAATCCCATCAATGCGCGCGGCACACTCATCGATCCGACAAACATGACGTTCTTCTTTTACGGTGCAGAAGACGGACTGTATCGCACAAAGGACGCGGGAGGAACGTGGTCGAAAATCAGCTCCGGCCTTGGCGGGCAGCTGACGATGAACTGTTTCACCCTGTCAGAAGGTCCCCCGGGAACGCGGAGACGCATCTGGGTCGGCACCACAGGGGGCGTCTTCATGGGAGCCAAGTCGCTCGATTTGTTCTGAGCCGGATTTTTCAACCCGCCTCGTCGGACACGCTGCTGAACGCTGATTTTCTCAGCTTTTCCGCCTCACCAGCCGGCGCCACGGAACCGGTGGATCACGTCGTTGCCGTTCTCCACGACATACAGATCGTTGCTGATGATCGCCAGGCCCCAGGGGCCGGCGAACCGGCCGAGGCTTGCCCCGGGCAGGCCAAAGGTATACAGCAGATTTCCCGAGGCATCAAGAACGATGATCTTGTTGTTCACCCGGTCACTGATATAGATGTTTGGCGATGCGCCGGCACCAAAGGCGATATCCGCGGCGTTCGTGGCATTCCGGAACGAACTCTGGTAATTCAGAGCCGTGTTGAGGATGGAGGCGTCGTCCGACGCCGCATCGCTGACAACGAGACCGGAAACGGGGTGGCGACGCAGAACGCGGGGGGTCACGAAGTCCCAGTCATTCTTGCTGACATAATTATTGTTTGCAATATCATATTTGATCACACGGTTGTTGCCGGAGTCGCTGATGTAGATCGCAACATTGTCCGTCACCAGGGCATACGGGTTATTCAACTGATCGTCGGCTGCGCCGAGAGGATAGGTATAGACAAGGGGCGTTGCCGGCGCACTCACCAGATTGAAATCGAATTTCTGCACTCTGTTCGTGCCGGGCCCCAGATGATTCTCGAGCGAAAAGACGGAGTCCCCCGTCACATGCAGATTCACGAGGGATGTCGTCAAAATGCCGGCAGCCGTGTTTTTTACAACGGTAAGATCGCCCGACAAGGAAGGAGCATCCGAAACATCCCGTAACAGCTTCACAATCCTCGCCCCGCCGGTGTCAGCGACGAACAGGTCGGAAATCCCGTTCACTCCGATGCCTGTCGGAGCGCTCAGGCCGAGAGAATACCGCTCGGCATCCCAGACCCACCAGGTATAGGTCGCCATCGTCACGGATCCGAAATTGTCCCTGATCTCGAGAATGGCCGTCTGTGTCCCGGGCGTATCGACGTTGAGAGACTTCGCAAGCCCCGTTCCCCGGTTGTCCGCGATCGTCGGCCAGTACCAGGTGACATTCGTCCCCGGAACCGTGCCCATCTCGTAATCGGTTGCCACCACGCTGAGCTGGATCGGCGTGCCGGCACTGGCGAGATGGATCGGGATCATTCCTGGCGCCGTCGCATACTGCCCGGGTGACGTGATCGAGACGGCAGCAACCGGGAACCGGTTCACGAACAGAGAGATCTCCGAGCGGCTTCCAAAGCCCGTGCTGTCCGTTCCCACATAGGAAATCGTGCGCCAGCCGCTGGCGATAGCGCTGCTCGTCACGGACTGACCCGATCCGAAGCCGATCGTATCCCACAGCCAGTTCATGACGATCACTGTCCCGGACGAGTCGGGAACGGCCGTGAAGGTCGTCGGCACGCCCGTATCGATTCTCGTTCCGGAAGCGGGAGCCGTGATGCTGGCCACGGGGTATCCGGTATAGAAGCTGCGAGTGACCGAGCCAACCGCGCTGAAGTCATCCGTTCCTTTCAGAAGGACAACATGCGCCCCGGAAGCGATTTCCCCTGCCGCGATATTCACGGTGGCACCGGTTTTCCAGACGGGGGCTGCACCATCGAGATACCAGTACAGGTTCCCCGGCGCCACCGGCAGACTTGTGCTCTGAGTTCCTGCGCCGACAAGCGTGAAAGCGTGACCACCGAAGACGATATCGCCGTTCTGGATGAGATTGCCGTTTCCCCACCGCATCTCCACCGTGGGCGTGTTGTTCAGAATGACCTGAATCGTTCCGTTGAGGGTCCGACCGGAACTGTCCGTCCCTCCGTACGTGATCGTGTGGAGACCGACGATTGGTCCATAGTTGACGGTATCTGAGGTCGAGAACGTGACGCCGTTATCCTTCCAATCGAAGGTTATGGCACTCGTGGCAGGCGGCGTCGCCGCGAAGGCGATCACAGTTCCGCTCGCAAACTGGCTTCCCGAGGCCGGAGTGGAGATGGCAGGCACCGGGTAGCCGAAATAGATGGAGCTGGTCGCCGCGCTCGCTATTCCGTAGGAATCGACGCCCATGAGGCCGACCAGATGCGTGCCGGTCGCGACTTCGGTCGGGCCAACGCTGTTGGGTGAGCCGGTCTTCCAGAACACCCCGTCAAGATACCAGGTCATATTGGCGGGATCGAGAGGTGCCAGCGTCGATGCCTCGGTGCCAACCCCAGCGATCGAGATGCCGTTCCCGCCGAAGAGGCAGCCGCCGCTCGCCACGCTGATCTCGATGGACGGCCGGTCCTGAACCAGGATCATGATTTCGGCGGAACTGACCCGGGCGAGGCTGTCCGTGCCGATATAGGTCAGATAATGCCACCCCTGGAGCGGAGCCGCCGGGATACTCAGGGAATTGCCCGTCCCGACCAGCTGGGCGCCGGCCCGTCCGTAATCGAGCCACCATTCCATCGTGATCGATCCGACCGAGTTTGGAGTGCCGGTCGCCGTGATGGTTTTCCCCGAGTCATACCAGGTGCCTGATGCCGGCCAGGAGATCGAAGCGATAGGAACCCCGAACGTCATTCCGGTCGTTGCCGTCGCGGCAACGCCGTAGCTGTCGGTGCCGCCGAGAGTCAGCCGATGCCATCCGGAGACTTCTCCCGATGCCAGAGCCGGAGTGCTTCCGCTTTGCCAGAGCGTCGCGCTGCCATCCAGATACCAGCGCATCGTCGCCCCATCGATGGCGGCCCCGGTGGAAGCTTCGGTGCCGGATCCGATGAGGCTCAGCGGGCCCGCAAACAGCCAGGAACCGCTCGCAGGGAGGATTTCCATCGTCGGGCGGCTCTGCACCAGAACCATGATCTCACTTCTGCTGGTCAGGCCGAGGCTGTCGGTTCCCACATACGTCAGATAATGCCATCCCTGCGGAACGGCCGTTGTCGAGAGATTCTTCCCGGATCCCAGCAGGGCCTCGCCGGGCCGCCCCTCGTCCACCCACCATCTCATGGTGATCGAGCCGATGGTGTCCGGAACGCCGGTGGCCGGAATATTCTGCCCGATATCGAATCTGGTACCGGAGGCGGGTGACGTGATCAGAGCCCGTGGAACATCGAAATGGATGCCGACGGTCGCCGTCCCCTGGATCGCGACGGAGTCCGCGCCGCAAAGCTCGATGCGGTGCCATCCGGAGATTTCCCCGGATGCCAGGGCCGGGACCGGTCCTGTCTGCCAGACGCTGACATGATTCAGATCCTTGTACCATTTCATGGTCAGCCCGTCGATCGGCGCGCCGGATCCGGCTTCCGTGCCCGACCCCGTCAGCGTGACGGGGCCGCTGAACAGCCATGAGCCCGTCGCGGGGGTGATCGCCATGATCGGCTTGTCCTGCACCAGGATCATGATTTCGGACGATCGACCGTTGCCAAATGTATCTGTTCCTATATATGTTGCGTAATGCCACCCGACAGAAACCGTGTTCGTCGAAACAGTGGAGGTCGTCCCCAGCATGGCGCTTCCGGGCCGTCCTCGATCGAGCCACCATTCCATCGCAACAGGCCCCGCGGCATCAGGCGTGCCGGTGAGCACCACCGGTTCGGTGGGATCGAATGTCGTCCCCGATGCGGGGCTGACGATGGCCGGAACCGGGTAGTTATAAAACAGGGCACTCGTCGTGCTGCCAGGAGCGCCGAGCGAGTCGCTGCCCGTGAGAGTCACGACATTCCATCCCGCCGCAAGATCGCCAGCTGCCGGGGAGTAGGTCGGCCCCGCCCCGAGCAGATTGGCGCCCAGATACCACCGCATCGTGGCGCTGGCGACCGGAAGACCGGTGACGGCCTCTGTTCCGGAGCCATTGAGGGTGCAGGGGGCGCCCGAAAAAACCACCGCGCCACTTGCGGGAAGGATCTCCATCACGGGCTGGTCACGCACGAGGAGGCGAATGGAGGAGGAGCTGACGTTCCCCTGGCTGTCGGTTCCAATATAGCTTATGATATTCCAGCCGTCTGGCAGATTCACGTTGTTCAGGGCCGAGCCGTTCCCGAGCGGGGCCGGGTCACCCAGGCGCCACCACTCCATCGTCATCGATGCATGGGACTGGGGCGTCCCGGCAAGATTCACGGCGGCCCCATTGTCGAACCGCGTGCCGCTGGCCGGCGCCGTGATCGTGGCAAGCGGATACTCGATCGTGATGTCCTTGAAGACGACCCCGTCAACCGTGTCCAGCATGCTCCGTCCGGTCAGGGTGATGCGCCGGGTTCCCGCCGGCTCGATGCCGGAGGCAAGGGTGAACGAGTCGGTCCCCGTCTTCCAGGGCGTCCCCCCCCGGGAATCGACATACCATGTCATGCGTCCCGGCGGAACGGGGCTGATCCCGTCCGTGTCGGTGCCGACGCCCCGGAAGGCGATCGTCGTTCCGGTGAAGAAGACGCTTCCGGATGCCGGGGTGAAATCCATGATCGGCACCGGTTCGAACGCAATCGTCACGCTGCTCGAACTGATCACCCCGACCGAGTCGGTCCCAATATAGGTATAGCGATGGAATCCCTGGCCGATCGGCCCGGTATCCGTGGCCGCCGGGCCGTTTCCGATCAGCGTCTGCCCCGGGCTGCCGTAATCGCGGTACCAGGCCATCGTGAGAATGCCGCTCAGATTGGGGACGGCCGTCAGCGTCACCGGCAGGCCATCCACCGGATCGATCCGGGACCCGTTGATGGGCCGCGTGATGCTCGCCAGGGCAATGCCGGTTCTCAGGGTGTAGGTCACGCTCCCGACACTTCCGTATGGGCCTGTTCCCGCAAGCGTAACCGTGTGCGCCTGACCAGTCTGGCCCGCCCCGGGGAAATCCGAACCGGTCGCGAGAAACGAAGCGGTCGCCGTCATCCAGGCAACGCCATCCCGCAGCCAGCTCATGTTCGCGCCGAGAACGGGCGCATCGTTCGTGTCGGTTCCCACACCGGCAAAGGGAATGGTCGGGTGCTGGAACAGCACAGCGCCGTTCGCAGGGGTGAAAGCCATCTGCGGAAGCCGCTCCACCACGACGGACACAGCCCCCGTGCTCACGACCGGCGGCATGCTGCTGTCGGAGCCCACGTAGGTCAGCGTGTGACGGCCGATCGGCAGGGTCAGGGTCTGTGGGGTATTCGTCCCGATCTGCGTGGCACCGGGGCGGCCCCACTCCTCCCACCACTGCATAGCGATCAGTCCCGTCGACGGGGGAATCGCGGTGAACGTGATCGGCGTCCCCGGATCGACGCGGGTCCCCGATGCCGGGGCGGTGACAGAAGCGCGGGCAACCCCGATGGTGAACCGGTGCGTCACGCTGCCGACAGTGTTGACCTTTCCGGTTCCCTCGAGCTTGACCGTGTTCAAACCCGCCGGGAAAAACGAGTCATCGACGACAAAGCTCGCAACGCCCGTCTTCCAGACACCTGCAGCCCCGTTGAGAAACCAGTCGAAGCCCGATGCCGGCAGAAGCGAGTTGTCGGTATCCGTGCCGACGCCGATAAATGCGATCTTTTGCCCGGTGAAATACGCCGCGTTGCTCGCCGGAACGAAATCGAGAACCGGTGGCAGGTTAATCCGCACTCCGACACTGGCCAGGCCGATTCCCCCCTCACTGTCGCGCACGGCAAGGGTCACGGTATGGGAACCAGACGTCAGATCGGAACGGGTGAGCGTCGTACCCGAGCCAAGAAAGCCATCGAGATCGGACGTCCAGCCGAATGAACTGTTGGTCGTGATCGAACCATCCTCGAAGTCCGTCGCGGTTCCTTGGAACTGGACCGAAGCGAATTCCTGGAAAGCGGTCTGATTCGCGGGGCTCACGATGACGGCCACGGGCCTAGCATTGACAATCGTCACCTGTTTCGTTGCCGTCGCGGTGATGCCGAGAAGGTCGACGGCCTCAAGTGCCACCTGATGGGCTCCACGCGCGGTGAACCGGTAGGTCATCTCCCTGGAACCACTGGAAACGGGCCGGAATGGCTGGGTCCCCGTCGCGAGATACCACGTCATGCTCGCCGGGTCGATGGGGGTGCTCCTGTAATCGGCTGCATAGCCGCTGAAGGTAACGGATGAGCCGCCTTCGAACGCATTCGCTACCGGCGTGGTGATCCTCACGTCCGGGATCGAGGTGACGGTCATGCGGATCGTCCGGTCGACCCGGGAGGTTGCATCCTGCACCACGAGAGCGATATCGACGTACGCGACCTGGCCTTCGGGAAGCGCGGGTGACCGCCAGGGGAATGTCGCACCCGCGTAAGAGGTCGGCATGCCGTTCGAAGCCGACCACGAGATGGCCGGAGCCACATCGGCAGGCCAGGTCAGGCTCGCAATGAACTCGGTCTGCGTGTCCCCGGAAATCTGGGTCGTGGTCGTCCCGGTGATCTCGGCCAGCTTTCTGGGGGTGAAGATGGTGATTTCCCCCGGCACCGCCGGGCTCCCCGGCGGGGCAACGTGGATGACGAGCCTGGCTTCGCCGGAAAGCGGGGTTCCGGTGGTGCGCGCCTCGACCGCCTTGAACGTGATGGTCGATGTCGCCGCATCGGCAGGAGCGATCCAGGTGGCAGCGAAGCTTGCGATGGCGGCAAAGCGCCCATTTGATGAAGACCAGGCCGTATCGAAGGGATCGTTCTCGGGATCGACCACGGTCGCGGCGAGGCTGACCGCGCCCAGGCCTTCCGCCGGCCGGAAAGGGGCGGAAAGCCGGACGACGGGGGGGTGATTCGTGCTGCCGGCCTGCACGAAGCCGGCTCCGATGACGACGAGCTCTTCATCCCGGAACGTACCGGCGGGAATCGGGAGGAGACCCTGCTGCCAGCCGCTTCCCGGCGGCGGATTCACGTAGATGGTGCCGGCCCCCGTCAGCGGCATGAGAGGCGAAAGATAGATGCCGTTCCCCTGAAAGGTGAACGACTCGCCCCACAAAATCGGCGTGCAGTTGGAAACCGGGGTTCCGGACGGATCGAACACCATCAGACGGGCGGTCTGCTCTGCCCGGTCCGCCGGCGCGATGCTCAGATTCATCTGGGCCGCGGGCGTCGACGAGGTCAGGTTCGCCGGGCCCAGCGAGCGCACCTTGTAGAGAACCCCTCCGGCCGTTTTCAGACGTGCGAGAAGAAAATAGCTCCCGAAGGGGATACCGGTCATGCTGAACGAGCCGTCGGCGGCCGGCACGGCGGTGATCGACGGGTTTTCCTCGAGGAAGACGACCGCATCGCCGGGCTGCACCGAAGCCAGGGATTTGGTCGACGAGGCATGCAGGCTCGCGAGGCCGGCCTGGAGCGTCACCTTCCCGGAGATTGTTCCGAGGGTGGTCGAGGGGCCCGCGGTTCCGCCGCCCCCGCCGCCGCCACCGCCCATGCATCCGATCAGCACGACGAGAACGG
>DATCTT010000006.1:0-3268 GCA_036567845.1 Candidatus Ozemibacteraceae bacterium | reverse complement strand
CAGAAAGCCCAGATGACCGAGATTGATTCCCGCCACGGGAATCCCGTCGGGGGCGGCCGTGCGCACCGATTCGAGGATCGAACCGTCGCCCCCCAGCACGACGAGCATGTCCACGAGGCCGCTCATCTCTCGCCGGGGAACCCCGAGGCCGGGCCGCCGGACGCGGCGTGCCATCGTTTCGTCGAGGCGGATATCGATCCCGTGCTGCTTCGCCCAGACCAGAATCTGCCGGAGCAGCGGCGGTGCCGATTCCCGGGTCGGGTGGCAGAGAACGCCCAGACGTTTGACGGGTCGGATCATCGCTCAGTTCGGCGGGAAGATCTGGTAGTAGTTACGGCCGGATCGTATAGACCCTGCTATACTTCTTGCCGCCAGTCCATACACGGTTCCGGGCATCTTTTTCGAAACGCTGTCAAGGAGCTTGAGGGCCGTTTCCTTGTGGCCGGTCTTAAAATACAGATTGGCCAGAAGAAGCGTCGCATCGGGATTGCCGGGTTCGAGTTTCAGGCAGGTGCGGAGCCGGTCGATCGCGCGGCTGTCCTCGCCGGTCCGGAACAGGGTGTCCCCAAGCTGAAAATGCGCTTCAGCCCAGCGCGGATAGGCAATCACGACCTGCTCGAAGCCTTTGAGGGCTTCGGGATAGTTCCGGCCGAGTTTCGCCTGCATTGCCCGGTTGAAATCCGAGAAGACTGTTTTGACCTCGGCCTGGACTGTCGAGAACGAGCCATGCTTGCTGCATGTCGGCCCGTCGCCGGACCAGTCGAAACTTCCGCCTTCCGGGCAGACAGGAACGGCCGACAACAGGCGCGCATCGACGAGCAGCTTCGGATCATACTTTCCCTTGGCGTCGGGGTGGCCCTTGACATAGGCATCCTGGGCCTGCTTGAGGGAGGCCATCACCTGCTCGCACCGCTGCTTCTGCTTGGCCTGGGCAAAATAACCGGTATCGAGCACCGGCTGAGCCGCGACCGCCTGGGCGCCCGAAGCCGTCTGGGCAGGGGAGACATCCGTTGCGACTTTGACGGGAGCGGTCGGGGCGGATTCGCGCGGCGGAACCCGGACCTGGCTCTTCACGACCGGCGCGACGGTGGGGCGCGGGAGAAGGGCCCTGAGCGATTCTCGGGCATACGTGTCGTCGGGAACGGTGGCGAGGATCCGCTTGAACTCCTCGATCGCCTCGTTGCGCCGTCCCGTGCGCGCCCAGAGAGCTGCCCGCAGGTTGCGCAGCTTGATGCTCTGCGGCTCGATCTGCAGGCCTGTTTCGACAGCCCGCAGTGCTTCCAGGTCTTCGCCTTTCCGGGCGGCCTGAAGGCCCATCAGATAATACGTGTCGGCCCTGGGACGGGCCTGGCGCCCGGCCATGATGTCGCGGGCCGAACCGTCCCGGACGGCGATATCCTGGAACGACGACTGGGCGCTGGCCGGTATGGTGGTGCCGGCCAGAAGCAGCAGGAGGGTGGCAGCGGAAAAACGAAGATTTTTCATGACTTTTTCTGGAGCCGGCGGCGCATCAGTTCCGCCCAGCTGACCATCTCGGGATCGGCCATCGGGGAGTTGGCGACGAGGGTGAACTCGCGCAGAGCCCTCGGAGCGAGCCCTTTCGCGAAGTAGATCTTGCCCAGAAGGAAATGGACCCGCGGATCCTCCGGCAAGAGCTTCTGGGCGACCACCGCGTGGCGCAGCGCCTCGTTCACGAAGCCCAGGGCGAGATGGCCCCGGATCAGATGGAGGCGCGCATCCGCATGATCAGGCTTGATCTTCAGGATCTCGCGGTAGCACCGCATCGACATCTTCAGCTTGCCACGCCGCTTGAGCAGGTCGGCGTAAGCGGTCAACCCCTCGACCGAGTCGGGCTTGATCGAGAGCAGTCGCTGGTAGGCCATCATGGCCTCGTCGGGCCGGTCAATCATCTCATACGCCATGCCCATCTTCAGATACGAATCGAGATCGCTCGAATCGAGCGCGAGGGCTTCTTCGGCCGATTCGATTGTACGCCGGCAGTTCGACTCAATCTTCTTCTGGACCGCCTTGAGATTGTTCTGGATCTGGGCGTCGGAGTAGTCGAAGCTCAGCGCCTTGCGAAACGCCTTCAGGGCTTCGGAGTAGTCACGGCGACTGGTCAGCAGCACTCCGATCGTGTTCCAGACCCCGGCCTGATCCGTGGCGTTGGGAGAGGCTTTCGTGAACGCCGCGATCGCCTCTTCCTCCTTGCCCTGGGTCTGATACAGCCTGCCGAGTTCCAGCCATGCTTCGGCCCGGTCGGGGACTGCGTCGAGCAGCTCCTGCAGGATCGTGATCGCTTTCGCGTGGTTCTGGTCAGCGATGTAGGCCTGGGCCAGCAGGAACATCGCGTCCGCGTTTCCGGGCGAGAGCCGCAGCACTTCGACCATCAGACCCGTCAGGTCGCGCATGCGCCCGAGGGTGCGCATCACCCGGCCGAGCGTGATCATTGTTCGCGGCTCGGGATGGAACTGATGGGAAAGGGCCTCCTGGAGCAGTTCTGCGGCGCGCGCGTGCTCGCCCTTTTCGATCATGACCTCCCCGAGCTTTTCGAGGACATACGGATCGTTGGGTTTGAAGCTGAGTGCCTGTGAATACTCGAGGATTGCCTGATCCCACTGGCGGGTGGTCTGGTAAATCTGGCCGAGCTGGCTGTGCCCGTAGGAGTCGGTGGGATGGAGCATGCAGGCCCGCTTGAGCTCGAGCTGGGCCAGTTGCATCTCACCCTGTTCGCGGTACACCATGCCGAGCTGGTAATGCGCATACGGGTCGTCTGGCGTGAGCTGGATGCACTTCTGGAGCGCGTCACGGGCCTCGGGAATGCGTTTCGCGGCCCGTTCGAGACTGCCGAGCTGGTAATGGGCCTTCGAGAGATACTTGTTCAGGGAAAGGGCCTTCTGGAAAGCTTCGCGGGCCTTGTCCGGCTCGCCGGCACGTCGGAGGAGCGAGCCGTAATACAGATACACTTCGGGGGCCTGGGGATCGCTCTTGAGGCATCCCTCCATGGTGTCGAGCGCATTGCTGACCTCGCCGCGCTCCTCCTGCAGCTGGGCCAGTCGCAGCATGAGCGGGTAACTGCCGGGATTTTTCGCGAGTTTTTTCCGGACGAGTGTGATCTCCTGAGCGATGCCGTCGTCGAGAAACTCGGCAAGGGTCTGGGAGGCTTTCTCCCGCCGGGTCAGCTCCGCCTCTTCGGCGCCGAGGATCGGCTCATCGTCGGAAACGTTCTGCGGAACCACGTCAGGGGGGGGCTCCGGCGCCGGCTGGG
>DATCTT010000005.1:0-1851 GCA_036567845.1 Candidatus Ozemibacteraceae bacterium | reverse complement strand
TCGACGAACCGGGATCCAAGGCCGCCGAAGAGTAAGCGCCTGTTCCCGAAACGGGGAGTGAGATGAAACACACAGCCCCGGCCGATTGGCCGGGGCTGTTCTGTCGATGGCGGTCGTGAGGCCGGTGGGGTCAGGCGAACTTGTCGATGAACCGGCCGATGGCGTCAGGAGCCTGCGCGCCCTGAATTGGAGGGGAGATGAGCGAGGCCAGCACCGAGGTGACGTTGCGGGTTTCCTGCGCGACAACCCTGCTCACCTGGGCCGACGCCTGCCTTGCGGCATCACGTTGGGCCTGGAAGCGGGAAAGCTCGAGCGAGGAGGTTTCCCGCGATGCCTTCCGGGAGGTATTGGTATACTGCGTTTTCGAGTCGCCAGACGCCTGCTGTGCCTCGACTTTCGCGCGCGCAGCCGCCTGGCGCGTGCGAAACACCGCCTCGTTTTGCCGCATGTCCGTGACCTGAGAGGTCTGGGCGGCAATCTGGGCGATCTTCATGAACCAT
Source organism: Candidatus Ozemibacteraceae bacterium (assembly GCA_036567845.1). Lineage (GTDB taxonomy): Bacteria > Muiribacteriota > Ozemobacteria > Ozemobacterales > Ozemobacteraceae > MWAR01. The sequence goes on along the minus strand of DATCTT010000005.1, from coordinate 1,351 downwards.
CCTCCGCAGAAAAATCCTGTGTACAAACTTTCTGAACAAAATATATCTGCCAGAGAACGGCTTGTCAAAGACCTTGAAAAACTGTGGCAAACACCGGCGGATGAAGGCAGACAAAGGGCGGGCCGAGCCTTGTACTCAGGGGGGCGGCGTGGTATCTTCGGGAAAACATGCCGCGATCGATACGGCGGGACACCAGGAGGAAGGTATGCCGTTTCCGGTTCAGAGACCACGCCGGCTGAGGGCCGACAGCAGGGTGCGCGCGCTGGTGCGCGAGACGGTGGTGCGTCCGGAGCACCTGATTCTGCCGCTGTTCGTGATGGAGGGCATCGCGGAACGACACCCGATCGATGCGATGCCCGGCCAGATGCACTGGCCAGTCGATCAGATCGAGATGCCGGTGCGAGAGGCGATGACGCGGGGCGTGAAAAGTTTCCTGTTGTTCGGTGTTCCGTCGGCGAAGGACGCCGTCGCGAGCTCCGCCATCGCCCCCGACGGGATCGTGCCGCAGGCGCTGAGGCGGCTGAAGCGGCTGTGCCCCGAGGCCTGGCTGATCACGGATGTGTGCCTCTGTGCCTATACGGACCATGGCCATTGCGGTTTGCTCGACGCGGAAGGGCGCATCCGGAACGATGATTCGCTGCCGGTCCTGGCGGCGATGTCGGTGGCGCATGCGCGGGCCGGGGCCGACATGATCGCCCCGTCGGACATGATGGACGGCCGAATCCGAGCGATCCGGACAGCTCTGGATGCCGCCGGCTTCGTTGAGACACCAATCATGTCATATGCCGCGAAATTTTCCTCATGCTTCTATGGACCGTTCCGGGAGGCCGCCCATTCGGCCCCGCAGAAAGGCGACCGCAAGGGCTATCAGATGGATCCGGCGAACGGACGTGAGGCGCTGCGCGAGCTGCGCCTCGATCTGGAGGAGGGGGCGGATGTGCTGATGGTCAAGCCTGGGATGCCGTATCTCGATATCCTGGCCGCAGCCCGGCGGGAGTTCGATGTTCCTCTGGCCGTCTACCAGGTTTCCGGCGAATACAGCATGATCAAGGCCGCGGCGGAACGCGGTTGGATCGACGAAAAAGCCGCGGTGCTTGAGTCCCTGACGGCACTGCGCCGTGCCGGGGCGGACTGGATCCTGACGTATTTCGCCCCGGAAGCCGCCGCCTGGCTGCGGGAGCCGGCATGACCGGGACGCCGACCGGAGAATTTCGCAAGCTCCAGCTGCTGGCCTGGGAAACGACGCAGGCCTGTTCCCTCGCTTGTCCACACTGCCGGGCCTCGGCCTGTCCGATCCGGCCTGCGGGGGAGCTGACCACCGACGAGGGGCGGAAGCTGCTGCACGAGGCAG
>DATCTT010000004.1:0-2475 GCA_036567845.1 Candidatus Ozemibacteraceae bacterium | reverse complement strand
TTTTCCGGCATTCGCTTGACACCTCCCGCGTTCCGGTTCGTATAATTTGAGAATACGGTTCGCTTCTTTGGTCATTCTTTATCATCCGGGGAGGTACGGCATGTTGAAACAACGCTCCGCCCGCATCTGGAGCTGGCTTTTGATCTTCACGTTCGTCGCGCAGCTGGTCGCCGCAGAGGTCGTCCCGGCTCCGGCCGGCGAAGTGGTGCCGGCACGGGAAGTCGTTCCCGCGGCCGAGGTGGTGCCAGCCGCCGAGGTCGTTCCGGCGCACGAGGTCGTCCCGGTCGCCACGGCCCAGAAGGGGCCCGCGAACGTGCCGGCGATCAATCCGTTCGTCGGGGAAATCGCGGTCGGCGTTTCCCTGCTGATCACCTACGGGCCGCAGATTCTGGCCCTGGCCGCCACGGTCGCCTCGATCGCGGCCGCCGTTAGCGTGATCATCAACACGAGCAAGCAGTCGGTCGGACTGGTCCAGTCGATCGGTTCGAAGATGTCGAACATGCTGCAGCTGCTGCTCGGGCCGCTCGGCATCAGCACCGGCATGACCAAGGACGGCGTCGAGGGCCTCAGCGGCGAGCTGCTCAACGTCACGAAGTATGTGACGAACAGCATCTCCACCCCCGTCAGCCAGGTGAAGGGCCAGGTCGACAAGAGCCTCGCGATGGCCCGCGATGTGCAGAGCCTCGCGACTCGCGGCGGTAACGTTGCCGGCAAGATCGAGCAGTATGCCCGCACGACGGGAACCGAGCTCGGCCGCATCACGGCGGGCGGCGAAGTCCAGATGTTCCGTGACGGCGCCCGGACGGTCGCGCAGCGGCTCGAGAAGGAAGCTTCCCAGGCCGGCGGCGCCTTCCGGTTGACGCTCGACAACACCGCGAAGACCACCGCCAGCCTCGAACGCGTTCAGAAGACGATCGACGATGCACTGGCAGCTTCGGGCAAACAGGCCGGCGATGTCACGCTGCACGACATCAACCTTTCGGGTGCAAAACTCAGCAAGGAGCTGATCGAAGCCCGCAAATACATGGTTTTGTCGGACAACGCCCTCGTCGCGGCCGACAAGTCCGCCAAGGGCGTCCACACGCAGATCATGGAGATCCTCAACGACGTGAAGGCCGAGCTCGAGGCGTTCGCCCTGGCCAACGGGGTCGGCAAGGATCAACTCGACCGCATCGCGAAGGAACAGCGGGTGAAGATGTCGGGGCCCGCCGGCGAGTCGACCCTGCCCCTGTCGGGCGCCGAGAGCCAGAAGCTGACCGCGAAGAGCATCTCCGAGGAGATCGGCTTCATGGTCGACGAGCTGGGCCGCATCAGCGCCGACGCAGGGAACCGCGCCGGCCTCGCTCCGGCAGCCGCTCAGAGCACCGCCCCGGCCATGCGTGAGAGCACCGCCCGGGATCGGAACAAAGCCGCATCGGATGCGGCATATCAGAAGATGATCGGCGCCTACAAGACGTATCTCGGTGTCATGACCGCCAATCCGGCCGACAAGGCCGGCATCGAGGCCGCCAAGGCCGGCTACGACGCCGCCCAGGAGGCCTATCAGGCCACCCTCCAGCCGGACCGCTGATCACAAGGTCGTTCCCGGCACGGGGCTCCGCTTCGGACCCCGTGCCTTTTTCTTTGCACGATATTTCACGGAAAAAGGCCATCTCATGATTCATTCATCTGATTTTCCTATTTCTTCCAAATGAATCGGATCATTTCTCCAATTTTCAGCCATCAGGCAGCGGGAGCATTCTGCCGATGTTGTTTACAGGATAAGAAAAGCCGGAAAAGGATCTTCCGGTGGTCAACCGAAGCCATGGAGGGCTGATATGCAGATTTCATCGCGTTTTCCGACTCCACAGGAGTTGCTCGACCAGGTCGCGGATCTTTCTTCCGGCAGGAACGGCCTGCGCCCCGCCGAAGCCGGGCTCACCACCCCGGCTCCGCTGCGTGATTCCGACAGCTTCGAAAAAGCCACACCGGCGGCCGACAAGGCTGAAGCCAACGGACTGCAGCAGGAATCCGGCGGGCTGCGCATTGCCTATCATTTCGACCTGTTCTACCAGCTTTCCCAGAAAGTCCAGGCCCGGATGGGCCAGAGCGGCCAGCAGAGGTTCGTCGAAACCGCCGCTTCGGTCTCGGAGACGTTCAAGGGCAGCTTCTCGCTGCAGATCGACGCGGTCGGCTCGTTCCTCAACGGCACCGACAAGTCGCTCAACATCTCGCCCGAGACGGCGAACCAGTTCATGGATGCGGTCGACGGTCTCGCCGAACTCTCTCCCGATGGGCTCCAGAACTTCCTGAAGGAGTCCGACAAGTTTTTCGGCGAGCTGGAAAAGACGTACGGCGAGGCAGGCGGGGCCTTCGACGATATCAACGCCCGGATGAAAGCCCAGGCAACAGCCTTCTTCGACAGCGTCAAGACGGTGCGCGAGGATTCCGGCCTCGGTCCGGAAGGCCTCGGCGGCGCGGAGCACGCTACGGCGG
>DATCTT010000003.1:0-7137 GCA_036567845.1 Candidatus Ozemibacteraceae bacterium | reverse complement strand
AACGCTCCAGTCCCCCGGTCTCATCGTCGCACCGGACGGCACGCCGTATCTCCTCGAACCGCACGAACGCCGCCTCTCGCTGCTTGATCCGGCGACGGGCCACCTGAGCCTGTCAGCCCGCGATACCGCTCCCGGCCTCATCGAGATCGCCGACGCCGCTGTGCTCGCCGATGGCGGTCTCGCCCTGGCCGACAACCGCCGCCAAGCCGTGCATCTGTTCCGGTCGTTCCGGCACGCGGCAACGGTCGGCCTGGTCGGGGAGCGGCGCCTGTTCCGGTTCATCCGGCACGTGTTCCCCCTTCCCAGCGGCCGGTTCGGCGTCACCGATTCGGGGGCAAACCGCAGCTTCCTGTTCGGCCCCGGCGGCGAGCTTCAGGCGGAGCTGCCAGGCATCGTCGAGCCCGTCTGGCTGGCCGGTTCCCTCGTCCGGCTCGTCACCGACGATCACCAGGTGCGCGCCCTCTCCGTCGACCCTGCGTCCGGACGCGAATCCCCCCTGTTCACCTATACGCCGCCCCCCGGCCAGATCCCGCTCGATGCCCGCGTCGTCGGGACATCCGCCAACGGAAGCGAACTCGCCATTCTCGTCTCGGAAGGGGCCGGCGACGCCGATCATCCCGCCTGGAGCCGCGTTCTGCGGTACCGGTCCGGCACCCTCCGCACCGCCTCGGTCCTGCCCGATCTCTCGTTCGACCTGTCCGCCAAGCGCTCCTGCATCCTGACCGACCGGGGCGGGCAGACGCTTCTCATCTCCCTGCGCGCCACCACGGCCGGCGCCGGCCTGTTTGCCGCCCGTCTTCCCTGATGACAAACCGCCCCGGCCGGGATAACCAGCCGGGGCGGCGATGTTCAGCGCCCGTCAGTCGACGGTGATCGACTTGCTCACGTTCTTGGGCACGTCGGGGTGCACCCCATGGCCCTCGATCTCGAGGCGGTTGAGCATCTCCATCTTGTGCAGACTCATATGGAACGCGAGCATCTGCAGCACGACGGTCGCCGAGAAAATCGTCAACAGCGGGTTCCCGGTGCGCGGCAGAGTTATGTATCCATGCTTATATTTTTCTGATCCCGCGGGGGCGATCGAGACGGCTTCGCGCAGCCGGTCGTCATCCTCGGCGATCATGAACACGTCGGCCCCGCGGATCTTGTGGGTATTGATCTGGGAGATCGTCAGGTTCACGTCGAGATCCGCCGGGCCGGTGATGAACAGCAGCGGGTAGTTCCCATACATGCTGCCGAAGAAGTCGTGGCCGGCGAACACCTCCCGGAACAGCCGCTCCTCGACGGGGCTGGCCAGTTTCGGGGCCTTGTCCTCGAATGCGTAGGCGGCGACCGAGTCAAACATGCGGTGGATGGCGCGGTTGTCGAGTGTCCGGCCGGAGGGATCGTCGATGATGCGGTACAGGGCCTTGCCGAACGTCTCGAGCAGGCTGCGCACGCTTCCCATGCCGAACACGGTGTTGACACCGAGAATCGTGTTCGGCCCGTGCTTGAACTCGGATGCCTCGAAGCCCTCGGTGTGGTTGAGCACGATCTCGCGGATCTTGAGGGCGCCCTCCTTGGCGATACCGAGCATCCGGGTCGCGAGAATGTGCATGCTGGGCGCCTGATGAATCTCCTGCGCCACCAGTTCGGTTTCGCGTGAGGTCGTCTTGAGGGTGCGGTCGATCAGGGCGGGAATCCGCTCCAGCATCTCGCGCCAGTCGACAGCCGCGGTCTCGTCCTTCTTCCCGGCAGCGCGCTTTCCCCGTGCCTGAGCCGGCTTCTTCCCCTGCCGGTGCTCGTGGAGCCGGACGGCGAGGATCAGCAGCACCATCAGCTGGTTGATGAAGCTCTTGGTGGCCGGAACGGCGATCTCGGGGCCGCAGAACAGCGGGATGCAGAGGTCGGATTTCTCCTGGCCCAGGGTCGAGTTGGTGTTGTTGAGGATGCACACCTTCTTCACGGTCGGGTACTGCTGCTCGACCAGGTTGAACACGTCGATCAGATCTTTCGTCTCGCCGCTCTGGCTGATGCCGATGATGAGGTCGTTCGGCCGCAGCGACCGGGTGCACTGGGCTCGGAATTCGCCCGGCAGCAGCGGGATGACGGGCAGGCCGCAGATCTCGTTGAAGAAGATCGGGGCCGTCTTGGCGGCATGGAACGAGCTTCCGCAGGCGAGGATATAGATCGTGCCGCCCTTGTCCGCCGCGGCCGTGACCAGTCGCAGGAAAGCGCGAATGCGGCTGCCGACGTCGTCGATATCCTCGAGGTCGAAGGTCGCATCAATCATCTTCAGCAGCAGCGGCAGATTGCGCCGTCCGGGGCCGCCGATGTCGCGCAGTTCCTCGAGCAGGCTGCCGTAGGAGGAGTCGAATTGGTGGTCGTATTCGGCCGGCGGGTCAGCCTCGACGAGCCGGTTCAGCTTCGCGAGTTCAGCCGAGTCGAGCAGCTGGCGCGCCTTTTCCTGGAACGCGACCGGGTCGGTGACCTCGGCGAGACGGGAAACGGCGGTCTTCAGCTTCTCGAGCACCGCCGCCTCGTCCTTGTGCTCGCGCACGCGGCGAGTCATCGCGTTTCCGCCGGTGAACAACGTCAGCAGGCGGCGCGTGGTCTGCACCTGGTGAAAGATCTCCTGCTCCATGAAATACTTGAACTGCGGCTGCAGGCGGGTCTCCTCGACCTTGAGCAGGCTGCGCTGGGAGGCGCGCTTGAGCTTGCGGCCGGAGCGGAGATCGTAGAGCACCGGCTCAGCGCCGGGACCGAACACGGCGAACTCGTTCTCACGGATCGGCACGAGAATGCGCGTCATCTGCAGCACGGAAGCGAGATCCGACGAAGCGAGCGTGAAATCGCCGCCGTCGGGATCGTGGCCGCGGCCGATGTACAGGCTGCTGCCGGCCTTGATCGCGACCATGATGCGGCTGACGGGGTCTACCACGATCGAGGCGAACGAGCCGGTCACCTGCTTCGCGGCCTGAAGGACGGCCGCCCGCAGCGCCGCTTCCCGCACCGAACGATCGTCGGCGTTCTTGTACTGGAGCTCTTTGGCGAAAAAGTGTTCGATCGTGTGGACGAGCATCTCGCCGTCGTTGTCGCTCTTGACCTCGTGGCCCTCGCGGCGCAGCCACTCCTTGAGGCGTTCGCAGTTCGTGATGTTGCCGTTGTGGGCACCGTAGAAGTGCAGCTTGCACCGCATCTCGTGCGGCTGCGCGTTTTCCTTCGTCACGGCCCCGAACGTGGCCCAGCGCACCTGGCCGCAGAACAGCAGCCCCGACAGCTTGTAGATGCCGAGCCGTATCACGACGTCGCTGGGCGCCCCCACATCCTTGCGGAGGGTGGTCTCCCCCTTCTCGTTCTGGACGATTCCGCCGGTCGAGTCGTATCCCCGATATTCCAACATCCGCAGCAGCCGCGCGGCCATGCCGCCCATCTGCTTGTGTTCGTGTTCACAACTGAGTCCGATGACGCCGCACATCCGGTGTTCCTTCCTTCTCACTACAGGATGTGCGAGAGCATACCCCCGGCGGGGAGGTTCTGCCAAGAGTTTCCACGTTACGGGGAGCAGGCGAATCGGCGGAAGCCCTGTCCGCCCCCAATTTGAGGTAAATCAGGCTTTCCGGGAGTTCGTGCGGAGACCGAAGGTATCGAGGGTGGCGGCGAAGACGGTGTAGATCTGGCGCGACTGGTGGGCGCAGAAGTTGAACGGCCGTTCCATGGCCAGATGCCGCTCACGCACCTCGTTCAGGCGGAGGGCGATGCCGTGATGGGCTTCGAGCAGGTGCCGCAGCTCCTGAAACAGCAGATCGTTGAGGCGCCGCATGAGGCCGTTTTCGAGCTGAAGGGTCTCCTCCATGCGGTCGGTGAGGGCGAACAGCAGGTTCGTCAGAATCTCGGGCTTCTCGCGGAAAAAGGCGGTAGCCTGGTCGAGGCCGATGACGATCGCCGAAACCGGCGTCGCACAGATGACATCGGCCGTGCGCCGCATCTCGGGCGTCGCGGCTTCCAGGTTGAGCAGGACCGCGATTTCCCCGAAAATGCTGCCGGGGCGGGCGATCTGCACCCGGTGATTCGGGCCGAGAACGACTTCGACAACGCCCTCGAGCAGGATGAACAGCTTGTCGCCGATCGAGCCTTTGCGGCACAGGATCGAGCCGGTCGAAAACCGTTGCGTCTTTTCGGGCGTCTCGGGCGGCCGCATTACGGCATTGTAGATGGAAGGGGAAATGCCCGGAAGGCGGTTTTCCGCGGTCAGCTGCGCCGCAAGCTCGAAGGCCTTGTGGTTCCGCGCAAACTCGAGAACTGCCGCAATGACGGGCATCGAGGCCCCGCCGAGCTGTTCGACTTCATTGATGGCGGCCAGCAGCGCCCGGGCCGCAGTGAGCTGCAGGCGCTGCAGCTCACCCTCTTGCTGGACGAGCCGGGAAAACCGCTCGATCGCCTGGTGCAGATTGCGCGCGAGCGAAATGCAAGTCTTGATACCGACCTGCGGCACCTCGGCGAGCTTGTCGCGCAGCGACTTGCCGCCAGCCGGAATGGGCATGGCGCCGGACGGGTCGAGCGCGAAGACCGAGTATTCCTGCGGCTTGTTGAGCAGCGCGTCGATCTCGCCAAAAATCTGGCCAGGCTGATCGATGATCTCGATCAGGGTTGCTTTCGCGAGCTGGCCGGGCAGAGACGTGTCGACCGGGGCCGCGGGAAGGCGCACCTTGGCAAAGCGTCCCTGGCAGAGACCATAGAATTCGCGGCGGCGCTCGCCTTGAAAGTAGACCGGCTCGCCCGGGTTGAAGGTTGCAAGATCACGGAAATCGTCCATGCTGAATCCTCTGAGAAAAAGTGCTTCACGGGATTCCCTGTTTCCCATTTTTCTAGTGTTGGATAAATTTATACCATGCCCCCGGAAAAAAAGTTTTCCGGTGTACCCTTTTTTCAGTCCGGGAATCCGCCCCTGCAGGGTGGTATCTGTTCGCCAAACCTCTTCTGCTGGCCTTTGTGCGGTTGCTTGACCCTTGGAACGATTCCGACTATTCTCAAGATAACGAGAGTTGGAGTCGTCGAAGACCGCACAAGCCGAGACATAGACACGGACCGAAAGCCGGAAAACGGCCGCGGAAGACCCTCCAAAGAGAGGAAACGCACATGGATTCTAGCCATCATGTGCCCGAGCCCCCGTCCTCTGCCGGCTTTCCCTGGCAAGTCCTGGAAGAACACTCCCATATCGGCGCCATCCTTCCGAATATCGCCCACGCGATCTCCCTCATGGCCGAAGGCGTCATCGATGCCCTCTGCCGGAATCGCCCGGCAATCTGCTGGCTTTCCCCGCGTCACGCGAACGCCCTGCGATCGCACCTCGACCATCGCCAGCTCGATCACGAGGCTGCAGCGGGGGACGGCCGGCTCGTCTGGATCGAATCGGAACACGCGGGCAGCCCGCCACAGGCCCTGATGACCGCTCTCCGGCGGCCCGGAACCAGCTCGCCGCTGCTTCTCGTGCTGCATCTCTGGCCGGAGCCCCATCGGAAGCCCGCAGCCGTGCGCGGAATCGAGGCTGCCCTGGACAGCCTCGCAGCTCCGGGGAAAGCCCGCGTCATGTGCTTTCACCCCATCGCCAGCCTCTCGAAAGCCGCTCTCGTCACGGCCATGGATGCTCACCACCAGCTCTGGTTCGAGGAGCGGCTGCGGGACAATCCCTTCCACCTGCCATTTGGAGCACACCACGAACGCAGCCGGGAAACCGAACTGTATCGGCGTCACGTGACGGCCCTTCGCGGCAGCAATTCCCAGGCTCCTCAGCCGGGCATGGATGTCGCGACGGCTCACGAGCTGAACAATCTGCTCGCCGCGATCATCGGGAACACCGAAATGCTCCAGCTTGCGATACCACCGGGCTCCACCGTCTGTGACCAGCTCCGGATGATCCACGATGCCGCGCGCAAAGCGGCCCAGATCAGCCGCCGGCTGCCCTCTCCTCCCCAACCGGAACCACCGGCTTCGACGCCGACGCCCCCCCCCCACATCGCGGCTCTGCCACCGGAACAGAGCAAAAAGCCGATTCCCGGACGGCTGGCCGAAGCCTGGCGCGGCTGGGGAACGGTGCTCCTGGTCGATGACGAGGAAGCCATCCGGCTCGTCGGCCAGCAGATTCTCGAACGTCTCGGGTTCGAGGTTCTCACGGCCTGCGACGGTGCCGAAGCCGTCGAACGTTTCTCCACTTCCGCCAAACCGGTTCGCGCCGTGATCCTCGATCTTCTGATGCCACGCATGAACGGCGAACAGGCGTTCATGGAGATCCGCAACCTCAGACAGGATCAGCCAATCGTCATCGCCAGCGGACTCGGCGCGGAGGAGATCCGTCTCAAGTTCCCGAAGGATCCGTATCTGACGACCCTGCCGAAGCCATTCGGAATCATCGAACTGATCCAGGCGCTGAAAACCCTGCTCGACGAGCCGGAACGCCGCATGGCCACGGTGGCCTAGAGTTTCTGGCAGCGCTGGGCCGCGATTTCCGCAACCTCGACGGCCGGATGCCGGTATCGCCGCCTTCCCCGCGTCAGCCAGCCAGACTGGATCGCCTCGACAGGGCAGAGGTTCAGACAGGCGAGACAGGCTTCACACCGGTCTCCCCAGACGGGCTTTCCATCCGGGCCGGCCGCGATGTTGCCTGCCGGGCAGACCCGCATGCAGATGCCGCACCGGGTGCAGGAATCCCCGGCATGGAACAGCCGCCCGCTCTTCCGGACGGTGCGCAGAAACCCGCCATGGAGCGGCCTGAACAGAACGGCACCGATGCGCGACAGCAGCCCCGGCGGAACCGGCCGCCCGGCTTTCACCTCCGCCATGAACCCGTCGATCGCCCGTTCGGCCCGCGCGATCATCGAGGCGCAGGTCTCGGCAGGCGGAGCCTGATACAGCGGAATGCAGTTTCCCGGATAGGTCACCGCCACGGCGGCATCGAGCCGGGCGCCTTTCGCGGCGAGAAGACCGCTCAGCTGGGCCAGGGTTCCGCCGGGGCCGCCACCGCAGGTCGCAATCGCGAACACCCGGTCGGCTCTGATGCTGCCGGCGGATTCGACGAACTCCTTCACCATGCGCGGCACGCCGAACGAATACACCGGGAACACGAAGCCGAGGGTCGACGCCGTGATTTCCACGGAGGTT
>DATCTT010000002.1:0-1986 GCA_036567845.1 Candidatus Ozemibacteraceae bacterium | reverse complement strand
CACACCCAGCCGAGTGGGCGAAAGCGCGCCCGACCCAGCATCACCATGGCAAGGGGAACCGGCAGCAGGTCGCGCCAGCGAAAAAACCAGCCGCCGACCCGTTCCCGCCAGCCTGCGCCGGCCGGGTTTCCGCTCATTTTTTCTTCCACCCGGTCTTGATCTTTCCCAGGATCTCCAGTGCGACCTCAAGGGCATTCTTTCCGTCCTCGATCGTCACCAGAGGTTTTCGCTTCTCGCGGATGCACTGGATGAAATGCTCCAGCTCCTGCTTGAGGGGCTCGACACGCTGGATGTCGAGCTGTTCCTTGATGATCTTTTCCTCCCGCTCATCCATGCGACGGAGGGTGATCGCCTGGTTTGCATAGTCAAGAGAACAATATTTGTCGAGCTCGAAGATCCGGAGCTTGCGGATCACCTCGTCGGTGACGCGCGAGGCCGTCAAATTTGCAATGCACCCGTTCTCGAACAGGATATGGGCGTTGGCGATATCCTCGTTCTCGGTGAGGACCGGGATGCCGACGGCGTCGATCCGGGCGATGGGCGACCGCACCAGCGACAGCACGATATCGATGTCATGGATCATCAGATCCTGCACGACGCCGACATCCGTGATGCGCTTCGAGAACGGGCCCATTCGCTGGCACTCGATGAAGCGGGGCGCCTCGCAAAACGACTGGAGCCGGATGATCGCGGCGTTGAAGCGCTCGACATGCCCGACCTGGAGTGTCAGTTGCTTTGCCCCGGCCAGTTCGAGCAGATCCGTAGCCTCATCGAGGGTTTTGGTGATCGGCTTCTCGATGAACGTGTTCACGTTGCGCTCGAGGAAGAACCGCGCCACCTTGTGGTGAAGAAAGGTCGGCACAACAACGCAGACGGCATCGACCTTCCCTTCGAGCTCCTGGAAATCCCGATGCCAGGGAACGCCGTGGCGGTCCGCCACTTCCCGGCCGATCGTCTCGTTCGTGTCGGCAACGCCGATCAGCTTCGCGCCGGGAATTTCGGCAATGATGCGGGCATGATGTTTTCCGAGGTGTCCGGTTCCGATGACCCCGACTCTGATGGGTTCGCTCATGGGTTCCTCCGATCAGACCACGACGATCGCCAGATCGGCCGCGTCGGCCATGGCAATGACTTCGGCGCGGTCAAGCAGCAGCGTTTTGCGCTCCTGGAACGCGAGACACCGGGCCTTCGACTGGATCAGCGTCCGGATCGTATCGACGCCGATCACGGGGAGATCGAACCGCATGTCCTGGTCGGGCCGAGCGACCTTCACGACAGTCACGCCGCCATTGCCAAGCTTGCCGCCGCGGAGGATCGCCTCGTCAGTCCCCTCGATCGCCTCGATGGCGAGAATCGCCCGGTTCTTGACCACGACGGTCTGGCCGATGTCGAGACCGGCGATCTTCTTCGCGATCTCGTGGCCATACTGGATGTCGAGCCACTCCTCCTGGGTTGGATGGCGACGCGTGAGGGGCCCCTTCTCAGGCAGGAGCGAGGTGAGGAACAGCGTCGAGTCGCAGACATGAATGCCTTCGCTGTCGAACTCGTCAGCGAGAGCCTTGAGCAGCGCATCGTCATTGCGGATCGGGGTTTTCTCGAACACGCGCATCAGCCGGGCGTCGGGCCGGAGCGTGTTGAACATGTGAGTCTTGGTGATCTTGCCGGCCATCACGAGACGGTCGATGCCGCGGCCGAGGAACGTGTCGATCATGCCCTGGAGCTCGCCGACATGGAACCAGCGTATATGGTCAACTATTTTTTCGAGCTCCGGCGAGGTCTCTTCCTTGATGGCGACGGCGATGACCTCGTAGCCCCCTTCCCGGGCGGCCCGGGCGCAATACAGGGGGAATCGTCCGTTCCCTGCGATCAAACCGATTACTGGCACGCTGTTCCCTCGTTTCTGCCCGGTATCCGGCCTGTGACGGCCGCCGCCGGGGGAGTGATCAAGCTTCGTCGTTCTTCGGACCGCCGTCAGCCGGCGGCAGG
>DATCTT010000001.1:0-4438 GCA_036567845.1 Candidatus Ozemibacteraceae bacterium | reverse complement strand
CGGGCTCGGCCGCCACCCGGGCGGCCGGAAACAAGAAGAAAGCGAGAAAAGCAAATATTATATATTTACAGATACAATCACAGTTTCGAACGGATGGCGCCTTCAATTTCTGCCTCCATGGATGGATCGTAGCCGACATGGCTGTACAGGACGTTCCCACGCATATCCAGCAGCACGGTCTTGGGCAGCACGGTCACCTCATACGAGCGGCTGAGCTGCATCCCGTCGTCGATGGCGATCAGATAGGGGATTTTCTGCGGATATTTGCGCAGGAACTTCTGGACTTTCGCGAGGGGGTAGCCGGGCGGGTGAACGCCGATGACGGTGAGTCTGTCCCCCAGCTTCTCGTGCAGCCCTATCACGAACGGAATCTCCTCGATGCAGGTGCCGCAGGTGATCGACCAGAAGACGAGCAGCAGCTTCTTGTCGGCCATGAGGCCCGAGAGCTTGAACTTCTGGCCGTTCAGGTTCGACAGCGTGACGCCGTCGAGCGAGCTGATCGTGCCGGGTTTCGATTCGGGCACGAACAGCCATAGCAGCGGCAGGGTGAGCAACACCACGCCGATCAGGAGCAGATGGTTTCTGTTCATGGCGGTATGCTTATGATACCCTCTCCGCGACAGAACGAAAAGCCCCGGCACCCCAACACCGGAATGGGGCGATGTATTTTCGGGGGAAGGCACACCCCAGAGGCACGGAGACACAGAGAAAAACGACTTCAGAACTCCATGGCTCGATGTCTGATGCGGCGAACGTTTTCTGAAATCACCACGAAGATCCTCCGGTGAAACACTCCTCGGTTTCAGGAACGAATCCGCAGATGGAGGACAGATGAACGCAGATGAAAACCTGCAAAACGGCTTCAACTCTGAGAGCACAAAGGGCACAGAGGTTTCACGGAGGAAAAGAGAATCTCTGTGAGACCTCTGTGTTCATCGTGTGCTCTGTGATGAGCGTTTTCCTCGCCTTCGGTCCTGAAAATCTTGATGTATTCAACGGAGTATCTCTGTGGTTTGTTCTCTTCGATCCTGAGCAACTTCGTTTTTCCGGAAGGACGATGATATGAAACGGCGGCTGGCGTATCGGCTTTCCCGGGGACAGGCGGTCCTGATGACGGCGCTTTACTGCGGCATCATCTTCTTCATCTCGTCACGGCCGCGGCCGACCGAGGAACTGCTGCTGCCGACGGGGCCGGTTCCGCATTTCATCGAGTATCTTGGCCTCGGCATCCTGGCCTGGACAGTCTCGTGGCTGCGCCGGCCCCTTCCCGACCGACGCCGGCGACTCCTTGCGACAATCGGGTTCTGCGCGCTCTACGCGCTGAGCGACGAGATCCACCAGGCCTTCGTGCCGCTGCGATCGTGCGAAGCGGCTGACTGGGTGATCGACGTGGCCGGTTCGACTGTGGGTGCACTCCTGATGGAGCGGCTGACCGCCCGGCGGGTGATCCGGCTGCGGAGGGCTGGCTGAGAACCGCGCTACTCCATCAGAACGACGGTGTTCGCCTGTTTGTCGCCCCAGCGACGGCCCTCGGGATCCTTCGTCATCATGAAGATCTCGAACCCGAACGCGATCAGCATGAGCAGAAAGCCGCCCAGGGCAACGACATAGACCAGGATCGACCGGATGAAATCGATCGGGATGAGCCTCATCAGCAGCACGGCGATCATCCAGAAATAGGGAACCGCGAAGACGAGATTGCGCCGGATCGACTGTTCCGCCGAGATCGGGTCGGATTTGTTGCCGCTCCAGACCCGAATCGCCATGACCTTTTTGCCAGGCGACTGGCGGTCGAGCACGTCGGCGATGCGATACGGCGAGTCCTTCATCAGCATGACGAAGCCGAAAAATGCCATGACGAGAATGGACAGCAGGTTGATGACAATCGTCGGAAGCGGCAGCAGCGCGAGCGGCAGCATCACGAACAGGCTGGCGGCGCCGACGACCACGATATCGACGAAGGCCGCCATCAGGCGTTTCTTGAAGGTTTCCATGCGGGTTGCTCCTTGCGCTCCCGGAGTGTATGCTGCCGGCCCATGAGATTTGACGGCACGTTGAGAATGTATGCACCCGGTCCCCCCTTGTCAAGGACCCCGCGCGCCTGGTCAATCGCCACCCCTGCCGTCGGGAGAAAAAGCTGGGGCATGCATGACGGTTTCCCTCTGTCCGGTCACTCACAAGGAGGCATCCATGCTTTTGGGAATCCTCTCTGACACGCACCTGGAAACGCCCGGCATCGGGGGCCTGCCCGACTGGGTCGTCGGCGCCCTCACCGGGGTCGATCTGATCCTGCACGCCGGCGACATCGAGACCGACGGCGTCCTCCTGGAGCTGGAAGGCATCGCCCCCGTCCGGGCCGTACGCGGGAACTGCGACTTGGACCTTCCCGGCCTTCCCGGCCTGCGGATCGTGCCGATTCCCGGCTATGGCGCCATCCTGATGGCCCACAAACTCGAGGATGCGATGCGCAGCGGTCTCCTGGGCGGCTCACACCATGTCCGCGGGATCGTTCATGGCCATACCCACCGGGCCGAGTTCCGAAACACGTTCTCTCCCTGGGTGCTGAACCCCGGCAGCCCGCTCAAACCGCGGGGCGGGCCGGCGAGCGTCGCGATCCTGCGCATCGACGGCGAAGAACTCGATGCGGCATTCAGGTTTCGGCCCGGATCGGCCGATGAGTAGGTGAGAACTCCACCGAAAGAGAAGGGCAATTCCATGAAACGTCTGCTGCTTTCCGCCGTTGCAGTAAGCCTGGTGCTGGCCGTCGTCGGCATTCTCACCAGCCACCCCGGCGATACGTCGACGAACGTCACCGGCGGCACCTTCCGCGCCTACCTGACGAGCGACCCGGGCAACCTCGACCCGGCCCGCGGCGTCGACGTCAACGAAAGCAGCGTCCAGGCCAAGATCTACAGCGGCCTCGTGCGGTATGACGAGAACATGAAGCTGGTCGGCGATCTGGCCGAGTCCTGGGAAGTGCAAAACGACGGCCTCGCCTTCATCTTCAAACTGCGGCCCGGCGTGAAGTTCCATAACGGTCAGGCGTTTTCGTCGGCCGACGTGGTCTACAGCTTCGAACGACTGCTCGACCCGGCCACGAAGTCGCCTCGCACCTGGGTTCTGGAAAAGGTCGTCGGCGCGAAAGAGCGTCTCCAGGGTCTTGCGAGCAGCGTCGCGGGCATCTCCGCCCCCGACCCGATGACCGTGAAGATCACGCTCACCGAACCGTTCGCCCCCTTCCTCAGCCTGCTATCGATGCCCTCCTGCTACATTCTGCCATTCGGCTCCGCCTCGGATATCGATGCGAAGCGGTTCTTCGAAAAGCCCGCCGGCACCGGCCCCTACCAGATGGTCGGCCGTGAGCGCGACAGTTACGTGCGCCTGGCTGCGTTCCCCGAGTATTTCGGCCAGAAGCCCCAGGTCGGTGTGCTGGAGCTCCGCATCATCCCCGAGAGCCTGAAAGCCGAGATGGAGTTCGAGAGCGGCAACCTCGACCTGCTCCAGCTCCACCCCTCGAACTACGCGCGGTTCGCCAGCCGAACCGAGTTCAACGGCCGCATCCACGATGTTCCTGCGATGAGCGTGTTCTACGTCGGCTTCAACAACCTCAAGCCCCCGTTCAATGACGTGCGCGTGCGGCGCGCCCTGAACATGATGATCGACCGCGGGGCCATCATCAAGGCCGTCTTGCAGGGAAGGGGCGTTCCGGCGCGCGGGAGCATTCCCCCCGGCATTTCGGGCTGGTCCGAGGCCCTGGCTGGCTACTCGTATGATCCGAAGAAGGCCGTGGCGTTGCTCGAAGAGGCTGGCTACACGCGCAGGAAGCCGCTGACGTTCGACCTGTTCCAGAAGTCGTCCCAGGCCGCATTCGAGATCACGCGGCTGCTCCAGGGCGAGCTGAAGAAGCACGGGGTCGTGGTGAACCTGCGGCCGATGGAGTGGAGCGCTCTGAAAGACGCGATCGACAAGGGTGAAGCCCCGTCCTTCTACCTGAGCTGGTTCGGTGATTATCCGGACGGCGAAAACTTCCTGACCCCGCTGTTTCATTCGAAGAACTGGGGCTCGGGCGGCAACCGCGCCCGGTATAAGAACGAAAACGTCGATGCGATGCTGACCTCCGCGATGCGCATCCAGGATCCCGAAAAGCGGGCGGCGGCGTATGCCGAGATCAACCGCATCGTGGTCGACGAGGCCCCGTGGCTGTATCTGTGGTATGCCAACGAAAGCTACGTGCTGGGGCCGCAGGTCGAGAAGATGAGCTTCTCGCCGCTGTTCTCGGTCGACAAGGGCCTGACGATGAAGCTGTGCAGGTGATCTGACCCGGCATGCTCGAATACACGCTGCGACGGCTGGTCGGCACGATCCCGGTCATTCTCGGGATCCTGCTGATCGCGTTCGTCGTGCTGTATCTGGTGCCGGGCGACCCGGCCGCCACGCT